>SMWR01000027.1 GCA_004356735.1 Deltaproteobacteria bacterium
CGCATCAGGCGGTTCAGGACTTCGCGAACCGAGAGCGTGCTCGTCAAATCGCGGATGTTCTCGTAAAGCAGCTGCAGCTCGGCATTGCGCCGCCGCAAGAGAGCCAGTTCCGTCGCCTGTATCGGCTCGGAATCCGTAACCTGGCTTGCGTCCATTTTTCTCACCATCCCGAGGCCCCGCCGCGGGTATCGACCGGTCCGACCGCCGCCTCGAGAATCCGAGCCGATGGCGTGCCTTTCAACTCCACTGGAATCGCGTCTGGTACCCTCTGAGAGCGCGGACCCGCAAGGAGGAGCCCCATGACGCCCGACCAGCTCGTCGAAATCGAACTCATCAAGCAGCTCAAGTACAAGTACATGCGCTGTCTGGACCAGAAGCGCTGGACCGAAATGGCCGACGTCTTCACGGCAGACGCGACTGCGGCCTACAGCGGAGGCAAGTACTCGTACGAGGGACGCGACGCGATTCTCGAGTTCCTGAGCTCCTCGATGGGGGCCGACACCTTCCACTCGAGCCACCACGTCCACCATCCTGAGATCCAGCTCACTTCGGAGTCGACGGCCACCGGGATCTGGGCCCTCCAAGACGTGGTGATCGATCTGAAGTGGGAGATCACGATCCGGGGCGCCGCCTTCTACAACGACGAGTACGCCAAGCAAGACGGCGTCTGGCGCATCTGCCATACCGGCTACCGCCGCCTCTACGAAGAGATGGAGTCACGCAAGGACAAGCCCGAGCTGAAGCTCACGGCGAGCTGGTGGCAGTCCGATGGCCAGAGCGACATCAACGTCTAGCTCGCAGGGCGCCAAGGCGGCAGGCGGGGACGTTCTTGAATATTCAACTCTCCAACCCCGGAAAATGACCACAGAGCCGCCGGAGTTGAATATTCAAGAACGTCCCCGTCTACGTCTACGCTTGATTGCGTGGCTGGTTGCGGCCGCACTGACGGTGACGGGTTGCGATCGGCCGGATGCCGATGCCGACCCCGCCGCGCGGCTTCAGGCGTTGGGCTACGTCGAATGGGTCGAAGTCGATGAGAAGGATGGGGGTGATGGCGTCCGCCAACTCGATCCGCTGCGCTATGCGGCCGGTCTCAATCTGGTGAACTCGCGCCTCGGTCAGGACGCCCGGATCGTGGACATGGAGGGCCGCACGCTGCATCGCTGGACCGTGTCGGATCCCGATGACCGCTGGTTTCACGCCGAGCTGGCGCCGACCGGAGAGCTCCTCGTGATCACCAACGGTCGGAGCCTCCAGTCCATCGACCCGGACTCGCGAGTCTTGTGGAGCAACCCGTTGGGAGCCCATCACGACTTGGACGTCGACGCGCTCGGACGGATTTTCGCATTGAGACGGTTGGTCGACGAGGTGGTCTGGCGAGGTCAGCCGCTTCGAATCGTCGATGAAGGCATCGCGATCCTGACGCCCGACGGCGAACTCGAACGAACCATCTGGCTGGATCGCCTGCTTCGCGAATACGTCGATCCGGCGGTCCTGGATGCGGCCGTCGAAAAGCAACGCGCCCTGGCGGCTCGATTGCGCCGCCATCTCGGCCTGGCGCGGCTCGACGAGCAGGGCGCTGACGTCTATCACGCGAACTCGATCGACGTGCTCGACAGCGATGTTCCCGGGCTGGGCCAGGAAGGCGACGTGCTGGTCTCGTTGCGCGAGCTCGACCTGCTGGTGGTGGTCGATGTTGCGGCGGAGAAGATCCGTTGGCTCTGGGGGTCGGAGCAGCTCGACGGACCCCATCACGCTTCCGTCCTGGTGGACGGAAACGTGCTCGTATTCGACAACGGGCGCCGCCGACGCTGGAGCCGCGTCATCGAGGTCACGCCGGACGGCGATATCATTTGGGAGTACTCGGGCCGTCCGGAGAATTCTCTTTTCTCGCCACGCCTGGGTGGCTGTCAGAAGCTCTGGAACGGCAACGTGCTGGTGGTCGAATCCGAGCGGGGCAGGGCCCTCGAAGTCAGCCCGACCGGCGATACCGTCTGGGAATACCTCAACCCCGAACGCGACGAAACCGGAGAACGACGTCGACCCATTGAACGGATGACGCGTATCTCATTCCCGGAATGGCGCAGCCTTTCAGCCCTCTTCGGGCGAGGCGCTTGAGCCCAGGTCTCGAACGATTTTCACCAACTTCCCGCCGCTCGTGAGATCGTGAAGGCTGTGGTCGTCTTCGACCTCGATCAGCCGAACGAGGTCGGGAGAGCCCGTGCGCGCCAATCGTCGGCTGTGCTCGGGGTCGACCTGGGTGTCGCCGCTGCCGTGGACGAGCCAGACCGGAACGCCTTCGGGAAGCTCAACCTCCGGGTCGTAGTAAACGGCCGCTTGGGCCAGCAGCAGGGTCGGCCCGCGCCAGTGTCCGGCGCGCAGCAGGTCGACCACCACGGCACCGCCGAAGGATGAACCGACGAGCACATCAGGACGGAAATCCTCGAGGGCTCGTCGGTGGACCTCGACGCAGGCAGCGCGATCACGGGTATCCATCTCGGGGATTCGGGCATCGAAGTGCTCGGCGAACAGACGCGCCTTGGAACCCTGAGGGCTGCCTTCCAGACCGTGAACGAATTGTACCCGTAGCTTGGACACACCCACAGACTACACGACACCGAAAGGAGCCGAGACGCCCTGCACCCGGGCCGGAACCCGAAGCGCCCCGTGGTCGGCGCCTCAACAGGAGGGGCTACTCGGTCCTGAAGCGTCCGATTTCGGATTCGAGCTTGGCGGCACGTTCGGACAGCATCGCCACCATCTGGTTGATGGCTTCCACACTGACGTTCGTGTCGCTCGTCACCTCGCGAAAAACCTCGAGCGCGTGATGGATGTTCTCGGCGCTCTTGGTCTGGTCCTGAGTGGCCTCGGCGATGTGACCGATCAGACCCGAGACCTCGATGATGGAGTTCATGATGAGCACGCTGCCATGCCGCTGCTCGTCGGTCGACCGCCGCACATCGAGGCCCATCTGCCGAATGCTCTCGATGGCCGAGGCGATGTCGGTGGTCGCGTTCAGCTGATCCCGGGCCGAGAGCCCGAAGCGCTCGACGATCTGGTTCACGGCGCTCATGGCCTGCTCGACGCTGGAAAGGTCGTCTCCCTGGGCCGAAGAGGCATCGAGGATATCGCGCACCCGCTCGGCCGAGTGGCGCGATTTCTCGCTGATGACCTGAAGAACCGTGCCGGCCACGTTGGAGCGCTGCACGCCTACCTCGACCTTGGAAGCACCTTCCTCGGCGGCCATCACGGCCGCCGCCGTGTCTTCATGGACGGCCTGGATCAGCTCAGCGATCTCGTGGGTCGCCCGCTCGGTGCTCTGGGCAAGGTTGTTGACCTCTTCGGCCACAACCGAGAAGGCCTTGCCGTGCTCGCCGGCCTGGGCCGCGATGATCGAGGCGTTGAGCGACAACATGCTGGTCCGTTCGACGACGCTGCGGATCACCTTCAGGATCGCGTCGATGCTGTCGGACTTCTCCGACAGGCGCCGGAGCCGAGATTCGAACTCGTGGAAGCTCGAGGAAATTTCGCCCATGGCTGTGATCGTCTGCTGCACCGCCTCGAGACCGCGGCTGGCTTCCTGGCTCGCGTCCGCCGAGAGTTCGTGGCTGGCTTGGGCGTTCGCCTTCACGCGCTTGACCGAAGAACTGAGCTGCTCGAGGCGGAAGGTGGAGTCGCCGGTTGCCTGATTCAGCGTCTCGACGCCCTGCACCACCTCGTTCGCGTTGGCCGCCACCTGGTTCACGGCCGCGGAAGTCGTCTCGATCGAGCCCGAGAGGTGGTCCATATGACCGGCGACCTCGGCGATCGAAGCCTGCATCTCAGCGATGGACGAAGAGGTCTCGCGCATCGACTCCGCCAGGTTCTCGACGTCCTCGTTCACGCCACGGATCGACTCGCCCACCTGGTCGACGGCTTCGGTGGTATCCAACGTCGCCGCGTCCTGACGCTCGGCGATCTGGGCCAGCCCGGAACCTCTCTCTTCCAGCATGCGGGCGACTTCGCCGACGTCGTTGACACTGTGGTTCACCTGAGACACGAGCTGCCGCAGGCTCTCGGCCATGCTATTGAACGTCCTGGCCAGCAGTCCAATTTCATCGCCACTGTCGATTTCCACGTGGGTCGAGAGATCGCCGTCGGCAATGGCCTGGGTGCCGTCGACGAGCTTGGCCAGGGGATTCGAGATCCGACCGCGGAGCCAGATCGAGATCAGGCCTGCGATCGCTGCCGCGGCGCCGGCGAGAATGGCGGCCAGACCCAGCATCGCCATGATTCGATCGTCGATCTCGCTGACGTCCCAACGAATCAGGATCGTCCCGATCTCGGCGCCACTGAACAGGATCGGTCGGCGCAGGTCCAGATGGTCCGACGTGAAGTCGTGCCCGGCTGCTGCCACGGCGGGCGTATCGAAGGCGGTGTCTTCACGGGTGTAGCGGGCGAACTCCTCGCCGCTCTCGTCGTAGATGACGGCCGCGACGACGGACGTTGCAGCGGATAGAGCCGAGAGTGTCTGTGCAGCACTCATCGGATCCAGAAACGAAAGGGCGACAGCCGTGTTGATGCCAGTCAACTCAGCCAGGGTCTCGGCACGGCTCAGAATCGAATCCTTGTTTCTGACTGTTTCTCGGATGCCTACGACACCGAGTGCGATGACCAGCGACCCGACGGTAGTCAGGAACAGTGTGATCGTCAGTCGACGATTGATGGACTGCCGTGTGAGATTCTCCACGGTCAGTTTTCCAGGATTCTGGCCACCGAGAGAAGACGCGAGCTGATCCGGAGACCGGCCTCTTTCGCCGCTTCGGGATTGACTTCGAAGCGGACCCTCCTGTGCTCCGTATAGAAATTGATTGTGCCACCCTGTCGAGCAAAGTCCCTGGACTCTCCGATCAGGAGCACGCTCTTCCCCCGGGTCGCCGACACCACGTCCGCGGCATCTACGCCCGAGGCGCGGGTCACAAAGACGATGTGGGCACCGCCGAGCTGGTCGAGCGACACCGCCCGACGAGATCGAACGAGATGACCCCCAGCGCTCCTACCGTCCAATGCGCGCTCGATCAAGGCGTACGGGTCGGTGTCCGCCATCACCGCAACGTCGAGCGTTGTGGCTTCCTGCAGAGCGCTGTCAGGCCAGTGGACGAGACTCGCGAAGTTCAGCACGAAGGCTGCCTTCAATTCGTACTCGTCCCGCGGTGCACTTGTCGCCAAACCCAGCAGCAGAGTCGCGATGAGCAGCGCCGCCAGGCCGCCCACCCAGCCGATTCGTCTAGCGCCTAAAAGTACCACCATGTTCCCCTTCCATGATGCGTGCGGGCACCGAAGTCACCGCATTGAAGAAACAATTGTTGAATTCCAAGTGATGACAAAAACACGAACTGTGTGGGGGTAGAAGCATTCCTCTTCATCGGCAGCCACCCACCCTGGGCCTTAGAAGGGATTCGGGAAACTGCACGAGGCTGTTGGCGAGCGGAGTATTCTGCTCCGAGACTCGGGAGCCGGAAGCCAGAACTGTGTCTTTTTCAACCCAAATGCTGACCCTATCGGGCCCACGCTTGCGCCAGAGCTGTGGGGGCCGCAGATTACGTCGGCCGCACTTCGGGCGGCCCGAGGAGCGGTCGCGAACGCCGGTCGGAAGGGGAAATATGCTGCAACGCCGAGGATGGCGGTGGGCTGCCGGACTGGCCGTGTCGGCCCTGGTCGGGTGTGCCAGCACGCCGGCCCCGCTGCAGACCTTGTTGCCCTCTCTCTTGCCAGGCGACACCGATCCCAAGCAGGGCTTCGAGACGGTCACGAGCCTGGAGGCGTCGAAGCTCCTTCCCGACGCGCTCCGCCACGGGCCCTACCACACGGTGCACGACACGGTGGAGTCCGACGGCTACATGTGGATCTACACGATCTCGTCCGAGTTCGGTGAGTTCCGGGCCTATGGAGACGACCTGCTGCGGATCCGGGTGGGCGAGATCGCCGCGCTGGCCACGCTCCGGGAGATGTCGTCCGGCAGCGAGTTCACCGAGGCCCTGGCGGCGACGGCCAAGAGCCCGTTCATTGCCGCCTGGAAGCTGGTGACGAATCCGGTGCGCACGATCACCGGGATTCCCCGCGGCGCAGCCAACGCCCTCCGGAGGGCGACCGATCTCTCCCGGGGCGAGCGCAGCCAGTTCGAAGACGGTGCGCTGGCCTCGCTCTTCGGCTTCGAGCGCGACAAGCGCAGGCTCGCCCACCAGCTCGGTGTGGACCCGTACTCCTCGAATCCAGCCCTCCAGCAAGAGCTCAATCGGATCGCCTGGGTCACGACCATGGGTAGCCTGCCGACACGCCTGCTTCCCTTCGGAGGTGACGAAGCCCCGCCGCCGATGTCGGCTGGCCTCGGCACCGAGCGCGTGGGCGACATGATCCTGGACTATCCGCCCGAAGACATGCGACGCATCAACCGCATCGAGCTGTCGGTGATGGGCGTCTCTGACGAGGTGCGCCGGGAGTTCATCGGTCACCCGTGGTACTCGCCCCTGCGCCAGTCCCAACTCGTCGCCCACCTGGCGGCCATGGACCTGACCCGGGGCCGGCAGGTCTTTGTCGAAGCCGCACTCCAGGCCGCATCCGAGGAGGACGGGATCCTCTATGAACGGTCGGCCGAGCTTCTCCGTGCGTACCACGAGAATCGCGGAGCCATTGTCCGTCTGCTGAAGCTCGGGCCCGTCGTCGCGGGACTCACGGTGGATCAAGGTCTTGTGGTCCCGCTGCCCCTCGACCACGCCGTCTGGACCCAGCCGATCCAACGGGTCGCCAACCTGCTTTACAACGCGCGCCTGGCCGACGGAGAGATCAGCGATCGCGAAATCCTTATCACCGGCACCCTCTCCGATCTCGCCCGCAAGCGGATCGAGTCGCGCAGGATCAGAGTGACCGAACGGGCCCTGGTGAAGCTGCGTCCAGCGGACACCACCACAGAGGTGGACATCCGATGATTCGACGCACCCTCCCCCTCGGCCTCGTCGCGTCACTCGCCATCTTCGCACTTTGCGCCTGCGGATCTTCGCGCCCACCGCGTGAGCCCGAGAAGCCGCCCATCGTGCTCAACACGCCGGCCGACGACCGTCGCGCCGGCGAGGAGGCGTCGGAGGGAGTCGCCGCCGAGCTGGGTGTGCTGAAGAACCCGGCGCTCACGGCCTACGTGAACGAGATTGGCCAACGCCTGGCACGCAACGCCCCGAGTGGCCGCTTCCAATACACCTTCCAGATCGTCGACCAGGATGTACCCAACGCCTTCGCGCTTCCCGGGGGCTACATCTACATCTCGCGGGGACTGCTGATCCTCTCGAACTCCGAGGATGAACTGGCCAACGTAATAGGCCACGAGATCGTGCACGTGGCGAGGCGGCACGCGGCAGCGCGCCAGGCCCTGATGCGCGACATCCCGAAGATCTTCCAATTCACGGCCATGGGCCAGATCGCGGCCTACAGTCGCAGCCAGGAGAATGAGGCCGACCGGCTCGGCCAGGGTCTGGCGGCGGTCTCGGGCTACGACCCGGAAGGCCTGGCCCAGTTCCTTTCGGACCTCGAACACACCGAGCGACTGAAGTTCGGCTTCTCGCGCTTCACGACCTACCGGGACACCCACCCAGCGACGAAGGAGCGGGTGGCCGCCGCCGGCGTGCGCGCGCGCAACATCGCGTGGACCCGAAAACCCACCTTCTCGCGCGACCGCAACGACTACCTGCGCCGACTCAACGGGCTCACCGTGGGCACGGGTGGCGCCGACGGTGTTTTCCAGGGCGATCGCTTCCTCCACGCCGATCTCGACTTCAGCATGCGCTTCCCCCAGGGCTGGCGGCTGGTCAACACGAAGCAGGCTGTGGGTGCCATGCAGCCCCAGCGCAAGGGCTACGTCGCCCTGGAGCTACAGGGCAAGGGCGACGATCCGGTCGCGGCGTCCGAGGAATACCTGGCGGACGCCCGGGCGGACGGACTCGGCGTCGACACGATCGAGCACGTGAAGATCGGCCAGTGGGATGCCGTCCGGGTCACCGGCAGCGTCGGCACTCCGGGCGGGCCCCTCTCGGTCCACCTGACCTTCATCGCGCGCAACGGCTATGTCTATCGGCTGATGGGCGTCGCCCGCGGCCGTGCCGGCACCCTGGAAGGCATCTTCAACAGCACCGCACGAAGCTTCCGCCCGCTGACGCCTCGCGAGATCAAGTCGATTCGCGAGACACGACTGAAGATCGTTCCCGCCCTCGCCGGCGAATCCCTCACCGAGCTTGGTCGACGCACCGGCAACACCTGGAACATCCAGCAGACGGCGTTGATGAACGCCGTCTACGCGACGGACAAGCTCGAAGCAGGTCAGCTCATGAAGGTCGCGATCAGCCGACCCTACCGACCCAGCCCGAAGGAGTAGCGCCTGTTGGGCACGGCGCGCCCAGCTCGTCGATCAGGGCGTCGCCTGATTGGCAACCGATTGAATGCGGGCACGCACCTGGGCGGCAAGCGAAACGCTGGTGAAGCCGATCATGCCCATATGCGTCGCGGAATCCTCGCGGAAGTGCAGGGTGACGCGGCGCCCGCGCCAGATGTACTCCTCAGCCTCGCTGATCACAGGAGTGCCCTTCCCGTACTTCTCCTCGAGAGCGGCCAGCGCCTTGATTCCATTGCCGCGTCCGCTGGTGAAGAGCGCAATGAAGTAGAGCTTGTCGTCGAAATATCCATAGGTCACCCCGTCGAGCGTCGCATCGCCAAGCTCGAGCGGCTCAGACGCCAGCGTGTAGATCGCGGTGCCACCGGCACCGCGATTGCTGATGAGTTCGAAGCCTTCCACCGAGTCGGGAGAGCTGCCGAACTGGATGCCGCGATAGCCATTCTGGTCGTCGAGCTTGCCGGCGCCACCCGCTAGCGCGGCTGTCGCGCCCAGGCACAGAAGCATCACTGCAACGAGGGTCCGAATCATGCGTTCTCCGATGCCGGGTTCGCGGATCTCTCGCCTCACCTCCTTCGGTCTGGGACGAACGCGTCTTGACGGTCTTCAACCGATTCGCGGGGAGGGTGGCTCGATCAGAAATGCGTGCTCACAACAGGCAATTCAGTGGCAACGAGACGGCAATGCCGGCTCTCGGGTGACGAAATTCGTCACCTCCGACGCGGCTTGGGGCACTCACGTGACGAAAAGGGGACATGATGGAGCCGTCAATGGACGCCTGGGATCGCTCGATGCTGGCAATCACTGGAAACGAGTTCGAGGTTCAGGAAGCGCTGACTGTGCTTCGCCGATTGATCGACAATGGTGCCGTGCGACCCACGACGCGCGTCATCCTCGAAGGTGCCATCGAGGCCCTGCGCGGCGATCAGGCCTGAATCCGCTCTCCGCATGCCTCGACCCCGGATCCCGAGCTTCCGGAATCGGGCAGGCACCGAACAAAGTCGGCGGCCGCTACGAAGCAGATCCGGAGGGACACTGATCGGATGCGCGCAATGCGGCTCCGAAGTAGAAGCCCTGTCCGTAGCGCACCCCGAGTTCGCGCAGCACGTTCAGCTCGCCGTGAGTCTCGATTCCCTCTGCGATGACTTCTGCGCCGATCCCGTCGGCAATGGTCTTCAAGGCCGATAAAACCTGTTGACGCGCCGGATCCGAGTCGATTTCCCGGACCAGGGTCATGTCGGCCTTGATGAAGTCAGGCGAAATTTCCATGATCGCTTCGAGACTGGCGTAACCGGTTCCCGCGTCGTCGATGGCGATGCGGATGCCGAGATCCCGGCACGAACGCGCGACCTCGCGAAACACGCCGAAGTTGTCGATCGATTCCGTCTCGGAGATCTCGAGCACGACGTCGCTAGGGCGCAGGTTGAAGTTTTCCAGAGTCTTGCGTAGACCTTCGTCCCGCATGCCAGGGTCGCCGATGGCCGTGGGGAGACAGTTCAGGAAGAGCGTGCGTTCCTTGGGCAGCCGTGACGCGCCCTCCAGCGCTATCTTGCGACACAGTGCGTCGAGCTCGTAAAGAAGTCCGGCCTCCTCCGCCCGACGAAAGAGATCGCGCGGATTGGTGAGATCGGTACCTTCGGGGCCCCGTGACAAGGCCTCATACCCCAAAACCTGGGCGTTGTTCAGGTCGACGATGGCTTCGTAACGAACCTGGATGTCACCGGACAGGATCACCTGGAGGACCTGTCGGCCGTAGCGACGACGACGCAGTCCCACTTCGAACTGGGCATCCTTGCGCGCCGCCTCGAGGGCGTGCAGGATCTGACGCTCGGGCATGATCGCCGTGTTGTGGAGCGTAACCGACAGACCAATTGCGAGCTCGAGCGGGTTCTTGTGATACGGATAGACGGCGCGCCGGCCCCGAATCAGCAGGTCGCGCGTGATGCGGTGTACCAGGTCCTCGAGGGCGTCTCCGTAGAACTCGACGTTGCTGCGGGATGCAAACACGAAGGCCGCAATCGCGCAGCGCGAGCGCTCTTCGGTGATCAGGACTTCCTCGCCGGGCGCAGATTCCTCGACGACTTCCTTCACCAGCGCCTTCAACCCATCCATGCTCCCGCGGTAGGCCTCGCCGCCATAGCGACGCTCGATGCGCTCCAAGGGCTCGCAGTCGATCAATATCAGCGCAAAGGCGCCCGCACGGCCCAGACCGGCCGAGATGGCATCGAGTTCGTGATCCGGCTGAAGCGTGAGCACACGGCCTCCCGCATTGCGCAGACCCCTCCGCGCGATACTCCGCTGTAGGTATCGGAAGCTCCGGCTTACCGGCTTGAGAAAAACGTGGACTCGGCCCGATGCTTTCAGAGAATCCTCCAGAAGGCCCCTCGAGGCCGCGTTTCTCGCCCAGTTCGGGGCCCTACAGGCGTAGACTCCTGTGTATGGAACCCTTGGGGGATGAAACGGAGGGCCGCCGATGATCGTTCGATCCAAGCACGCTCTGCTCGCGACGATCCCGATGCTGCTGAGCTGCGGCGACACTGAGACGCGTGACGCCGAATCTCCTGAAGCTGCCGTCCCGATCGCGGGGATGTACGAAGTTACCGGAGTGACCGTTTCCACGGACACGGGCCAGCAGCGCCAGATCGCCGGCACGGTGATCCTTGCGCAGGAAGGAAACCAGTACACGGCCACGTTCCAGCTGAAAACCACCTACCCAGGGTCGGAAGCCGAGGTTCCAGCCGAGGTGATCGGCAAGGGTGAGGGCACGATCGAGGGTCGCACGCTCACCGGAACGGCCACGACACAGCTCGTGATCTCGACGGTTCCAGGCATCGACCCGGCTTTCGCGTTCATCCCACGCATCGTGACCACGCGCATCGTCTCGGCGTCGACGACCACGATCCAGGACGACGGCACGGTGCTGATCGAGATCACGAACCGGCCGGAGCCGGGAGTGGAATATTCGCCGACGGTGACGACGCTGCGGGGACGGCGTGTCAGCGCGGCCGGCATCGGCGGCGGGATCGACGTCAACGAACGAGTGTCCGAGCACTAACAGAGCCAGAAGGGGCGGTCAGGGCGTCGTGAAGAGGTGCACGAGCCCGTAGTAGAAGGTTCGCAGGAGCAGCAAGATCGGTGCGCCCTCGATCGCGCTGGCGGCCGACACGATCTCGACCGGGCCGACCGCCACCACGCTCGTCTCGGTCCAGACG
>SMWR01000187.1 GCA_004356735.1 Deltaproteobacteria bacterium
CCCTTGACCGGCAGGATCTTGGCCGCCGTCGCGACGATGTCTCCACCATCTCCGATCACGATCGGGTTCTCGAGGGTCTCGAGCCAGTCGCGCAGCTCGCGACACATGCGCTGGGGATCGATCGGCGTCTCGTCGCTGTTGAGCGCAGCCTCGACCTTGGCTGCCGCCTCGTTCTCGATCTCGCGCAGCGAATCCCGGAAGGGCGAGAAGTCGAGCTGCGCGCCCTGGTTCTTCATCTCTTCGAGCAGCAGCTCGAAGCTGCAAGCCAGGTTGCCGACGAGGGGCACGTCGGTCTGGCGGTTCTGGCCGATCAGGGTCGCGTCCATGTCGAGCTGGATGATCTTGGCGTCGGCCGGAATCGTCTGGCCGAAGCGCATGCGAAAGTCGAGCAGGGTGCCCGCCAGGATGATGCAATCGATCTGCTTGAGCGCATCGCGGCGCGACCGGTTCAGAAACTCGGGGCAGTCCCACGGCACCGAGCCGCGACCCATTCCGTTGGTGAAGGTCGGAATGTGGGTTTCGGCGATGAAGCGGTTCATTTCTTCATAGGCGTAGGACCACTTGACCGAGGTTCCCGCCATCAGCATCGGGCGCTGGGCGTTCTTCAGGATCTCGATGGCGTTTCGCACCTCGTTGCGATCGGGCGACAGACGCGGCGGCGCCGTCCGGATTCGGGGGATCGGCGCCTGCGCTTCCTCGGCCTGCCCCATGAAGATGTCCATCGGGATCTCGAGGAAGGCGGGACCGGGAATGCCCGAGACGGCGTGACGGATCGCCAACTCGATGTATTCCGGAATCCGGTGGGTCTGGTAGACGGCATCCGCATACTTGGTGATGGGCCGCATCACACCGATGTGGTCCATCTCCTGGAGAGAACCGCGGCGCATGTTGTCGAAGGGGCCCTGTCCGCCAATTACGAGGATGGGGGAATTGGCGCGCCAGGCATTGGCGACGCCTGTCACGCCGTCGGTCACTCCCGGGCCGGCCGTGATGGCGGCGACGCCGATGCTGTTCTTGTTGCAACGGGCCCAGGCATCCGCGGCATGAACGGCCGCCTGTTCGTGGCGCACGTCTACGATCCTGATGCCTTCGTCGATACAGCCATCGTACAGCGGCATGATGTGGCCGCCCGAAAGAGTGAAGATGCATTCGACGCCGGCGTTCTTCAGCGCCTTGGCCGCAAGCTTTCCGCCGTGGAGGAGCATGGCGATTCCTCGATGTGATGGAAACCGGGGCGCACCGACGTTATCACCCTCTCGTCGGGTGGGTCAAATGACGCTCCGCCTCGAGGACGAGCTGCAGACGCACCTACGGCGTCAAATCGATCCAAACACAAACAGCGCCACAGGCCCAAGCGCAAGTCCCTTGGACTTGCGCGAGCTGCTGATATTGCCAGCCGAAGGCGGGCAATCAGCAGCCGTTAGCGCGCCTTGAACTCCGCTCGCCGGTTGTAGCGCCAGGCGCTCTCGGTATGACCTGCAACCGCGGGACGTGCCTCACCGAAGCTCACAGTGCTCAACCTCGACGCGGGGACACCCAAGTCGACCATGTACTGCCTCACGCCGTTGGCGCGTCGTTCGCCCAGCGCAAGGTTGTACTCCTCGCTCCCGCGCTCGTCGCAGTAGCCCTCGATGGTGATGTGGCCTCCGCCGTTCTTGACGGAACTCGCATTCGCCTGCAGCGTTGTTCGAGCGTCGGATCGCAGCTCGGCGCGGTCGTAGTCGAAGTAGACGGCCTCGAGAATCGACGTTCCGCTACCGGCCCCACCTCCACCACCACCGCCTTCACTGAACTCACTGCCGGTGGAATCGCTTCCACCCTCTGAACCCGACGTGCCGTCGCTGGCGCAGCCCGCGAGCCCAAACGCCATCAAACCAGCTGCCAGAACCACGCCATACGCCATCGCACTACGTGCCATGCGTCAGACCTCCAAAAAGAAAACGTTTCCCGTTGCCCAATCCCTCGGGGCAACGATAGTAGTGGTGACGCTGGCGTTTCGCCAAGGATTTGGCGGATTCCACCCCCCGGCGGGTGAATTTCCCCCAAGGCGCGGCAAGTTTCTCGAGCCGCCCGGAAGCTCCCCGCCTGCCTGCACGCTTCTTGTGGGCGATCGGATCAGGCCAGGCCCTTGTGGACCAGATACTCGGCGACCAGGATGGCTCCCTTGGCCGCACCCATCTTCGTATTGTGGGAGAGCAGCACCAGCTTGATGCCGTTGGGCAGAACCCTGTCCTCGCGCAGACGGCCGACGACCGTGGTCATGCCATCGTGCAGGCTTCGATCCAACCGCGGCTGCGGACGGTAGGGGTCGTCCATCACCCGGATCAATTCGGGAGGTGAGGACGGAAGTCCCAGGTCCGTGAATTCGGTCCCGTGGGCACGCAGCACGCCGGCAACCTCCTCCAGCGAAGCCGGCCTTCCCAGACTCAGATTCACGCTCTCGGTGTGACCGTCGCGCACGTTCACACGGGTGCAGGTCGCCGAGACCGGCAGGTCGAGGGCCTCGATCCGCTCACCCGCCAGTCGACCGAGAATCTTCGAGGTCTCGGTCTGGACCTTCTCCTCTTCCTTGGGGATGTACGGGATCACGTTGTCGAGAATCTCCATGGATCCGACGCCCGGACTGCGACCCGCACCGGACAAGGCCTGGAGCGAGGTCATGATCACCGAGTTCACACCGAACTGGCGCACCAGGGGCGCCAGCGCAATGACGAGCCCGGTGGTGGTGCAGTTCGGAATCGGAACCACGAAGCCCTTCCAGCCGCGCTCGCGCTGCTGACGCTTCACCAGGATCGCGTGCTCGTGGTTCACACCCGGGACGATGATCGGCACGTCGTCCTCGTAACGAAATGCCGAAGCCGTGGAGACGACGGGCACGTGAGATGCGAAGCCTTCCTCGAGCCCGCGAGCGGCATCGCTCTCCACGGCCGAGAACACCAGCTCGACGGCATCGAGGTCGAGCTCGGCTGCGTCGACGACCCGCTGGTCGGCGAACCCGTCGGGCAGCGCCTCCTCACAACCCCACTTCTCTTGGCCGTTCTCGGCCGTGATGGCCTCGCGATACGTCTTGCCGGCGCTGCGCGCGCTGGCAGCCAGGACCGTCACCTCGAACCACGGGTGGTTCTCAAGAGAGACGAGAAACTGTTGACCGGCGACGCCGGTGGCACCGACTACCGCAACGCGTCGGCGAGGATTCTGACTCATGACTCCATCCTTGTTGATCGGCTGCCGCGATCCTTCGGTTCAGCTTGGATTCGCCGGATCGTCGGCGGGCTCGGGTCCTGGGTCCGGCCAGGCGTCCCAGCCTGTAAGGGGCCAGCTGCCCGGTTCGATCGGTACCTCTTTGTGCTCCTCTTCGGGAATCGGCTGCCATTCTGGCACCGCATCGGCTGCCGCAGCTGCTTCCCATGCGGGAGGCGCTTCCGCCGCGATCTCCGGCGCCCCGGCCAGGTTCTCGGCCGGAGCCAAGTCAGCGAGCCCGCCTGGATAGCGAATCTGGCGTTCCCGATCCATCCGCCCCTGAAGCTGCGGGTCGTCCGGCTGTCGCAGTGGGGCCGCCGCCTCGATCAAGGCCTGGGTCATCAGATCGTCGAGACCCCTGTGGTCCGGATCACGCTGCCGGAGCCGGCGGAGCAGCTCGAGCGCCGTCCCAGCGTTCCCCCTGGACAGGCGCGTCTTTGCGGCCTGGTAGAGGGCGACGTGGTAATCGGTCGGGGCCCGCTGCTCGAAGTAGGCGGGATCGACCCGGCGCAGGATCAAGAATACCTCCAAGGCATTCTCGCCGTCGCCGCGTCCGATGTAGGAACGGACCAGTCCCAGCAGCGCAGCGGGATCATCCCGGCGATAGCCGAGTGCCCGCTGGTAGCAGTGGGTGGCAGCGTAGAAGTCCCCGAGACGAAGAGCGGCGTTGCCGCGCTCGAGCTCCGACGCAAAGGGGTGCCAGCTCACGCAGGCGCCGAGCAGCAAGAGCGCCACGTAGAGGCCGCGACTCCAATGTCCCAGCTCGGCTCCCACGGCGGCCGGCTAGCGCCCCCGGAAGTCGGGACGCCGCTTCTCCAGGAAGGCCCGAATGCCCTCGCGATAGTCCTCGCTGTCGAGACACGCCTGAACAGAAGACCAGGCAACCTGCTCGTCACGTTCGGCGTGGGGGCGCGCGAGCTCGCGGCAGATGGTCTTCACGCTGCGTAGGGTGAGCGGCGCGTTGCTCGCGATACGTTCGGCGCTGTCGCGCACCTGTTGCTCGAGGCGGTCCTTGGGGAAGACGCCATTCACGAGGCCCATGCGAAGCGCCTCATCGGCGCTGAAGCGCCGGGCCGTAAACAGGATCTCCTTGGCCGCGGACGTGCCCACGAGTTGGACCAGGGTTTCGACTCCGGAAACCGAATAGCCGAGTCCCAGACTGGCCGCGGGGACGCCGAACTGGGCGTCGTCCGACGCATATCGGAGATCCGCATGCAGTGCGATCCCGGTCCCGCCGCCGACGCAGAAACCGTGGATCATGGCGATCACAGGCTTGGAGATCTCGGCCACGGCGGCGTAGGCCGCGCCGTTGAGCCGCTCGTACTCCTCTGCGGCCTTGCCGGTGCGCGTGCTCTCGAACTCCGAGATGTCGGCGCCCGAAACGAAGGCCACATCACCCGCGCCGCGCAGCAACACGACGTGGACCGCGGGATCTCGGTCCAGCGTGCGCGCCGCCTCGGGGATCGCCGCCCACATGTCGACGCTGATCGCATTGCGCCGCTCGGGGTGGTCGAAGATCAACCACCCGAGCCCGCCCTCGACCTCCGTCCGAACCTGTCCACCCATGGGGCCCAAATGGTAGCAAGGCCGCTTCTGATTGAGGCGCGCCTCTCAACTGAGGCGCCTCATCTGAAGCCGGGGATCCTCAGTCGGAGAGGGCTGAGAGAATCACGCCGGGGTCGATCCAGATGTGGTAATCGCGGCGGACGTCGACCAGACGAATGCGACCGTCGCGATCGATCAGGTAGGTGGTCGGATGGGGAACACCGGCCTCGATCGGCTCGCTGTCCCGCTTGCGCAGGCCCAGGCGATCGATGGCCTTGCTGCCCGGGTCGACGGCAAACCGGATGCGCTGGCGCAGTCCCATCTCGTCGAGGAAGCGCAGGCTCTTGGCATTGACCTGGTTGTCCGCCATCACGTAGACGATCAGAAGATCTTCCTGATCTTCCAGGGCCTCACGCAGCTCCACGAGCCGCGCCTTGGTGTAGGGTCACCAGTCGACGCTGCGTTCGAAAGTGAGCAGGACCCGCTGGCCCCGCAGATCTTCGAGGCGCAGCGGCTCGCCGTCGAGATCGAGCAGCTCGATGGGGGGCAGGGTTTCGCCCAGCCTACCGACGGCTCCGTCGATGTCCGAGCGAACTTCGCCATCGGTGCCGCGCCGACCGACGCCCGTCCACGGCAGCACGAGGGTGAACAAGAGCAGCAATCCGATCATGACGCTTCCCGTCCAGCGCATCATGGTGCCGGCGCCTGCCCGACGTCATCCGGCTCAATGATGTCGTCCGGAAGAGCCGGTCGGAGCCAGATCAGGGCCAAGGCGGCCGACAGGAACAGGACCGCTTCAATGCGGAGCGCTTCACCCGCCATCACGTGGTAGTCGCCGACGATCCACGCGACGATCCGCATCAGGCCAGCCATGAAGAGGCCGACGGCCGAAGCCGTTCCGACACTGCGCCCCCAGCGTGGTCGTCGTACGACGCCGATCAGACAGCCGCCCCATGCGACCAGGGCCGCACCGGCGAATCCCATCATGTAGTGGCCGACCGGACCAGTGGGGATGGGAGAGTCGCTGCCGGGCACGTGGTAACCAAAGAAACCGCCGAACATGGCGAACCCCGTCACGATCAACAAGCCGCCCAGAACGCCGCACAGGGCGCGATATCCCCGCTCCCTCGTCATGCGCTGCATATAGCTCACCCCACCAACACAGGCTCCTACGCCCAGCGGGATTCGATACTCTCGCAGGTCATGCGACACCACGGCCAGCCGACCCCGTACGAAGTCTACTGCCATCACTGCCGGGTGACCTTCGCGCCCGGCACGCGCCGTTGCGTCCACTGCAGCGGCCGGCTCTCCCAGGAAGCACCGCTGGGTACCTTGCAGGACGGGCCTTCGATGCAGCTTCATCCCGTGGAAGAACTCATGGAGGAGCCCGCGGACTTCGCCGTTGAAGACGAGAAGCCCAAGCGGAGCGGGTTCTCTCCGCTCACGATGGTGTGGGTCGCGCTCTTGCTCGTCGGCTACCTGTACCGCGCCTGTGCGAGCTAGAGCAACCGCTCGGCCAGCTCCACGAGTGTTGCGACGGTGGCGTAGGATCGGGTCGCGGGCAGACGCTCACCGCGACCGGCCACGTCGATCCATGCCGCGTGCATTCCGGCATCGAGCGCGCCCAGCACATCGGACCGGAAGCTGTCACCCACCATCAGGCAACGCTCTGGCGCGGCTCCCAGGCTCGTCGCCACATGGAGATAGACGGCGCGCTCGGGCTTGCCCAGACCAAATTCGCCCTCGACCTGAATGTGGTCGAAGTAGCCGGCGAGC
>SMWR01000188.1 GCA_004356735.1 Deltaproteobacteria bacterium
TCTCTCGGAGGAAGCATCCGGTCCGCCGTGTTTCCGACCACCAGCCGAGCGTCGTGAGCGACCCGCGTAGCGACGATGACGGCTGCCGCTCCCCATCACGGACTGGCTGCGAGCAAGGCCACGATCGGTGCCGCCACGAACGCGAGCAGGACGCCCGCGGACCATCCGGCCGCCGCGACCTGCAGAGCCGAGAGACCGTGCGCCAGAACCGGATGACGGAACTTCACGACGATGTTCCGAAGCCGTCGACCACCGCGCTCGCATCAACGCTGTGCCAACGTGCGTGATCGATCCGTACGTCGGGGAGCAGCGATCGAATCACGCCGGAATGGGTGACCACGGCGACCCGGCGCCCGGCATGCTGCGCGGCCCATTGGGCGAGCACTTGACGCGCGCGGGACGCGACTTCGCGTCGGCACTCCCCTCCACCTGCTCGAACGTCCACGTCTCCGGTGTCGAAGCGGGCCAGCAGATCGCCGTCCCGGCTCGCGATCTGCTGGCGCGACGAGCCCGACCAGCTGCCGGCATCGAGCTCACGCAGGCCGGACTCTCGATAGGCCTCCAGAGCGAGCCGGCTGGCAACGATCTCGGCCGTCTCGACCGTACGAACCAGATCGCTGGTGATGAGGATCTCCACCCTCTCCTGCGCCAGCGCCTCGGCCAACCGGGCAGCCTGGAAGCGGCCCCGCTCCGAGAGAGGCGGATCCGCCTGACCCTGCCAGAGGCCGGCCGCATTCCAGGTGGACTCGGCGTGCCGGATCAACCAGAACTGCGTGTCGCGACCGGACTCCTTGCTGGACTTCTCAGACATGGCAATCAGACGATACCGGCAGGCGCAAGATCTACCCCGCCACGTTTTCTTCCAATTCGGCGCTGGGTCAACTCGGCAGAGCGCGCGCAACCGACTCCGGACCGTGCGGGGACAGCTGGGACGCCGTCATCGCCAGGGTGGAGGACGAACGGCTACCGCCCCGAGCTCATGAACCAGCTCTCGACCCTCGGCCCAGCCGACGGATCAGCAGCGAGAACGGCAGCGCCAGCAGCAGGGCCAGCCCCAAGGGTGCAAGCCAGTGTCCGAGGAGAAGGTGCAGGGACTCCCGGGAGGGACAGCTGGTGTGCACGAGACCCGAGCCCAGAGTGACTGCACCCACGCAGGCGAAGATCGCAGCCACGCCGGGCCGACGCTCGAAGGCTCTCGCCAGGTAGACGCACAACGCGGCGGCCGGTACGGCTCCCAAGGCGCACGCCCGCCACGCGCACGCCACGGTGATGCCCAGCGGAAACCGGGCCACGACCGGGTCGGCGGCGGCCAGGCCAAGGATCCCACCCAGCGACGCCATCAAGGCACCGGCCCAGGCTGTCCCACGACCCATGCGCGCCAATCTCTCACGACCCGGAATCGCACCCGTCAGCGCCGCGAGCATGGATCCACCGGCAGTGACCCCCAGGCCGATCAGCAGCAGCCAAAACGGGGGGTGCAGCCAGGCTGAGAGTGGAGCAAGCGAGCGTCCAACCCACAGCAGATTCACCAGCGCGGCCACTCCAAAGATCAGGGCGAGCATCCGGAACACGCTCCGCAGCGGGGGGATCGGCTTGACCGGCTCGAGGTTCTCCACGAGCCCCTCCAGCATCACTTCCGTTCCCCGCTCACTCACGCTCCCAGTCCTCCAGCAGTGCGTGCAACGCGCGATAGCCTCGGTGCGCCCGCACCTTGAGCGCGCTCTTCGACACGCCGGCCCGCTCGGAGGCCACGGCCACGCTCAGGCCCTCCAGGTGGATCAGGGTGACGGCTTCTCGCTGGTTGTCGGGAAGCGCCTGGAGGGCCTCGATCAGCTCCGGCGCGAGATCGTCTGCGTGGGGGTCGGCGGGCGCAGCGACGGGTTCGACGCCAGCGTCCGCTTCCAGCGACAACTCGCGACCCAAGCGGCGTCCTCGTGATCGCGTGTAGTCGATCACGGCATTGCGCGCGACGGCATAGAGCCAGGGGCTGAACGGCCGCTCGGCGCGGTAGGTGTGCCTGGCGCGATGGAGCGAGAGAAAAACGTTCTGCACCACGTCCTCCTGGGCATTCACGTCGAAGACACGGCGACGGATGTACTGCCTCAGCCGGGGCAACAGCTCGGCCAGAAGCTTGTCGTAGGCCGCCGCGTCTCCCGCCTGGGTCGCGATCATCCAGGCCCGCCAACGAGCCTCCTGGGCCTCTCGCCCTGTCGAATCATCCATACGCAGCGACCATCGAATCCGTTACCCGCTGGCGAGCGTATCCCAGCGCGCAGCCAGCAAACCCGACCCGTGCCGCTTCGGGTCGTGACACGATTCGGCTCGGACGCCCACATATCCCGTCGAGCCCCTCGAGCGCCCCTCCAAAGGGGGACGCTACAGGCCCCCAGGGTTCTCCCTGGAGGCCCCCAGCGTCCCCCGGGAGGCGGACAGAGCCGAGATCCGGAGAGACAAAGCGTGACGCGGAAGCGATTCGACCATCTGCACGTCGAGATCTCGGTGGCCTTGGGCGTGCACATCTCGCGCTTCGCCCTCTGGCTCGCCCTTCACGAGGCCGGTCACGACCCCGAACATCTCTCCCGGCAAGCCGCAATCGCCTTTTGCGGCGCCCCCTTGCAGAGCTTCCTTGCCGAGCGCGCTCAGCGTCTCTCGCTCCGCGACCGCCGCCGGGTCGAGAAAGCCGTGAGCCGCTATGACCCGTCGCATCCCACACCGGCAGAGGTCATGGCGCGCTTCTAGGCAGACTCGGAAGGCGCAGCGCGGCGAGTGCCCGGAAGGCGCGCGCCCGGTGGGAGATCCGATTCTTCTCCGCGTCATCGAGCTCGGCCATCGTCCGCCCGTCGCTTTCGAGCTCGAAGATCGGGTCGTAGCCAAAGCCGCTCGTGCCCGAAGGCTCCTTGCGAATCCATCCCCGACATTCTCCGCGACGGGTCACGACCCGGCCATCGGGGCTGGCCAGGGCGGCGACGCAGACAAAGCGCGCGGCACGCGCGGCGCCGCTACTCGAACCCAGCTCAGCCAACAGATGCGCCACACGGCCCGAATCGTCGAGAGCGGGTCCCCCATAGCGCGCTGACAAGGGACCCGGCCCCCCGTCCAGCCCCGCGACTTCGAGCCCCGAGTCGTCCGCGACGGCCACCCGCCCGAACTGCTCGGCCGCACTGCGCGCCTTGCGCGCTGCGTTCTCGGCGTAGTCGTCGCCCTCATCCGGAAACGTGATGGGCGGCAACCCCTCGAGTCCGACGCACTCGACACCCAGCTCCGAGAGGATTTCGCGGATCTCGCGAAGCTTGGCAGGGTTCGACGTCGCCACCACCCAGGTGCCTGCGCCGCGTGAGGTCATTTGGCGGCTTCGCCGGCCTCCACCGCGGCCGCCTGGAGTCGGGTGAGTTCTCCGATGCCGTCGAGCGCGAGATCGGTAAGCGCGTCGAGTTCGGCGCGCGTGAACGTGCTCTGCTCTCCCGTTCCCTGAATTTCCACCAGACGCCCGCCGCCAGTCGCCACGACGTTCATGTCGACCTGGGCACGCGAGTCCTCGGCATACGGAAGGTCCAGTACGATCTTGTCGTCGACAACACCGGCCGACACCGCTGCCACGCTATCGCGCAGCGGGTCGCGCTTGAGATCGCCACAACCGACCAGCCGACGCACGGCAATGGAGAGCGCCACATACGCGCCGCAGATCGACGCGCAACGGGTCCCACCATCGGCCTGAAGCACGTCGCAGTCGACCCAGAGCGTGCGCTCACCGAGCATTGCCAAGTCCACCACCGCGCGCAGGCTGCGACCGATCAGGCGCTGGATCTCCATGGTGCGCCCGCCGACCTTTCCCCGCGCCGCCTCCCGCTCACTGCGACGGTCAGTCGAACCGGGGAGCATCGAATATTCGGCCGTGATCCAACCGCGTCCCTGCCCCGCCATCCAGCGGGGAACCGATCGCTCTTCGCACACGGTGCACATGACCTTGGTGCGCCCCATCTCGACCAGCACCGAGCCCAGGGGGTTCTCGGTGAAGTTCGGAATGAACCTCACCGGTCGCAGCTGGTTGGCTTCCCGTCCGTCGCTTCTCACACTTCGTCCTCGTTCGACGCGATCGCGTAGACGGTCGTCATCGACGCGGTTGGGCCGGAACGACCCGGCCATCGTGTCGCGCATCATAGCGGCGCTGAAACTCGGCCACGGCCTTTTCCAGGGCGACCACGATCGCTCGACGTCCCTTCTTGCTGCGGAGGGACTTCTCGTCCCCGGAATGGGTGATGAAGCCGATCTCCACCAGGCTGGCCGGCATCTGGACGCCGGCCAGCACGACGAAGGGCGCCTGTTTCACGCCTCTGGATTCCATCGCGGTCAGGCTCGCCAGGTAGGCCTGTGCCATGCGCGCGAACTCCTGGGATTCATGAAGATGCTCGGTTGCAATCAGGTCGCCGAGAATTCCAACCAGCGGGTCCTTCGCCGCGACTCCGATCGCGGCCGCGGTCCCGAATGATTCGTTCTCGCGCTCGGCCACCCGGGCAGCCGCATCATCGGTTGCCGAGAGCGACATGAAGAAGGTCTCGACCCCGTGGATCTTCGCGTTCCGCGCAGCATTCGTATGGATCGAAATGAACAGGTCGGCTCGGGCGTCGTTGGCGATATGAGTTCGCTGCTCGAGGCTGACGAAGCTGTCGTCGGTACGGGTCATCACGACCTGCAGATCCCGTTTTCGAAGCGCCGCCGCCAGCTGCTTCGATATCCCAAGCACCACTTCTTTTTCCAGCGAACCGCCGGGGCCGCGGGCACCTTCGTCCTCGCCACCGTGGCCGGCGTCGATCACCACGACGTCGAAGCGATCGGGCGGGCACGTGTCGCCCCGGGCCGGACCCGCCCCAGGGATCAGGACGGACAATGGCAGGGCGAACAGCGTCGTCGATACGAGGAGCCCGACGAAACCGACGAGCCAACACGTGTCAATCCGCGACCGTAATCTCAACATGCCCTCCCCCCCCAGAGCCCGACGAACGTAGCGCGCTCGTTGACGCTCTGGGAACCCCGACATACCGTCGATTCAATGAAGGCCGGAACGCGGGTAGAGCTGGACTACGGCCGCGGACGGATCGGCGTCGAGATCTCGCAACACGACGCCCGAACGGTCGTTCTCGAGAAACGCCCGGTCGAGCCCATCGCTGATGCCGACGCCGCACTGCGCGCGGCCCTGGCGCAGCCGGTCGAATGCCCGCCGCTGCGAGAGCTTGCGCGCGGACGCCACGATGCCGTGATCGTCATCTCCGACAGCACCCGTCCGGTTCCCAATGCCGTGCTCCTCCCTCCGATCCTGGACGAGCTTCGGTCCGCGGGAATGCCGCCCGAGTCCGTGACCGTGCTGGTGGCGACCGGGCTGCACCGGCCCAACACCCCCGAAGAGCTCGATGAAATGCTCGGCGCACCGCTCGCCCGCAGCCTTCGCATCGTGCAGCACGATGCTCGCAATGCCGAGCAGCAGATCGACCTCGGCACCACGTCGGGCGGCCTGCCGATCCGAATCGATCGGTTCTATCTGGAGAGCGACCTGCAGATCCTCACCGGACTGATCGAGCCCCATCTCATGGCCGGCTATTCGGGAGGACGCAAGGCCGTCTGTCCGGGTCTGGCCGGGGTGGAGACCGTACGCGTCGCCCACGGTCCCGACATGCTCGAGGGCCGCATCGGACCCGGCATCATCGAAGGCAACCCGCTGCACGAGGCGCTTCTCGAGGTGCTCGAGCGCGCCGGAGCCGACTTCCTGGTCAATGTCGCCCTGGACCGCGAGCGCCGCGTCGCGGGAGTGTTCTGCGGCGATCCGGTGGCGGCCCACGCCAAGGGCATGGCCTTCGTCGAAGACGAGGCGTTGGTCTCCTTGGACGAGCCCGCGGACCTCGTGATCGTCTCGGCCGGCGGACATCCGCTGGACGCGACCTTTTACCAGGCGATCAAGGGAATCTCGACGGCGTCGGCGATCGTCCGACCGGGCGGCGCTATCGTCCTGTGCGCGTCGCTCTCGGAAGGGATCGGCAGCGCTTCGTTCGAAAAGCTCATTCGGGAGACGCCTCGGCTCGACGATTTCGAGCTGCGACTGCGCGATGACGACTTCTTCGCGATCGACCAGTGGATGCTCCAGCATCTGTGCCAAGCCCACCGCCGCGCGCGTCTGTACCTCGTCACGGACGGACTTCCCGAAGAAACCGCCCGCGAGCTTCCCCTGGAGACTTTCAGGACGCCACGAGAGGCCATCGAGGCTGCTCTCGCCAGACTCGGCAAGGCGCCCCATATCGCGATTCTGCCCCAGGGCCCCTACGTTCTGGCCACCCTCGGCGGCATCAAGCGACCCTTGGGCCACGCCGGCGCCGAGCAGCCCGTGCGCCGCGAGCACGAGCCGTGATCGGGGCCGCATGACAGGAATCGACCTCTTCCGTATCGTGGTTTCACCCCCCGACGCCAGCGTGGGAGAGTTGTGCCGCGAACCGTGAGTCGGACCTTGGCGCTCGTCGCAGCGTCACTGCTTGTTTCGATCGCGGCGAAAGCGATCCAGCCAGCCGTTGCCCGTCCGAGCTTTCCACTCGATGGGGAGATCGTGAGCAAGGGCGTCGTCTTCTTCGTGCCCGCCACGACCGAAGCCGGCGCCGCCGCGATCGGCACCGCGCACAACTTCGATCTCCGTAAGCTCACCGCGATGCGCCGGGGCGATCTGCTGCTCGGACATTCGAAGCGGCTGGTGGCACGAACCAGCGGTTTCCTGGCCGAGCCCGGACGACCGTTCAACGCCCCTGGCGCGAGCCTCGCTGGCGACTTCGTGGTCTACGTCCTCGACCGTCGCCCCGAAGGCGTCCGTCTCCTCACGATCGATCCGTCCGATCGGGTCCAGACGGGCACACGCGTGCAGATCCTGGGCATCCCCGTCACCGGTCCCCATGATGAGGACGATCTGTTCGGCCGCGTCGCCGAGGCCTCACCGGAGCGTTTCGAAGTCGACATGGACGTGCCCTCCGACCTGCACGGTTGGGGCGGCGCGCCCGTGCTCAATGAAGCCAATGGACGCGTGATCGGCATGCTCCAGGCCTACTTCACAAAGGGCTCCACGTCGCGCGTTGTCGTCTCTCCGATCCGACGCGTCCGCGCTGCCCTACAGAAGCCCCTGGCGGACGGCAAGGGTCAGCCCTTCGCCAAGTTCAGCCGCAAGGTGGAACGCGAGGTGGCCGATGCGTCGCCCGCCAGCGGTCGAAGCACACGCCAGAGCCCACCGCGACGCGATGTTCCCGCCTACGACCCGAAGGTTCAGGGTCCGCTGATCCCACAGGAGTTCACGGACGGCACCCAAATGCACCTGGACATCGAGTACCCGCCAGACGGTGCAACCGTGGGCAACTCGGCTTGCGGCGTCTTCATCGCCGGGCGGGCCATGGCCCTCCACGGCGAGATGCGGGAGTTCGACGTGGTGCTCGTGATCGACACCTCGCATTCGACGATCGAGCCCACCGGCGCCGACATCAACGGCAACGGCGTCATCGGCAAACCCTACTTCGGCCGGATCGGATCGATCTTCTCCTCCGGAAGCACCGATTCCGGCGACTCGATCCTGGCCGCCGAGGTCGCGGCGGCTCGTCAACTGCTTCGGGGTCTCGACCCGCGCAGCACCCGGGTCTCGATCGTGACCTTCGCCGGCGATCCGCCCCACGCCCAGAACGGCCTCTTCTCGAGGGGGCCGCGGCGACCCGCCGTCACGGTGGAGCCCCTCACCGACAACTATCAGCGTCTGGAGCGCGCCCTCGACTCGGTCTTGGCCCGAGACCCGGAAGGCAACACCCACATGGCAGCCGGCATCGACCAGGCCACGATCGAACTGCTGGGGCTGCGGGGCGCGCTGTCGAAGCCGAACCCGAAGAGCGAGAAGATCGTCCTCTTCTTCACCGATGGTCAACCCACCCTCCCCTATGGCGCCGGCTTCGAAGCGGACAACGTGCGCGCGGTGTTGCGGGCGGCCACCCGCGCCAGTCGCGCCAAGATCCGCATCCATTCCTTTGCCATCGGCCCCGACGCATTGGACGGACCCGTGGCCACGGTGGAAATGGCGCACCGGACCGACGGCTTCTTCACGCCGGTCCGACATCCCGGTGACCTGGTCGACGTGGTCGAGGAAGTGAGCTTCGCCGACCTCAGCGAGATCCGAGCGCACAACGTCACCACGGACGAGCCCGCCGAGCACTTCCGGGAGACGGCCGATGGATCATGGAGCGGCTTCATCCGATTGGAAGAAGGCCGGAACGAGATCGAACTCAGCGCCACCAGCACCGACGGCGGCCACATGACCCGCACCATTCAGGTCAGCATGGTTCCCGATGCCACCGACCCACCGGTTCCGACCGAACTCGTGGTACAGCGCAACCGGCTGCTCGAACAATGCCTACGCTCCATCAAGCAGGTTCGCATTGCAGCCGAGCGCGATCGCGCCGAACAGGTGCGCAAGGACCTGCTGGTTGAAATCGAGCGCGAACGGGCAGCCGCACGGACCCGCGCCGCAGAGCAGCGCAAACGTCTCGAGATCGGTATCGACGAAGAATTGGATCCCGGCCCAATCCCGACTCCCTGAGTCCCAGCGGCTCCAAATCACGCCCGCAGAGACATCTCAGTCGAGCTGGTCCAGGTACTCCGAGAGCCCGTAGCCCGTCTGCCCCTCACACGTCCACTCGGTCATCCCTTCACAGATCCGGGTGGTGTGACCTTCGCGGCGATTGCGAAGTGGAATCAGCGATAGGACGCGGCCCGTGACCTCGATCTTCTCATCGCTGCGGGTCACGAGCTGTACCCGGATCCGATCGTGAACCTGCTGTTCGCCAACGAATTCGGTTTCGATCTCCACGTGGCGAAGCAACTCGATCTCGCGACCGCGATGGAGATAGCCGCCCTGGATCTCGCCCCCGTCACGCGTCGCGATGAAGGTCGCGGCGAATCCGAAATCCGGCCCCAGATTGGCCGTCAACCAGCGATAGTAGAGCGGCGCTTGCCAACTGCGGGGTCCCCAGGAGTGGTCTCGCAGCCCGTAGCCCGAGAACCCGAACGCCTTTCCGTCGATCGAGATCGAACCCGTGGCACTGAGGTGCTGCTCATAATGCCCCTTGGCGAACGCCATCTCGTGGGCGTTGGCGTCGCCGCCCTTGCGCTCGCCGCCGAACGGCCTGGCCAGTCCGCGAATCTCGAAATCCACGCTAACGGGAACGAACGGGTTCTCGGCGAAGGCCTTGCGCGGATCCGCCATCGTCAGCGGCTCCAGCAGGCGGCAGGCCTTGCCCGCGTATCCGATGTGAAGCCGCTCGAACGGCTCGACAACCTCGAACCGGATCCCCCCGGCCTCGAAACGCGAGTTGTCCTCGATCTCGGGGCGCTTGAAGTTGAAGAGCACGGAGCCGTCGGGTTCGTAAAGACACACCGTGGTCTCGGCGTAGCGCTCGTTCACCCGGTTGCCGATTCGGAGGAAGCCGCCAAGCTTCTGGGTCGGATCGAAGAAATTGAAGTACATGCTCTCGTTGAAGTTCGATTCGCCGGTGTTGTCGTGCATGTATTCATCGGCGTCGTCGAGCTGAAACGGGCTCACCATCGGTTCCCTCCTCGCCCAGGGGCAGCTACAGACGCCCAAGATAACACTCCGGACAAGCGTCGAGGGTTCGAGGTGACTCGGACGGCAGTTTGCCGCAGCGGCAAACTGCATGCCGCCGCGCCAGCGGCGGCCGCTGCCTTAGCGGTGGGCCGCGAAAGCGCGGCGCTCGACGGTAAAGTCTCGATCGAGTCCGAAGACCTTGAGCGGCCTCCACTCGTGGAGTTCGGACATGCGCGGCATGCCGCGGCTCATGGCACCCGTCGGATCGATGACCCAGGGATCGTCCCGGTTCTCGAACCAGAACGTCACCATGTGATGCTGTCCGTCACTCGGCCGGTAGACGATGGCCCGAAAGACCTCGTCGGCGTCGAATCCCAGGTCCCGAAGCAGGTTGTAGGTCAGCAGCTCGAGGCCATCACAGTCGTCCCCGTTCTGCTCGAGGGTCTCCGCCAACGTCGCCCAGCGGTCGATCGGACCGTCTGGGAGGTAGTGCTGGCGCGCCTGGGACTGGATCCAGGTGGCGGTCTCGAGCGCCAGCGTCCGACGCTGCTCCACGCGGAAAGCCGCGTACTTGTCCTGGAGCTCCTCGCCTGCTCCATCGGTGCCGGTTTCCCCCGGCTCGGCCACGGCCGCAGGAGCCCGCAGCTTCTCTTCCACGACCGGCCTTCGGGAGTCGAGCCGATCGTAGCGCTCGCGATCCTGCCAGCGGGCGATCTTATGACTCCAGGGATCGTCCGGGGCCGGCTGGGCGAAGTAATCGTAGACGTCGGACGGGGTGCGCACGCTGGCGCAGCCCCAGCCCAGCCCAAAAACCAGCAGGCTCGCGGCCAAGCTCCAGACCGCCTTCACTGCACACTTCCGTGTTGAAAGCGCCATCCCCGAGTGCATCGGTCACAGCAGCGGGTAGCATTAACCTAACTATTTGTATTAGAAAGGAAAACAGGCCATTGGTTGGGATTTTCCATGACCTGCGGGCACCTCACCAGCGGCCTGCACATGCACGAGATGGCAATCGGACGGCAACTCAACGGCAGCCTGAAACGAAGCTCCTGGAGCCGTCCCGCTAGGCGGGGATGTTGCAGGCGCGGGTCAGCCAGAAGAGGATCACCAAAAAGCCGACGATGGCCGGGATCCCGCCCACGACGTAGAGGATCGAAACGAGATCGACCTTGCCCGTATTCTCTTCCTGAACTTCTTCCGGCATCGAGGCTCCCTGGAATCGAGGTGCGGAGGCGGCCGGACCGTAGCGAGCCCGACGCCCCGCGTCGACGGATTCCGACGCCCGGCGTCGCCGGATTCGCTGGGCGGAAACGATCCGGATTCAGGCCTCTGCGGCCTTCCCCGTGCCCTTTCGCAGCGCCCGAACCGACGCGCTGAGAGCCTCCACCTGCGCGGCCCTGGAATCGTCCCAGGCAAGCCCGTAGGCCTGGCGCAGGCGGGACGGCAGCAGGCCGGCCGTGAGGTTGCGAACCAATCCA
>SMWR01000189.1 GCA_004356735.1 Deltaproteobacteria bacterium
CGACGAGGTTTTCCCCATCTCGGGCGAGAAGAACTCGTACTCCGACCACGCGGGGGTCTGGGCCGAGTTCGATCTCGAGTCGGCCCCGGGCAGTGGACGGCCGGTTCCGAAGCCCGAGGCGATTCGCATGGCGTCCCAGCTTCTGGCCCAGGGCATCGCGGAAGCGCACCATCGCCGGAAGAGCGACCGGCTTCTCGCCGGCGCGGGCCTCGGTGCAGCCGTGCTGACGACCATCGGAGGGCACGACCGGCGGATATCGAGACGGCGTCTGCTCCGAAACACGTTGCGCGGCATCGGGATCGTCAGCCTCACGCCAGGGATCGGATTCTCGCTGCTGTCGGAGGTGTTCGCCCCGGAGGAGCTGCGCACGTTCGAGCGGCTCGACGCCCAGCTCTCGAACATGCCCTGGCCGAGCCAGGACATCGTCGCCTAGCACGCCTGCAAGCGAGCTTGCCATGGCCGGGTTCGAGAGATTTTGCCCAGGTACGTGATCTCCCCAGGCTAACCCTGCCTGCGAAGGGCCCCGACACTCGAGTAGGTCGAGACCAGATACGGCACCGCCATGGTGAGGGCCATCTTGAGCGCCCGGACAGGCCCGATTCCCCCCTGCAGGATCGAATCACCATGGTTGATGAGGATCAGGATCGGACCCACCAGCAGCGCCATCAGCAGCGCTCGCCGCACCACCGCAGCGTCGAGGGCCAACTGCCAGCCGCTCGGAGGTTCCTCATCCGCCACGGTACTTCTCGAGGTCGAGCTTTCCCTCGGACTTCGCCACCACGCAGGTCACGGCCGAGTCCCCGGTCACGTTCACGGCGGTGCGAACCATGTCCAGCAAGCGGTCGACGCCAATGATGAGCGCGATGCCCTCCACCGGCAGGTTCACCTGGCGCAAAACCATGGCCAGCATCACCAACCCGACTCCGGGAACGCCCGCGGTCCCGATCGAAGCCAATGTCGCCGTCAGCACCACCGTCAGGTAGTCGGCCATGGAGAGGTCGAATCCGTAGGCCTGGGCAATGAATGCAGTGGCCACACCCTGCATGATGGCGGTGCCGTCCATGTTGAGGGTTGCACCGAGCGGAATCGTGAAGGAGGCGATGGAGTTGTCAGCACCCAGCCGGCGCTCCGCGTTCTCGAGGGTTACGGGCAGCGTGGCGTTGCTGCTTGCGGTGCTGAAGGCCAGCACCATCGGGTCGCGCATTCGCTTGAAGAAGTCGATGGCGCCGAGGCCACCCAGGACGCGCAGCATCGTTGGGTAGGTGACGAGCGCGTGCAGGAACAACACGCCGAGCACGACGATGAAGTATTGAAACAGCGCCAGGATCGCCTGGTAGCCCTCATCGGCAAAGACCCCGGTGATCAGACAGAAGACACCGTAGGGCGCCAGATTCATCAGCAAGAAAACGAGGCGCATGATCACCTCGTTCAGGTCCTTGAAGAGGCCGAGAACCCGTGCGCCCGGATCGCCGGACAACGTCATGGCCACGCCAAACAGCACCGAGAAGACGATGATCTGGAGCATGTTGCCCTCGGCCATCGCCCGGACCGGATTGCTCGGGAACAGATCGATCAGCACCTGGGAGAGCGGGGGCGCCGGCTTGGACTCGAACACGAGATCGGTCGAGAGCTCCAGGCCCGCGCCGGGCGCAATGATCGACGCAGCGATCAGGGCCAGCGAAATCGCCACGGCCGTCGTCACCAGATACAGGACCAAGGTCTTGCCGCCGACGCGGCCCAGCTTCGTCAGGTCGTCGAGGGCGGCAGTGCCACAGACGATGGACACGAAGACCAGCGGTACGACCAACAGCTTCAGACTGGCCAGGAAGACCGAGCCCACTACGTGGAACAGGCCGTCCACCACGTAGACGTCGAGAAACCCGCCCGCTTCGAATCCGATCCAGTTGAGCAGCACGCCGAGCAAGACACCGGCGCCCATCCCGAACAGAATGCGGGTGGTCAGCTCACTCCCCGGCATCCCAGTGGCCGATCCTTCGGACACGAGTCCCCCCCCGCTACGAACGGGAGCATACCCCGGCCACCCCTTGAGCGGCCGCTGCTTGGGCGGCGGCCGCTCAAGGGGCGGCGCGCGGCTGGAGGTAGAGTGGCCCTCGAAGGTGGGGGCTGCCGGTCTGGCGGGCGCGAAACCGGATTGCCCACAATGACCCCATGCCTGCTATGGTGACGGCCCATGGGCGTGTCGTGCACCTGCCCCGGTCGGTGCCATGACCCGTTCCAGTTCTAGCTCGGGTGCACCCCTCAAATGTCGGTGCGGCCGGTGCGAGGATCCGCTCCTCGCAGACGACCGCTTGCCCCCGACGGGTCGTTCGAGCTGCTCGGCGGATGCCACTGCCGGCCGCTCTCTGGGTCGGTCTTGGATCTTCGGCGACGACGTGGCCTCAAGGGAGACTCCCCATCGGACCTCCCGCTGGCCGACTGCCGAAGGAGGATCGGATCATTTGGAAGCGTAACCGATGACGGAAGGCCACCCGAGAGCGGGCGCCCGGCGGCGCCGATCCCGGAGGAGATCGAACCGCGAGAGGAGGCCCGGGGCGACGCGGGACGAGTCGGCGATCGACGCGCAGGCCGAGCCCGGAGCAGAAGCCGAGGCCAAGCCGGCGCGGACGCGCAAGGCTCCGCCCCGGGAGCCGCGGCCGCTGCCCGAGGGCGCGACGGTGGCCGATGCCGCAGCCCGGCTCGGCATCGAGGAACTTCGCCCCGAGCAGGAGGCCGTCCTGGACGCCTCTCTCGCCGGGCGCGACGCGATGATGATCGTCCCGACCGGTTTTGGAAAGTCCGCCTGTTACCAGATCCCCTCGATGCTGCTCAAAAAGCCGGTGGTGGTGATCTCACCGCTGCTCGCCCTGCTTCAGGACCAGCACGAAAAGCTCCTCTCCCGTGACATCCCCTGCATCCGCCTGGACGGGAGTGTCCGCGGCAACAAGCGAAAGCAGGCCCTCGACCGCATCGAGCAGGGCGGCGCCCTGCTGGTCATGACGACGCCCGAGACGCTGGCGTCGCCCATCCTGATCGAACGCCTGCTGAAATCGGGCGTCGGCCTGGCGGCCGTGGACGAGGCCCACTGCATCTCGGAGTGGGGCTACGACTTCCGCCCCGCCTATCAGCGGATCGGTACCCAGCTCAAGGCCCTCGGGTCACCGCCCCTGCTGGCCCTGACGGCCACCGCCACCGAGCACGTTCGCGACGCCGTAATGAAGTCGCTCGCCATGCGCGACCCGGCCGTGATCGAGGTCCCGCCGCACCGGTCCAACCTCGCGTTCGAAGTGCTCCCCGCCGAGGGAGATGTGCGGGCCCGGGTGATGCTCCGATTGGTTCGACGGCTGCGCCGTCCCGGCATCATCTACTGCTCCACGCGGCGCGAGGTCGATATGATCTACGCGCTCCTGAAGCGTTTCCGGGTGCCGGTCCATCGCTATCACGGCGGCATGACGGCGGCCGATCGCAACAAGGAGCAAGCTCGCTACATGCGGCGCGGCCATCGAACGGTGATGGTGGCGACCAACGCATTCGGTCTCGGCATCGACAAGCCGGACATCCGCTACATCCTCCACTACCAGTCCCCAGCCTCACTCGAGCAGTACGTTCAGGAAGCCGGACGCGGTGGTCGCGACGGCAAGAAGGCGAACTGCATCCTCCTCTACGACCCGGAAGACCGGCAGATCCACCAAGCGCTGCTGAACCGCAGCCGAATCCGGCCCGATCAGCTCTACAAGCTGGGCACCGCCCTCGCCGCCTGGGACGAGGAGGACCGGGACCCCACGCTCGAAGCGCTGGCGCTCTCGGCGGAGCTCGGCCCACGTGTCACCCAGGCCCTGCTCGGCAAGATCGAGGAGGCCGGCTTGGTCGAGCGCGACGACGCCGGCATCCACGTTCTCGCCAAGGGAACCATCGAGGAGGACACCCGCGGGCTATCCGGTCAGTTCGAACGCCTGCGCCGCCAGGACAGTCGGCGCATGGACGCGATCGAAGAATATGCGGCCGAGACCGAATGCCGCACGATCTTCCTGCGCAGCTACTTCGGCGAAGAGGTCGACGAATCGTGCGGCCTCTGCGACATCTGCCGTGGCAGCCCCAAGCGGCCTGCCGGCTTCTTCGCACCGGTGGCTCTGCCCGCCTCGGCTAAGAAGAGCAGCCGCGACAAGAAGGAGCGCGGCCGCCGTGGTGGGCGTGGCAGTCGAGGCGGCCGTGGCGGCCGGTCCCGCTCGCGGCGCCGAAGGCCCCGTCCCAAGCCCGACGCCTAGCCAATCGCACCATCTCCCTGCATCCCGACTCTCTCGCAGCAGCAGCCGGCCGCTCACCGGGTTGTCCATTGCCTTCACGCCTGGATGTGGATTCCGCCTACGCGCGTGGGCCAACGGGGGCGAGTACGACCGGAACGCGATACCTGTCGTTGCGCGATGGATGCGTCAGTAGCGGGACTCGTCGATTCACTGCGTCGGGGTGAGCCCGATCTGGACCGTCTCGGCCTTGTCGGTGACCCGGAGCCCGTCGCCGCCGCTGCCGCCTTCGTAGCAGCCGCCCAGGACCCTGATCTCCAGCGCTGGCTCGAGCGCTGGGTGCCGGCGCTGCTTCACAGCGCCCGACCCGGCGCCGGGGCGCAGCGGCTGCGACGACTGGCCCAGATCTGCCGGAACAAGGGCATTCATTTCGCGCCCGAGACCTTTCCCGCACTGGCCTCGGTTCTCGGGTCGAGCGAGTTTCTGGCCCGTTGGCTGCTGCTCCACCCCGAGCGCGTGAAGTCCCTCGCCGGAGATCCACCGCCGCCGCCCGCCGACCAACCCCTCGAAGCCGATTGGGACCGGATCCGGGACGCGAAGCACGAGGGATTGCTGCGGACCGCAGCCCGCGATCTCTGCGGCCGACCGTTCCGGGAGAGCCTGCGAGAGCTTTCGGATCTGGCCGACCGCTGTCTGACGGCAGGACTGGCGTGCGCAGCGGCAGAGACGGGTCTGGCGTCACCCGCGCTCCTGACCCTCGGCAAGCTAGGAGGCCAGGAGCTCAACTTCTCATCGGACGTGGACCTGTTGTTCGTCTACGAGCCCCCATCGGACAGCGATCCGCTCGCCTACAACGCCGAGGTCGGCCGGCTGATTCGCCAGTTCAAGAAGGAGATGGAAGCGCGAACCCCGGAAGGGTTCGGCTATCGGGTCGATCTCGATCTGCGCCCGGAAGGACCTGCCGGCGTGCTCGCCAACTCGATCGACGCCGCCCTCGAGTACTACGAAACCTTCGGTGCCGAGTGGGAACGCCAGATGCTGATCCGGCTGCGTCCTCTACCGGGCGATCCCGTGGGCAGCGGCTTTGCCGACCAGATCCAGCCCTTCGTGTACCGCCGCGCGATCGACCCGGATGTGATCCACGAAATCCGGGACATGAAGTCACGCATCGAGGAGCAGCGGAGGCGTACGGGCAAGAACCTCGACTACGAGCTCAAGGACGGAGCAGGCGGAATCCGTGACGTGGAGTTCCTGGTCCAGTCGATTCAGCTCTTCGCAGGCGGAGACGAGCCGTCGATCCGCACCGGCAACGTGCTCGCGGCCTTGGAAGCCATAGCGGACCGGAACCTCCTGCCCGTGCCCGTCGTCGAATCGCTCGAACGATCCTACCTGTGGCTGCGTCGCGCGGAGCACGCGCTGCAAATGGCCGAGGAGCAGCAGACGGCCCGCTTCCCCGCCGACCGTGCGGCACAGCTCGGGCTCGCGCGGCGCATGGGTTATGCGGACCCGACGGCCGACGCCGCCTGGAACCGCCTGATGGAAGACTGGACGGAGGCGCGCACCGAAGTTCGCGGCCACTTCGAAGCCTTGGTGCTCAGAGCGGAGACGTGAGTGACGCGCTTCGCAAGCGTCTGATCGATGCGGTGCCGACCCTGTCCGAGCGGGTGACGGCAGCCGCCGAGCCCCTGCTCGCGCTTCGAAGCGAGGACCCGGCATTCCGGCAGCTCGATGGTCCGATGCTGCTGGGGCTCGCCCGCGCCATCTCCACCCACACTGAAACAGCCGGCTTCCTCAGCCACCGCCCCGCGTTGCTGGAACGGCTGGCCCGCGCGACCGCAAGCACACTCTCCGAGACCGAGCGCGCACTGGAAAGCTGGGCCTTCGAAGACGTCGAGGATCTGGAAAGCTGCCTCGACGCGCTGCGGCTGCTGCGACGCGAGGAAACGGTCGTCGCCGGCTGTCTGCAGTACGCGGGGATCAACTCGTTCGACGAAGTCTCCCGGTTCCTTTCGATCCTGGCCGAGACCATCACCCAGCGAGCCCTGGAGCTGGCACTGGCCCACGTCCGGCTGTCCGAAACACCGTCGTTTGCCGTGATCGGGATGGGCAAGCTCGCCGGGATGGAGTTCACCTACCACTCGGACCTGGACCTCATCTTCCTTACCGAAGGTGGCGCGGACGCAGTCGACGCCGCAAGCCGGATCGGTCAACGACTGATCTCCTACCTGGCAACCATGACGGGCGCCGGCGTCGCCTATTCGGTGGACACGCGGCTGCGCCCGTCGGGCGGTCAGGGGACCCTCGTCACGACCTTTTCAGCCTTCGAACGCTACCAGTGCGAACGGGCCCAGACTTGGGAGCACCTGGCCATGCTCCGCGCCCGGCCGATCGCCGGCGCGACCGAGTCGGCCCAGGTCACGCTCGACCGGGTTCGCGAGTCCATCCTTCCCGGGCACGCTCCGCCCTGGCAGGAACTGATCGCGATCCGCAAGCGGGTCGAAAAAGAGCGTGGCGCCGAAAAAGTGGACACGCTGACCTACAAGACCGGCCCCGGTGGACTGATGGACGTCGACTTTCTGGCCGGAGGGGGGCTGCTGGAGCGCGGTGAACGCGGCTGCCCAGCGCTCCCGAGCGTACCGGCCATGTTGCGACACGCGGCCTCCGGGCCCGCGGTCGAAGCGCTGCTCGAGCAGTATGGCTTCGTGCGGCAGGTCGAGGCGGCCGCACGCTGGATGAGTGGACGCGGCGTCGAAGCCCTCAGCACCGACTCGGACAGCCTGAAAGCCGCCGCCGTCCTCACCGATCTCGGCCCGGACGGCCCGGACGGTCCCGCACTGCAGCGCCGGCTCGTCGCCACGCTGGGCGAGATTCGCAGGGTCTACGACCAGGTCGCGAAGGCCGGGAGCATCGGGGCCTTGGAGACCTGACGGCGCTTCCGAAGCTCAGGGGCGCTGCCCGGGGGTTCCCCGCCGGAGCGCCAGCATCACGTCTTACCGGGCAACGATGCCAACCACCTGACCCTCGTCGACCCACGAGTGCTCTTGTTCCGACTCTGGACGAGCTTCGACGTGATCGGGTCTTCGACGACGCGCCAACCGGATTGCGGTGGCGTGCCCGTTGCCGATGCTGTCGCCCGGGGTCTGACCGGCCCCACCACCGCGACCTTGCCGGCAAGCCGTCCACTCATCTCTCGGGAAGCCGCGGAACGTCTTCGGATTCGGGCTGCACCCCCAGGCTGTTGAGCGCCATCGAGACCAGGTTGTACTGGCCGACGGTGAAGACGAGATCGATCAGCTGCTCGGTCGACAGATGCGCCGAAAGGCCTGACCAGGTCGCATCGGTGATGAAGGCATCAGCGTGTAGCTCGTCCGCGGCCCGCAGCAGCAGCCGTTCGGGATCGCTCCAGCCATCGGCGTCGGGGCCGGCGGCGATCCGCTCGATCTCTTCATCGCTGAGCCCGCTGTTTCGGGCGATCTCCACGTGCTGTCCCCATTCGTAGCCACAGCGGCACAGCCAGCCGATTCGCAGGATCACGAGCTCTCGTTCGCGCGGCGGGAGCGACGACTTCGCGAGGATGTGGTTGCCGAAGACGAGCCAGCGCTTCATCAGCTTCGGGTGGTGGGCCAGGGTCCGGAAGATGTTCAGGATCGGTCCGGAGCCGAAGCGCTCCCGGATCTCGGGGTCGAGCTGATCGTCGTCAAGGGGCTCGATACGGGGCTTTTCGAGTCGCATGGGGGTTCCTCTCCTCGCGAGGCAGCATACATCGCGGGCAATTGACCCCCCGCGGGCCCGCCGGTACTGTGGCCGGGTCCTGCGCAGACCCGCGATCGCAGGGTCCCGTTCGATCACGAACCTCGTAAACTCCGTCAGGTCCGGAAGGAAGCAGCGGTAGCGGGGATTCGGTTGCGAGTGGGGGTGCCCTGCGATCCCGGATCCGTGCAGGCGAGCTGCGCCACGAGGTATTCTACCCCTCGATGACCTATGAAGTCCTTGCCAGGAAGTGGCGGCCCCAGTCGTTCGACGACGTCGTCGGCCAGGACCACGTCACGATCCCGCTGCGCAACGCGATCCGGGCAGACCGGGTGCCTCACGCCCTGCTGCTGACGGGCCCCCGGGGCGTCGGGAAGACGACGCTGGCCCGCATCCTGGCCCGCTGCCTCAACTGCGAGAAGGGTCCGACGGACACGCCCTGCGGCGAGTGCGACTCCTGTCGCGAGATCATCGCGGGCCACTCGACCGACGTGCAGGAGATCGACGCGGCGAGTCGCACCAGCGTCGACGACGTGCGCGAGCTGATCGAGGCGGTGCGCTACGCGCCCTCCCCCGGCAAGCACAAGATCTTCGTGGTGGACGAGGTCCACATGCTCTCCACTGCGGCCTTCAACGCGCTGCTCAAGACCCTGGAGGAGCCGCCACCGCGCTGCCTGTTCGTGTTCGCCACGACGAACCCCGAGAAGATCCCGATCACCGTGCTGTCGCGTTGCCAGCGTTACGACCTGCGGCGGATCGCGTCGGCCGAGATCGTCGAGCGCCTGCGGATCATTTGCCGGGACGAAAAGGTCGAGATCAGCGAGACCAGCCTGCTGAACATCGCACGCGAGGCCGACGGATCGCTCCGCGACGGCCAGACCCTGCTCGACCAGCTGATCTCCTATGGAGGCAGCCATATCGACGACGAGCAGGTGGCCCAGGTCCTCGACCTGATCGACCGCCGGGTGCTGCTGGCGATCGCCTCGGCTTGCATCGACGGCGACGCGGCCGCCGCGCTCGACGCCTGCGGGCGCGCCGCCGAGGCCGGCACAGCCGCCCGCAGACTCGGCGAGTGCCTGGTCCAGATGCTGCGCGACCTGGTGGTGCTGCGCATCGCGCCCGACCGGGAGGGACTGGTCGATGGCAGCGACGCCGAGATCGCCGAGCTCCGCGAGTTGGCCGAGCGCGGCGACCCGACGCGCCTGCGGCGCATGTTCCGCGCGCTCGTGATGGAGCAGGAGGAGCTGGCCTGGGCGCCCCAACCGTTTGCGGTGCTCGAGATGGCCGTGGTCCGACTCGCCACGATGCCCGCTGGCGACGACGTGGCACGGCTGCTGTCGCGGCTCGACGCGCTGGAGCGTCGGCTCGCCGGTTCACCGCCAAGTAGCGGGCCGCCAGGCAACGCGCCAGACGGCGCGGGTCGGGCATCGAGCCCTCGATCGCCCGATCGTCGCGACGCAGCTGCAAGCACGGGCGCAAGCGGGCCGGGCGCGGGCAGCAAAGCCGCGCCGAAGGCCGAGTCCAATTCCGCAGCGCTTCCCACCCGCGACGCGGCGCCGCCGGCACCGATGCACGAAGTGCCCGACGAGAGGGCTCCGCTCCCGGTCGTCTTCGATCGGCTGCGAGCCTTCGTCGGACGCGAACAGCCGCGACTCGCTGCCGCCCTCGAAGGCGGAAAGCTCCTCGAACGCGAGAGCGGGCGGCTCCGCATCGCGGTTCCCAACCGCTTCGCGGCCCAGCG
>SMWR01000190.1 GCA_004356735.1 Deltaproteobacteria bacterium
ACAAGACCCGCAAGGTCGCGACCAAGAGGGGCGGGGCGGCCCAGCTCACGGCCTTCGCCAGCAGCATGAGCCGGATGCCCACGTTGATCGCCGAAATGACGTTCAATGCGGTCTTCGTGCGCTTTCCAGGCCTCACCATGGTCGGAGGCGAAGTGGGCGCCGGCTGGGTGCCGTTTCTGCTGCAGGAGCTCGACGATCGCTACAAGCGCAACCGTTATTGGTGCGAGGTCGATCTCGAGATGTTGCCCAGTGAGTACTTCCGCCGGAACTGGAAGGTGGGCTTCCTGCGCGACCCGTACGGCGTTCGAAACTGCGATGCCGTGGGCGTCGAGAACATGATGTGGTGCAGCGACTTCCCTCACCACATCAACGACTGGCCTTACTCGCGGTATGTGATCGACGAGATGTCCCAGGGCCTCGACGCGGCCAAGAAGCGCAAGATCTTCTGCGAAAACGCCGGGAAGTTGTACGGCTTCCTGTAGGCTGGACGGTTTACTGGCCCGAGGAGCCCCCACATGTCTTTCGAAGTGAACCGGCGCCTGGTGGCGAAGCGGTCGCCGCTGGAAACGGACGCCGTCGTGGATTCCGTGACCGCCGGCATCATCCGCGGTGCTTTCGAGACCTTCTGCTTCGAGACGGCCATCCACCTGGGCCGCTCGGCTTCGTCCGCCATCATCAACCAGTCGAACGAACGCAACGCCAGCATCATCGACGCCCATGGCCGTCTGGCGGGCATCTCGGTGGGCATTCCCCAGCTGCTCTTCATCTCGCCGTTGGCAGTGCGCTGGGGGCTCGAGCACTTCGAGGAAGACGACTGGGGACCGGGCGACGTCTTCGTCGGCAACGATCCCGACCACGGTGGTGGCCACCTGCCGGACTACACGGTCTACTCCCCGTGCTTCGACGCGGACGAGAAGCTGGTGGCGATCCAGGCGATCCAGGCTCACCAGGGAGACACCGGCGGCAAGGACCCGGGCGGCTTCTCGGTCGACTCGATCGACATCTTCCACGAGGGCATGCCGATTCCCGTGGTAAAGCTCGTCCACCGCGGCGTGAAGCGGCGAGACATCCTCGACATGATCATCCGCAACAACCGCCTGCCGTCCTTTCCGGGCGACATTGCCGCCATGATCAGCGCGGCCCAGCTGGGCGCCCGACTGCTGGGCGAACTCGTCGAGAAGTGGGGGGCCGACGTGGTGCGAGCCGCCATCAATTGGGAGATCGACGACACCGAGCGCCGCTTCCGCCAAGAGGTTTCGCGCTGGCCCGACGGGAGCTACGAGGCCGACGTCTGGATCGACCAAGACACCGCGGGCAACAAGGACGTGCACGTGCACGTGGCCTGCATCGTCGAGGGCGATCAGCTCACCGTCGACATGACTGGCTGCGACGACCGGCCCGAGCTGGTGAACGTCTGGAACACGTTGTCGAACAGCCGCGGTTACGCCATGGCCCAGCTGGTGTCGATGCTGGATCCATTCATCATCAAGAACGAGGGTCTCTTCAACGCCGTCGAGATGATCATTCCCGAAGGCACCATCGTACAGCCGCCGCCCAACAAGCCGGCCGCGCTCGGGGCTTTTCATCCGGCGTGCGAGATCGGCGAAGCCATCTGCATCGCGCTCTCGAAGATTCTTCCCGAGCGATCGTCGCCCCAGGTCTACAAGCTGGGCATGCCGAACGCAGTGATCGGATTCGATGAGGAGGGCCAGATGTGGATGGACCAGGGCGTGGACGTGCGTTCGTCGGATGCCTCGGCGACTCAGGGCATCGATGGCTGGGGATCGCTGTGCAGCGGGCTCGGCAACCTGTACCTCGCCCAGGCCGAGGACGCCGAGAGCCGCTTTCCAGTGATCAACATCTCACGCGAGATGACGATCGACACCGGCGGCGCCGGGCGCTGGCGGGGCCAGCCGGGCACGCTCAACGTCAAGCAGGTGCTCGAGCCCTGCACGGCCATGTCCTGGATGGTGTCGATCGAGCATCCCCTGCGCGGTCTCTGCGGGGGCGACGATGCCGGACCCTATAGCAATCGTTTCGAGGTCGGATCCCCCAACGAGTATGAAGTGACGGGCTCGGTGCGCGCCGATCTGCCGGCCGGGGCGGTGATCGCCTATCAGTACGGGGGAGGCGCTGGCTTCGAGGATCCGCAGCTGCGGGACCCCGATGCTGTCAAGCAAGACGTGCTGGACGAATACGTCAGTATCGGAGCCGCGCGTGAGCGCTACGGCGTGGTCCTGACGGGATCCGCCGAGGAGTGCGACGTCGAGGTCGACGAGGAGGGCACCCGCAGTCTGCGCGAGAAGGTCGCGGCCGAGCGCGGTGCCGTGGCCGGCGGACGTGGAGACGAGGTCGAATGACCTACCGCGTCGGCATCGACATTGGCGGCACCTTCACCGACTTCGCGCTGCTGAAAGACGACAGCCTCGTCTTGGAGAAGACCCTCAGTACGCCCGAGGATCGCTCGCTCGCCGTACTGGAGGGGCTCGAGAAGCTTGCGGCCCGCGAGGCGCTCTCGCTCGGCGACTTCCTCGACAAGGTCGAGGCCATCGTCCATGGCACCACGATTGCCGACAACACCCTGATCGAAATGAATGGGGCTGTGACGGGCCTGCTCACGACGGAGGGCTTCCGCGATGAGCTCGAGCTGCGGCGCGGCTACAAGGAAGACATCTGGGACGTGCGGCTGCTGCCGCCCAAGCCGATCGCACCGCGGCGACGGCGCCTCACAGTTCCCGAGCGAATCCTTGCCGACGGCAGCGTGCGCACGGCGCTCGATGAGGAGGCGGCGCGCAAGGCCGTGCGGCGTCTCAAGAAGCAAGGCGTAGAGTCGGTGGCGATCTCGTTCCTGTTCTCGTTCGTCAATCCCGCCCACGAGAAGCGGGTGGCCGAGATCGTGGCCGAAGAGATGCCGGAGGCCCAGATCTCGATCTCTCACCAGGTGCTGCCGCGTGCGCCTGAGTTCGAGCGCACCAGTACCACCGTCGTGAATGCTTATGTGGGGCCCCGGGTGACTGCTTACCTGGATCAGCTGGTGGAACGGCTCGATGCCGCCGGTTATTCCCGCGAGCTGCTGGTGATGCAGTCCAGCGGTGGCGTCATGACACGCGAATACCTGCGAGGCAGTCCGATCCGCATTCTCGCTTCCGGACCCGCCGGTGGGGTCGTGGGCGGCGCGAACTTCGGCGTGGCCAAGGGCGCCGAGGATGTCCTATGCGTCGATATGGGCGGCACCAGCTATGACGTGGCCGTGGTGCGTGGCGGCACGGCGCCCGCCGAGACCAGCTGGAACTGGCACCATCGCTACATGGTCGCCGTCCCCATGGTGAAGGTGGAGACCGTGGGCGCCGGCGGCGGCTCGATTTGTCACGTGGTGAGCGGTGCGCTCGAGGTCGGACCCGAAAGCGCCGGCGCCGACCCCGGACCCGTTTGCTACGGGGGAGGTGGCGACCGGCCGACCGTCACCGATGCGAACTTGATTCTCGGTCTTCTATCCGATGACTCAGAGTTCGCGGGTGGCAGCTTCCGGCTGACGCGCAAGGGCGTCGATGAGGCCTTCGAGAAATACGTGGCCGGCCCCCTGGGCTGCAGTGTCGAGCAGGCCGCCTTCGATAGCTGGCGCGTCGTCAACGCCAACATGACCCAGGCCGTACGTCGAAGCACGGCGGGAAAGGGCATCGACCCGCGAGATCTCACCTTGCTCGCCTACGGCGGCAACGGCCCCGTCTTCGCCGGCATCCAAGCCCAGGATCTTGGCATCTCGCGCGTGCTGGTGCCCAAGGCCTCGCCGACCTTCTCCGCACTGGGCGCACTCACCGCTCAGCCGTCGATCGATGAAGAACGCTCCTACATTTCCGAAGCAGGGTCCGCCGACATTGCGCGTCTCCGTGAGCTTTGGGAAGAGCTCGACGTCAACGCCGAGAAGTTCTTTCTGTCCGCAGGGTATGACCGCAAGGACATCACCGCGCGCTACCAGCTGAATCTCCGCTACCCGGGACAGAACTGGTCACTCACGGTCGATGTAAAGACGGCGAAGGGAGCGCGTGATCTCTCCTTCGTGTCGGAAGCCATGCGCGCCAACGCCATCGACCGCTTCCACTCGAACCACGAAAACGAGTACGGCCACCGCCGCGAGGACGAGCGCCCCGAGATCACGGGTGTGCGACTGGCCACCTCGGTCGAGAGCCCGAAACCGACATTCGGCGCCGGCTTCAGCGCGAAGCAACGTGAGGCCACACCGGTCAAGTTGCGGCGCGCCAACCTGGGCGACGGCTACGCCAATACGAACATCTTCTCGGGACCCGAGCTGGAGCCCGGTCACGTCGTGACCGGCCCGGCCATTATCGAAGAGACCTTCACGACCCTGGTGGTCTATCCCGGCTGGCGCGCCATCCTGGACGACGCCGGTGACTACGAGATCACGCGGACTTCGTAGCCGCCCGCCGGTCGCTTGCTGCGAGTAGACCCTCGAGGACTTCTCCCACAGGTCTTCGGAACCCTGCTGATTTCGAAGCGCCCGAAAGTCCCGCGGGGACGATGCGCTTCACCCGGAGCTGCGCGCTGTGCTAATTGCTTGGGCGGCAGCGCCGTTGCCAGTGTCGGAGCGCCCGGGGCGACTGAGCCCGCACCCCGTTCCCCCAGCGGGTGTCGCGCGGTGCATCCGACCGACACGCAGCGGAGCACATGGAGGCCACCAGGCCAGCACATGAGCCGTCTTTTGGGGAAGGGGTGAGAGACGTGGCAGCCCAGGAATTCGTGCAGTCCCGTGCGGCCAGTCCGGCGGTCGATCCGAGCCGCGAGCTTCCGCTCGCGGAAGCACGCGAGCTGGTGAAGGAGTTCTCGACTCCGAAGCTCTGGATCTACTGGTGTGATCTGCTCTTCTACGCAGCGCTCGGCTGGGGCGCGTTTGCCGCGACGCTCATGCTCTCGGATGGCTCGCCGCTCCAGCTCGTGACGATCGTGGTGGCCGGCCTCGCGCTATATCGCGTGGCGATCTTCATTCACGAGCTGAGCCATCTCAAGCGCGACTCCTTTACGGCCTTCCGCTGGGTGTGGAACTTCATCGCCGGCTTCCCGCTTCAGGTGCCAGCCTTCATCTACACCGGTGTCCACGGTGACCATCACAAGACCGGAATCTACGGAACCAAGCAAGACGGTGAGTATGTTCCCTACGGCATCGAGCCCCACTGGAAGATCGTGCTCGCCTTGGTTTCGACACCGCTGCTTCCCCTGGTGCTGATCGTGCGCTTCCTGATCCTCGGACCGCTCTCACATCTGCATCCAAAGCTCGAGCTGCTCCTCTGGCAGCGCTTGTCGTCGCTCACGATCGATTTTGCCTATATTCGACCGGCGCCTTCGGAGCGCGACGGGACGACTTGGCGAGCGGAAGAGGCGCTCACGACAGCGACGGCCGTCGCCGCCGTGCTGGCGGTCGTGACGGGAGTGATGAGCATTCGGGTGATCGTGGCCTGGTACGTCATCGCCGCGATGGTGCTGGGTCTGAACGCCGTACGGACCCTGGTGGCCCACCGCTACCGCAGCCCGGGCGACCACGAGCTCACGGTTTCCCAGCAGTTCCTCGACTCGATGGACGTCCCCGGGAATCTCTTTCTGACGGCCCTCTGGGCGCCGGTGGGTCTGCGCTACCACGCGACCCACCATCTTTTCCCCTATCTGCCCTACCACGCGCTGGGAAAGGCCCACCGCAAGCTGGTCCGCGAGTTCTCGGCGAAGGAACTCTATCTGGAGGCGACCCAGCCGAGCCTGCGAGCCGCCTTCGGCTGCCTCTGGCAGCGCCGCTGACGCCACCTGTCAAGGATTGCGTCGCGCCCCCGCGGGTTGCGGATACGCTCTCCGGGACAAGGACTCTAGGTCATCCGGTCGAGCAGGAGCGTGGCGATACCCAGGAACGAGAAGAACGCGAACACATCGGTGAAGGTGGTGACGATCACGCCGGCCCCCAGGGCCGGGTCGAGGTGAATGGCCTTGAGGAAGAGCGGCACGATGGCCCCCAGCAGTCCCGCCACGGCCATGGTGACGACCATGGCCAGGAAGAGGGCGATGCCGATCGCGGGGCTGCCCACCGTGAGATAGGCGATGCCGGCGCTCACGATACCGGTGGTTATGCCAATCACGATGCCGACGGCCAGCTCCTTCAAGGCTGCGCGGGCGGCACTCGAGAACTCGGTCTCGCCCAGGGCGATGCCACGGGTGATGACCGTGAGGGCCTGGGTGCCACCGTTGCCGCCCATTCCGGCGACGACGGGCATGAAGATGGCGAGGGCCACCACCTGCTCGAGGGTGCGTTCGAACAGCCCGACGACCCAGGCCGCCAGGAAGCAGGTGCCGAGATTGACCAGCATCCAGGGCAGGCGCTTTCGAATCGACAGGTGGGCCGGAGTGAAGACGCGGTCCTGCTCCGAAAGGCCAGCGAGGTGGTACATGTCCTCGGTGGCTTCCTCGGTGATGACGTCGATCACGTCGTCGACAGTGATGACGCCCAGCATACGACCGTCCACGTCGGTCACCGGGACGGCCAGCAGGTCGTAGCGGGCCACGATCTTGGCGACTTCTTCCTGGTCGGTATCGGCTTCGACGCTGACCGGGTCGGGAATCATCATGTCGCGGATCATGCGAGCCGGTGGGGCCGAGACCAGGCGGCGGATCGGAACGACGCCGCGCAAGGCGTGCATCTCATCGACCACGTACAGGTAGAGGATCGACTCGTCGTCGTCGGACCGGGCGCGCAACGCTTCGATGGCCTCCTCGGCCGTCATCTTCGCGTCGAGGGAGACGAAGTTGGTCATCATGACCCGGCCGGCGCTGGACTCCGGGTAGAGATCGGCCTTCTCGAGTTCCGACCGAGACTGCTCTGGCAGCAGGTCGATGACCGTTTGGCGCCGTTCTTCCGGGATCCACTCGACCAGCTCGAGCAGGTCGTCGATCTCCAGGCGGTCGAGCACCCGGGCCAGCCGCTCGTCGGTGATCGCCTCGAAGATTTCGGGCAGCATCTCGGACGGCAGCTCGCGTAGCACCCGGGCGGCGCGCCGCTGACGGAAGAGCAGGTCGACGACGGTGGCGACTTCGTCCCGCGTCAGTCCCGAGAAAAGCGGTGCGATGTCCGCAGGCGGCATGCGCGCGAGCAGCCGCTCGGCACGCGTGTCTACCCCGCTCGCGAGCAGGCGACGCAGAATTCGGGTTGTGACCTGAGGTGTGGCCATGCTGAAAGCCCCGCTCCAACCGCCGGGGCCTTCAGAGAAGGCTCAGACGGTCGGCAGTCGCTCTGGTCCGCCCGATTGGTGTTCGGGCGACCTTTCGCACAAGGCGCTGTCGTTCTTGTCTCGACTCATACCTATCGCGGGGAGGGTGCCTCAGAATCGGCCGAATCGCTATGCAGCTTGACCTCGTTGCAAGCGGTGGCGGGGTCTTCCGGGCAGTGTCGCCGGGTCGTCGATCTGCCGGCAATCGCGTTCGGGTAGGATGCCGCGCTGGGAGGCCCCCGTGACGACGCATCTGGTCATCGTCCCGCACACCCACTGGGACCGCGAGTGGTATCAGACCCACGAACAATTCCGATACCGGCTGGTCCAGCTGATGGACGGGCTCCTCGATCTGCTGGAACGGGACCCGGCCTTTCTTCACTTCACGCTGGACGGCCAGACCATCCTCCTCGATGACTATTTCGAGGTTCGTCCCGAGGCCCGCGACCGCGTCGAGAAGCTGGTCCGGTCGGGTCGGCTGCTGATCGGCCCCTGGTACGTACTGCCCGACGAATGGCTGGTCTCGGGCGAGGCGCTGATCCGAAACCTGCGCCTGGGTCTGGACCGGGCCGAAGCGATGGGCGGCAGCATGAAGATCGGCTACGTGCCCGATCAGTTCGGACACGTTGGCCAGCTGCCCCAGATCTTCGCGTCCTTCGGAATGGAGGGCGCGGTGCTGTGGCGCGGTGTCGGGGCCGACATCGACGAGACGCTCTTCGACTGGGAAGCAGCGGACGGAACCCGGCTGTTGACCGTCTATCTGATCCAGGGTTACGGGAACTTCGTTCATCCGCCTCTGGAGGCGGACCGGCTGGCGACGCGTTTGCGACAGGCGGCCGCTGCGCTCAGGCCCCACTCCCGGATCGAGAGCCTCCTGCTGATGAACGGTTCGGATCACGTC
>SMWR01000191.1 GCA_004356735.1 Deltaproteobacteria bacterium
AGCTGGGACGCCATGCGAATCGCCTCGGGCTTCGGAACCGGCCGTCCACTGCCCGGGGCCGACTCGAGATCGAACTCGGCCCAGACCCCCGCGTGGTCGGAGTACGAGTTCTTCTCGCCCGAGATGGGGAAAACCTCGTCGAACACGATTCGCGTGGTCTTACTGCGAAGGCGGTGCTGCACCCCGTCCCGAACGAAGATGAAGTCGATCCGGCGGTTGGGCTTGTCGCTGTGCGACCGGTAGGGGTTCGAGCGTGTGACGGTGGGCTGGGCCGTGCCGCTCTCGGCCGCTGCGTCTCGCAGGCCCGTCAGTCCCTGGAGCACCCGGTATTCGGGATCGCCCGGCCGGATGTTGAAGTCGCCAACGACGATCAAGGGCTCGTTCGTGCGCAGCGTCTCCATTGCGAGCTGCACGATCTGTCCGATCCGGTAGGCGCGGTATTCGTGAGACACGTCATTGCGGTAGCGCGCGTGCAGGTGGGTATCGAAGAAGTTCACGATGCCCTCGGGCGTGCGAAGTCGCGCGCGCACGAAACCCTTGCCGCCGTAGTAGTCGGGATGGTCGAGCCGGGGAGGGCGGGCCGGCAGCGAGAAGGTCTCGAAGCGGACGCTCTCGATCGGGTGCCTCGAGAGGACCAGCAGTCCGCTCCCGCCGATGGCGGCCCGACTCTGCCACGAGTGGTCGAGTCCGACCCTGCGACCGGCGCGCACCAGGATGTCTCGGGATTCGGCGGTCCAGAGCTCCTGGAAGGCGATGGCGTCGACGTCCAGGGCCTCGAGGCCGTCACCGATGGCGCGCATTCGGGAGTCCACCCGGTGACCGAACGGTTCCGGGAAGGCCCAAGCGTTCAGGGTCGCTGCGCGAAAACGCATCGTTTATTAGACGATGCAAATGCCTTGCCGAGTTCCTTGGATCTGCCGGTCCCTTCAGGGGACGACCCGGATCAACGGGTTGGAGAGACACTTGCGCAATGATTGCCGGTAGCATTGACCCGTGGGTGGGAAGTCGGTTACCCAAATTGGAAGCTGGGTGCGCAGCTGACGCAAATTGCGTCGGAGTTCAACCGAGTCCGCCGAGCCCTCCGCCGTCGACGTAGATGCGCTGGCCGGTGACGTAGCCAGCGGCGTCGGAGACCAGGAAGCGGACCACCGAGGCGATCTCTCGGGGAGTGCAGACGTGGCGGAACGGCATGCTGGGATCGAGCTTGCGCAGGTCACCGTCGCCCCGGATCGCCTGGATCAGCCGCTGGCCCATCTCGGTCTCGACGAGGCCGGGCGCCACGATGTTGACGTGGATGTTGTTGCGCAGCTCTTCCTTCGAGAGCGTGAACGCCAGGGCTTCCATGGCCGCCTTGCCCATGTTGTAGGGCGCACCGCCGCCCGCCATCAGACGCGTCGCATTGCTCGAGATCATGATGATGTCGCCGCGCGCGCGTTCACGCATGCTTGGCAGCACCAGCTTGGAGAGGTAGTGCGGAGCAAGGGCGTGGGTGTGGACCACGCGCTGGAGCTCTTCGGGATCGGTCTTGGCGACGCTCTTCCCCCGGCTGGCCTGCCCGGCGTTGTTGATCAGGATGTCCACGTGTCCGAAATCGGCCAGGATCTGCTTGACCATCGTCTCGTCCTCGTCGAAGCGGTCCACCGAGGCCGAATAGGCTCGGGCCTTCCGACCGAGGGCCTCGATCTGCTTCACGGTTTCGAGGGCCGCTTGCGCGTCACGGCGATAGTTGATTGCAATGTTGGCGCCGTCTTCGGCGAGGCCGAGTGAGATGGCCTGGCCGATCCCACGGCCTCCGCCAGTGACGAGTGCGACTCTTCCTTCGAGGGACATCGGGGACCTTTCAGATGGAGCGGACGGGGCAGCTGCGATCGAAGCTGCGAATTCTACCGGAATGGCGAGTCTTCGAGCGTTTCGAGCCGTTCGACGGCCCGGTCGAGCGCGCCGATCTGTCGTGTGGTCGGGCCTGCGGCCAGGCCGAGGTTTCCCACGCCCACCGCTCCCAGCAGGGCCGCGAGGAAACGGCGCCGGGTCGAGTGGACGCCGCCACCGAAGCAGGCGGGCAGGGCGATCAGCAGGCTCAGGACTCCGAATCCCAGCCGGGTCGTGCGCCGCCGTCGGGTCGTGTCGAGATCCAGCTCCAGAAGCTTCGAGGCGGCGAGGGCGGTCTCGCGGGAGCGGGCGGAACCTGCGGGCAGCTGCGTTGGGCGATCCAACTCCAGACTTGCAAGCAGGCCCGCGTGATCGGAGTGGGCGGCGGGTCGCCCATCGATTTCGAAGATCTCCTCGAACACCCGGTCGATCGTACGGGCCACCGCGCCCAGCGATCGTCCATCGCGAATGAACATGTAGTCGATGCGTTCTTCGACGGCAGGCGCTGTGCGATAGGGGCTGTTGGCGAGCAGGGTCTGCTGACGGTGACCTCGTTCGATGGCCGCGTCCCGAAATCCTCCGAGGTCGGTCAGCACGCGGTGGTGGACCTCGTCTTCCTCGAGGTTGAAGTCTCCGACCGCGATCACGGGGGTAGCGGTCGATCGGAGCGCCGCGGTCAGCTGGATTACCTGGGCCAATCGCGTTCCGTCGTAGCCGTCCGTTCCATAGCCTGCATGCAGATGGGTCACCACGAAACGAACCGGCCCAGCGGCCGTGTCGAGGGTCAGATCGCCGAAGCCCTTGCCCGAGTGATAGTCGCCGTGCCATACGCGCTCGGGTCGACCGCGAGACTCGAACGCCTCGAAGCGGCTCTCGAGGATGGGAAGCTTCGACAAGACCAACAGGCCGCTGCCGGCCAGTCCGGGACGGTTCTGCCAGACGTGCACCAGGCCTGCTTCACGACCGGAAAGGATCAGGGCTTCCATCGCGGCCTCGGTCCACACCTCCTGGAAGGCGGCGACGTCGGGTGCGAGCGCGGCCATCGTGTCTCCGATCCGTTGCAGCCGTGCTTCGACGTCTCTCGACAACGCGAAAGGAAGCGCCCACACGTTCAGACTGACGATCCGGAGCGTTGTCGATCTCAATGTGAAGGCTCCGCGCGGGATGCCGGGCCGTCGGGCCCGCTCGTCTCATCCAGGCGGCGTGTGGGTGCCGCGCGCCTTTCGTGGAGCAGCGTGTGGCCGACGACCAACAGCGCGGCGAAGTCAGCGAGGCCGTACGGCCGAACGACGGTCAGGCGCCGGATCCCGGCGGTGAGCGCGAGGAGCGCAGCACCCGCCAGTCGATCGCGAAAGGGGGGGGGAGCGCCTTTGCGCGGCATGGCAACACCTTAGCAGCCAGCCGTGATCGGGTATGATGGTCGCTACGCGGAGGGTCGCCGTTGCGTGAGCACCGCTGGTCGATCGAATTTCCCCACGCTGCCGAGCGCCTGTGGGCGTTGATGCAGGACTACGATCGCTGGACTGAATTCGCTCCGATGGTGATCGCGGTCGAGGTGCTCTACCCGGGCGATGCCCAAGGCAACGGGCTGCTGCGCCGGGTGATCTACCGGATGCCGTTCGGACGCACCGGGTCGGCGCTCGAGCTCGTGACCGACGTGGTGGCGGCCCAGGCCTACACCTACAAGATGATCAGCCGACAGCCGGGTAACGATCAGAGCGGGCGCGTCCAGCTCGAACCCCTGGGGCCCGACAAGGTGCGCCTGCACTTCGAGGAGCGCTTCCACATCGTGGGCGCGCCGCTGCGCTGGTTCGAGGGGCCGATCTATCGCTTCATCAACCGCAAGAACGAAGAGTCCATGCGACGGATGTCGGATTGGCTCACCGCGCATCCGGAGTATCGATCCGACCTCGTCCCGTCTGACGAGGTCTAGGGGCGGCCACCAGCAGGGCCGATCCCTAGAAACGGAATTCGAAGCGGAGCCCGACCGCCTTGCCCTTCTCGAGCTTCAGCCGGGGGCCGAAAATCCGGAATTCGATCCGTTTCTCGCCGATCAGGAATGGGGTAGCCCGCTTGTAGGTCAACCCAGCCGACCCCTTGAACCCGATCTCCTGAAAGGTGTTGGAGAACCAGCTGGACCCCAGCGGGGGCAGGTCCATCTGCATCAGGATTTCGGCGTTCAGCCTGGGCTTCGATCCGCTGTTTTCTTCGTCCGCACGGAGGGCCGAGGCATCCCCGGCCAGGAAGGCAGCTAGGAGTACGACGATCCAAAAAGCTTGCTTCATGGCGTTGTACCTTCCAAACAGTGTTTGATTCTTCTGACTGAGAGTACAGAATGCAATCGATATGCCACCATCGTGTATAGATGGTTTTCGCTAAGTGATTGAAATCACATGGATAATAATTTCACCCCGGGGGGGAAAGAGGTTGCTGTTGACGCGGCTTGCAAGCAACGGAAGGCTGCCTCCCCGAGTTGCGCCGTGCTGCACGTCGGTTGCGCAAAGATGTGCGACCCGGAGTCATGTTCAGCCGAGGGCTTGGCTCGGGAGCTGCACGAAACAGCAGCGGAACCTCTCGCTGACACAAATTGCGGCACCGTTTGCCGGCCTGCTGCAGGCGGACTGCGAGGCCATTGCCGACGGCTGACCCGAAGTCCTGAGCCGGATCGAGACTGAAACATGTTCTAATATGGACCCGATGGAGGAACGCGCCCGGCGAATCGTCGAAACGGCCGTGGAGCTGGCCGAGCAGGGCGGCTTCGAGGCGGTCCGCTTGCGCGACGTGGCCGCCCACGCCGGAGTGGCCCTGGGAACCCTCTACCGGCGTTTCCGCAGCAAGGAGGATCTGCTGCTCGCCGCTTTGGAGCTGGAGACCCAGGATCTGCGGGCGCGCGTCCTCAAGCGGCCTGCGGAAGGTGACACGCCCTTCGAGCGCGTGGCGGGTTTCTTCCAGCAGATGACGCGGGCACTGTTGCGCCGTCCCAATCTGGCGCGAGCCCTGGTTCGTGCCCTCGCCACGGGCGAGCCGGCGCTGGCCCAGAAGGTGGCCAGGTTTCACACGGATGTGGGCGCGTTGATCATCGCGGCCTTGCGCGGCGAGCCTGTCGGCGCGGTTGCATTGCCGTCTGAGCGCGAACAGCAGATCGCGAACGTGCTCCAGCAGGTCTGGTTCTCGTCGCTGATCGGCTGGTCCGCAGGACTCCACGGTCAGTCGGCCATCGTCGATACGACCCGCACCGCAGCCCGATTGTTGCTGGAAAACGGCGCGGCCTAGTCTCCGCGCACCGACGTCAGGCCGGCGACGTCAGGGAGCCGTCCGCCAGACCGGCGGCCAGTGTCTCGAGTTGGACCGCTGCAGAGCCGAGGGTCAGCTCGTTCTGCTTCGCCCACAGGTAGTAGCGGTGCAGGGGATAGTCGACGTCGATCCCGATACCGCCGTGGAGATGCTGGGCGGCGTAACCGACGAACTGTCCACCTTCGGCGGCCCAGTACTTGGCGATCATGACCGTGTCGTGAGCAGCCTCGTTTGCGTCGAGGCGCCATGCGGCGTCCCACATCGTCAACCGCATTCCCTCGAGATGGATGAAGGCATCGGCCGCGCGCATGTGCACGGCCTGGAAGCTGCCGATCGGTCGGTCGAACTGCATACGGGTCCCCGAGTACTCGGCCGTCATCCGCAGGACGCGATCCGATACGCCGACCTGGACGGCGCAGACGGCCGTGATCGCGCGGTCTGCGAGCCAGCGCAGGAGTTCGGCGCCGCGCTCAGCCGTGCCGAGCGGCTCGCCGACGGCGCCGTCGAGTTCGAGCAGAAAATGGGGCTGTCGGTGGGTCACGACCTGCGGCGTGAGTTCGACGCCGTTCGCCGTGGGGTCGACCCAGAACGCGGCCACGCTGCCAGCTTCGGTTCGCGCGGGAACGAGTACGGCGGCAGCGCCTTCGGCGGCGGGGACGCAGATCTTGCGGCCGCTGAGGCGCCATTGGTCGCCTTCGCTTCGGGCGGTGGTACGGGGTTGGGTGGGATCGTCGTGTCCCTCCTCCTCGAGTGCAGCCGTGAGCCGTGTCTCGCCACGCACCACGCCCGGAAGCCAGCGCTGCTTCTGCATGTCGTTGCCGAACTGCTGGAGGGGGAGGGCGCCGAGTACGAGCGTGGGGAGCAGCGGTACGGGCGCAACCGACCGGCCGATCTCCTCGAGCAGCACGCACAGGCTGAAGAAGCCCATCTCGCTGCCGCCGTGGGTCTCTCCGATGGCGACACCGAGCAGATTGGCCTTGGCGAGTTCGGACCAGACTTCGCGGTGGAACGGCTCGCCCGACGCTTCGAACGCCTTGAGACGCTCGTTGGTCAGCAGATCCTCGAGGATCTTGCGCGAGAGTTCCTGAACGTCCTGCTGTTCCTCGGTCAGATTGAAGTCCATGACGGTTCTCTCATCTCTTGTAATTGGGCATGCCCAGGGCGGCCATCGCGATGATGTCTCGCTGCACCTCGTTGGTGCCGCCTCCGAAGGTCAAGATCAGGGTGTTGCGGTAGCTGGACTCGATGCGCCCGCGCAGGATCGCGCCCGGGCTGTCGAGCTGGACGGAGCCGAGTGCCCCGAAGACCTCCATCAGCGCCCGATAGGCTTCGACGAAGAACTCGCTGCCAAAGACCTTCACCGCCGATGCATTTGCTGGATGCAGCTGCTGGTACTGGGCCGACCAGGCGAGCTTGTAGTTCATTAGTTTGAGCACGCGCACCTGGGCGTGGATGCGCGCCAGGTTCGCTTGTACGAACGGTCGGTCGATCACGCGGCGACCGTCGGCGAGCTTCGTCATCCGGGCCCAATCGACGACCTGTCCCAGGAGTCTTTCCATGGGTGCGTAGTTCGAGAGGGAGACGCGTTCGTGGTTGAGCTGGCCCGTGATGAGCGACCAACCGTTGTTCTCACCCCCGACCAGGTTCTCGGCGGGGACGCGGACGTTGTCGTAGTACGTCGCGTTGGTTCGGACACCGCCCATGGTCGTGATCGGCGTGCACTTATAGCCCTCGGACGTGGTGGGCACGAGGAACATCGAGATGCCGCGGTGCTTCGGGGCGTCCGGGTCGGTACGGGCCGCGAGCCAGATGTAGTCGGCGTAGTCGGCCAGGCTGGTCCACATCTTGGCGCCGTTGATGACCCACTCGTCGCCATCGCGCACGGCCCGGGTCTTCAGCGCTGCCAGGTCGGTGCCCGCTTCGGCCTCGGAGTAGCCGATCGCGAAGGCGAGCTTGCCCTGGAGGATCTTCGGCAGGAAGTCCTGCTTCTGGGCGTCGTTCCCGAAGCGCATCAGCGTCGGGCCGACGGTGTTGAGGGTCAGGAAGGGCAGGGGAAAGCCGGTGCGTTGGACCTCTTCGGTGAAGATGTACTGCTCGAGCGGGCCGCGACCCTGGCCCCCGAATTCTTTCGGCCAGCCGATTCCGAGCAAGCCATCGGCGCCCATCTGTTGCAGGAGTTCCAGATAGACCGGGCCCCCGCCTTCGAGGCTGTGTCGCATCTCCTGCTGCAGGGCATCGAGACGGGGCGTGATCAATTGTTCGAAATAGTCTCGCAGCTCGCCCCGGAACGACTCGAGCTCGGGGGTCAATTCGATGCGCATGGGACTCTCGCCAAAAAGTGAAACGTGTTCTAGTTGCGGCAGTATGCACTCCGAGCCAGGCCGTGTCCACGGTTCCAGCGAGAGGTTGGCCGCTCCGCGACTTGCTGGGCCGCGTCGAACCTGTTCTAATTCCCTCCCTCACCCAGGAGACATCCCGCCATGAAGATCGTTGTGGACTACGACCTCTGCGAAGCGAACGGCGTCTGCATGGATGTTTGTCCGAAATGCTTCCGGGTCGAAGAAGACGACACACTGACCGTGCTGGTCGAAAACCCCGGCGAGGAGCTGCGCGACAAGGTCGAGGAAGCCGTGCGTCTCTGTCCGCGCCAGGCGATCTCCCTCACCGAGGACTGATCCAAAAGACGTCCCATGGATTTCAACGACTCGCCCGACGAAGCGGCGTTTCGGGCGGAAGCGCGCGCATTTCTCGATGAGCACGCCCCGCGCGAGCCGATTCCCCAGTACCACAAGGAGAAGGTCGAAGACGACGTCATCCTGCCGCGTCATCGCGAGTGGCAGCGGACGTTGTACGCCCACGGTTGGGGTGCACTGACTTGGTCGAAGGAGTACGGGGGCCGAGGCCTGGGCCCGATCGAACAGATCATCTGGAACCACGAACTCGGTCGCGTCGGCCTCGGGCCGTCGCTGTTCGTGGCCGGCCTCGGCATGGCCGGACCGACGATCATTGCCCACGGCACGGATGCCCAGAAGGAGCGCTATCTCGAGCCCATGCTCAAGGTGGACGAGATCTGGTGCCAGCTCTTCAGTGAGCCGGGTGCCGGCTCCGACCTGGCCGGCCTGGCCTGTCGCGCCGTCTTGGACGGTGACGAGTGGATCGTGAACGGCCAGAAGACCTGGTGCTCGGGCGCCCAGTACGCCGACTGGGGGATGATGCTGACGCGCACCGATCCATCGGCGCCCAAGCACAAGGGCATCAGCTACTTCCTGCTCGACATGAAGACACCGGGCATCGAGGTGCGTCCGCTCCAACAGATGACGGGCGATGCCCACTTCAACGAAGTCTTCCTGAATGATGTGCGCGTGCCCGACGCGAACCGACTCGGACCGGTGAACGGCGGCTGGCTCTGCACCCTGACGACGCTGACCAACGAGCGGATGGCCATGGCCGGAACCGAGGGCATGTTTACCTGGAGCGAGCTGGTCGAACACGCCCGGGCCAATGGCGTTCGCATGGACGGCGCGACCCGGGACGAGATGGCGCGCCTCTTCACCTGGGTGAAGGCCCTCGAGCTGCTCAATGCCCGCTGTGTCACGAAGCTTTCGCGCGGGGAGATTCCGACCGCCGAGAGCTCGGTGATGAAACTCGCTCTGGCCCGTATCGTCAGCAAGGGCACCGAGCTGGGTGTCCGGCTGCTCGGTCCCGAGGGCCTGCTGCGCACCGGCACCTGGCAGCATCAATGGCTGTTTGCGCCGGCCTTCCACATCGCGGGCGGCACCGACGAGATCCAGAAGAACGTGGCCGCAGAGCGCGTGCTCGGTCTCCCGGTTGAGGACCGCAGCGATCGCGAGACGCCTTTCGAGGATCTCTCGCGGAGCTAGGCTCCCTGTCTGCTGCGAACAAAATGGGAGGGCCCAGCATGGCGGCCGCGATCGGCGATGAGACCTATGTCAATCTCGCGACGTTCCGGAAGAACGGGAACGAGGTGCGGACGCCGGTCTGGATCGCGCCCGACGGTGATCGGCTCTTGGTCTACACCAACGCCAAATCGGGCAAGGTCAAACGCATCCGCAACCAGGGTCGCGCGCGGCTTGCGCCCTGTGACATGCGCGGCAAGCTGAGGGGCGACTGGTTGGACGCCAGCGCCCGGATGCTCGACGCTCCGGGCGAATTGGACCGGGCTCTGGGCGCCGTCATCGGCAAGTACGGCTGGCAGATGCGCCTGGCGCTGTTCAGCTCGCGCTTGTCTGGTCGTTACAAAGATCGAGCGGTCATCGAGATTCGCCTCACATCCGCTGGCTGAGCGACTGTCAGGAGGCCCCGCTTGCAGCCGTCCATTGCTTGTCGGTGGGTCTCGGACCTGCAAGCCGAGATTAGAAGCCCTCGAGTGCAGCGATGCGTTCGCGGAGCCAGCCCGGTGCGCCGAGCAGGGTCGCGGTGCTCTTTGCACGTTTGAGGAAGAGATGGGGATCGGCCTCCCAGGTCACCCCGATACCGCCGTGGATGTGGACGTTGTCGTCCGCGGCGCGCACGTAGGTCTCGTCGCAGTAGGACTTGGCGACCGCCGCCGCCAGCGCCAGCTCCTGCGAGTCCTCGGAGGCGACCCAGCTCGCCCAGTAGGCCGTCGACTTGGCACTCTCGACTTCGAGCAACAGCTCGGCGCAGGTGTGCTTGATGGCCTGGAACGAGCCGATCGGCCTGCCGAACTGGAAGCGCTGCTTGGCGTAGGCCACGGCGTCGTTGAGGCAGCGCTCGGCACCCGCCGCGCTCTCCAAGGCCAGGCAGATGCGGGCTTGGTCCAGGGTCTTGGCCAGGGCTGGGCCACTGCTGCCTTCCTCTCCCAGCAGCTCGGCGGCAACGTCGTGCAGCTCCACGTCGGCGAGCTTGCGCGTCAGGTCCAGGGGCTCCAGGGCGTTGGCGCGAAGTCCCTCGGCGTCACCTCGGACCACGAAGAACGTGATGCCGTCTTCACCGGTCGTGCCCGGCTGACGCGCCGCGACCACCAGCAAGTCGGCGCTGGCAGCGTCGGTCACCAGCCGCTTCGTGCCGCTCAGCCGGTAGCTGTTGCCGTCCGTCTCGAACGACAGCCTTACACCGTCGGCGCTCCAGATGTCGCCCGTTTCCAGCAGCGCCAGCGTTGCGATGATCCCGCCGGAGGCGATGCCTGGCAGCCATCGCTGCTTCTGCTCGAGGGTGCCGGCGTTCAGAATCGCGTTCGCGGCCAGGCACACGGTCGAGAAGTAGGGAGAGCACACGAGGTTGCGGCCCATCTCTTCCATCACGATGCCCAGCTCGAGGAAGCCGAACCCCTGGCCCCCGGATTCTACCGGAAGGTGGATCCCCTGGAGGCCCAGCTCCTCGGCCATCTGCTTCCAGACGGCGGGGTCGTTGCCTTCGGCAGTCTGCTGCAGCCGGAACACCTCGGTGATGGGCGACTTCTCCTCGAAGAAGCGCACCAGCATCTCGCGGAACTCACCCTGCTCTTCGCTGAAACCGAAGTTCACGCGGCGACTCCCGGGCTAGATGGCGCGCTCGCGGCCTTCCCAGTAGGGGTCGCGGAGCTTGCGCTTGTAGAGCTTGCCGTTGGGATCGCGCGGCATCACGTCGGTGTAGTCGATGCTGCGTGGCGTCTTCATCTTGGCCAGCCGTGGCTTGAGGAACTCGAAGATGTCGTCGGTCACGGCTCCGCTCGGGCTCTCGCCGTCGATCAGCTCGACCACGGCCTTTACCTCTTCGCCCCAGTCGTCGTTGGGAATGCCGAACACGGCTACGTCGGCGATTTTGGGGTGCTGGATCATCTCCGCCTCGATCTCAGCCGGATAGAGGTTCGCCCCACCCGAGATGATCATGTCGTTCTTGCGGTCGCACAGGAAGAGATAGCCGTCCTCGTTCAGGTAGCCGATGTCTCCAACGGTGAAATAGTTCCCGATCCGGTCCTTCTGGGTCTTTCCCTTGTCGTCCTTGTACTCGAAGTTGGCCTGGCCGAGCAGCATGTAGACCGTTCCCACCTCGCCGCTCGGAAGCTCGCTTGCGTCGTCGTCGTAGATCTTGATGTCCGAGTTGGGCCACGCGGTGCCGACCGTGCCCGGATGCTTCTTCCACTCATCGGGCTTGCAGAGGGTGCCGCCACCCTCAGTGGCCGCGTAGTATTCGTAGATCGAGTCACCCCACCAGTCGAACATCTTCCACTTGGTCTCGACGGGGCAGGGTGCTGCGGCGTGGACCATGGCGCGCAGCGATGAGACGTCGTATTTGGCGCGCACTTCTTCCGGAAGCGACAGCAGTCGGTGGAACTGGGTCGGCACCATGTGGCTGTTGGTGACCTTGTACTGGTCGATCAGCCGCAGCATCTCCTCCGGCGTCCACTTGTCCATCAGCACCACGACATGGCCCATGTGCAGCGCCGCGCCCGAAAACATCAACACCGCAGTGTGATACAGGGGCGAGCCGCAGATGTGGACGTTGTCGTCCTCGGGCTGCAGATCGAACATGGCCAGGAAGCCCGTCATCAGCGTGAAGGCCAGATCCGGCGACAGGTCGGCGAGTGGTCGGCGCACGCCCTTGGGTTTTCCCGTCGTGCCCGACGTGTAGTTCATCACGGTGCCGGCGCTGCGGTCTTCCGGCAGCGTGTCGGGCCGACCGTCAGTGAGTTCCGAGAGCGGGCGAAAGCCTTCGACCTTGCCGACCGAGAAGCAGCGGTCGCTCGGGAAGTCGATCTCCTGTCGGGCCTTGCTGCAGGCCTCGGCGAATGGTTCGGCGCCGAAGAGGAGCTTGGCGCCCGAGTCCTGCACGATGTAGGCGATCTCGGGCCCCGTCAGGTGGTTGTTGATCGGGGTCAGGTAGACGCCGATCTGGGTGACCGCCAGGTAGAGGGCGTAGAACTCGGCGCAGTTCGGCAACACCACGGCCACGCAGTCGCCCTTCTCGAATTCGAGGGCGCGCAGTCCGTGGGCCATCTTGTTGCACTCCGAGAGCAGTTCACCCCGCGTCCACGCGCGTCCGTCGGGATCGATGAGTGCCAGCTTCTCGGGTGCTTGCTGCGCAAGCTTCCAGAATCCCATTTCTGCCATTGGGGGGCTCCTTCCTCGACTTGACTGCGAGGATGTTTCTTCAGCAGGGATTTCGCGCTCCGTGCAATCCCAAGCTGCTGAGGCGTGTTCTTAGCGCGGCTCAGCACCCACGATCCACATGGAAAAGTACTGCGAACCGCCACCGTAAGCGTGGCCCAGCGCAACCTTGGCGCCATCGACCTGGTGCTCACCGGCTTCCCCGCGCACCTGGTTCGCGGCCTCGGCGAAGCGCAGCATGCCCGAAGCACCGATCGGGTTCGATGACAGCACACCCCCAGACATGTTGATGGGCATGTCGCCGTCGAGGGCGGTGGCACCTTCGTAGGTCATCTTCCAACCCTCGCCCTCGGGCGCGAAACCCAGGTTCTCCAGCCACATGGGCTCGAACCAGCTGAAGGGCACGTAGATCTCGGCGCAGTCGATCTGCTTGCGCGGATCCGTGATGCCGGCCTTGGCGTACAGGTCCTTGGCGGCATCCTTGCCGGCCTGGGGATTCACCTGGTCGCGGCCCGCAAACATGGTGGGCTCCGTGCGCATGCTGGTGGCGTGCACCCAGGCGGGAGTCTTGGACGCCTGTTTGGCGGGTTTCTCGCTGCTCAAGACCATGGCGCAGGCGCCGTCGGACGACGGGCAGGTCTCGAGGTACCGGATCGGGTCCCACAGCATGGGCGAACTCGCGATCTGGTCGAAGTCCACGTCCGGGAACTTCAGGTGCGCGTAGGGGTTCTTGAGCGCGTTCAGCCGATCCTTCAGCGCCACGCGGATTCCCGTGTCCTCGGGGGCCTTGGAACGTCGCATGTAGGAACGAATCAGGGGCGCGAAGAAGCCACCGGCACCGGCCACGATGCCCTGTTGGAAGGGCATCCGGATCGTGAGCGCCCACATGGCGTTGCTCTCGGACTGCTTCTCGTAGGACACCGTGAGCACGCGTTCGTGGACGCCGGCCTCGACCAGGCTGGCGGCGACGATGGCGGTGGAGCCGCCGACGCTGCCCGCGGTGTGGACCCGCAGCATCGGCTTGCCGCTGCACCCCAGGGCGTCTGCCAAGAAGAGTTCGGGCATCATCACGCCCTCGAAGAGGTCGGGTGCCTTACCGATCACAACGGCGTCGATGTCTGTCCAGCTGAGTTCGGCGTCCTCTAGGGCACGCAGCGCTGCCTCGCGGACCAGTCCGACCTGGCTCACGTCGATGCGCTTCGACTCGTGCCGGGTCTGTCCGACTCCGATGACCGCGCAGCGTTCCGCCATCAGTCGCCCTCCAGCACGCAGACCAGGTTCTGCTGCAGACAGTGGCCCGAGGTCGCGTGAGCCAGGGCGCGCTTCGCCCGGCCCGCCCAGATCTCGCGGCAGGCCTCGCCCATGCGGGTCAGTCCGGCGACCATCATCGGGTTGGCAGCCAGTGCGCCGCCCGACGGGTTGATGCGGACGTCGTCGTCCAGACCCAGCGCATCGCGAAGGATCAGCTCCTGGTGCGTGAAGGGTGCGTGGAGTTCTGCGATGTCGAGGCGGGTCGCTCCGGCCTTCTCCCCGGCGAGCTTCGTCGAGGGCGATTGGGTCAGGTCCCGGAAGCCGGGCTGATGGGGCTCGATGCGGTGATCAATACCGCGGATCCACACCGGGTTTGCGCCGCTCGGTACGGCGTCGGCCGCCGCGATCACGACGGCGTTGGCGCCGTCGGTGATGGGTGGGCAATCGTGCTTGTGAAGCGGTTCGATCAGATAGGGCTCGGACAGCAGCTTCTCTACTTCGAAGTCGCCCTTGAGCTGGGCATCTGGATTGTTCAGCGCGTTCTTGCGGCTGCGGACCGCGACCTCGGCCATCTGGCGCTCGGTGTGGTTGTCTTGGTCGAGCCAGGCTCGTGCCTGCAGTGCCGCCATGCTGATGGAGTCGATCCCGAGCGGTCCGAGTGTGTACGGATCGAGCTGCATGTTCAGGGTCTCCGGCAGAGAGCCCATCGACGCCCGTCCGAACGAGAAGGCGAGGGCGGTGTTGCACATGCCGGTCTGGATCTTGATCCAGGCTTCGTAGAGGGCCCAGGCGCCGTCCATCTCCACATGGGATTCGGCGATCGGCGGCCAGGCGCCCAGCCCGTCGATGGCTCCCACGAAGGCGAAGGACTGGCCGGCGAGGTAGTCGGAGCTGCCCGAGCAGGTGAAGCCGATGTCGGACTTCGGGAGGCCCGACTTCTCGACGGCGTCCGTCACCACGGAAAGGACCATCTGGACCTCGGTGCGCTCGGACTCGCGTCGCTTGTAGGGCGTCTGGGCGAACGAAAGGATGGCGACGTCGCGCATCAGTACCAGTCCCCCATCTCTTCGGTGGGTACGTCGGGCTCGTCGATTGGCCGGAAGTAGCGGATGTTCTCCATGGTCGGTCCCCAATCTTCCTCGGGGGCCCAGATTGCCTCGACGCGCATGCCGATGCGCACGTCCTCGGCCGGGCATTCCTGGATCAACGCCATGATGGGCATGTCGCTGCGGTCGAGCAGGATGTTGGCGGCACAGTAGGGAAGCTTGAGATCGATGTTCTCGGAGGGGACGCGCACGATGCAGTAGGTCGTGACGGTGCCCTTGTCGTCGATGTCGACCTTCTCGGGGGTTTCGACGCCACAGCGGGGGCAGATGCCGCGCGGCGGGCAGTAGACTTTCTTGCAGCTCGGGCAGCGCTCGCCGACCAGCTTGCCCTCGGAGATGGCCTTCAAGAATTCGGCGTGGGAGCCAATGGCGCTGAACTGGTAGACGAGCTTCGTCGGAGTGACGATCGCCTTGACTTCGCTCTTCTCTTCACTCATCAGGCGCCCTCCGGCTCGAAGCATTCGATGTCCCGGATCTGGCCGATTCGCTCGGCGCTCCAGCGAGGCTTCACGCGCATGCCGGTCTTCATGGCCTCGGGTCCGTCTGCATCGACGGCGTGGACCAGGCTGGTGGTTGCTCCGTCGAGCTGGATCAGCGCCCAGGCAAAGGGGCGGTCGAAGGGGTGCTGGGCGCGCGGTTCGTGCACCCAGGCCCAGCTGGTCACCGTCCCCGCCGGCCCGACCTCGATCAACTCGTCGAGAGCCTCTCCGGTCTCCGGGTCATACTCGACCGGCGGCACGAAGACGCGCCCATCCGGAGCCTGGGTGCCCAGGATCTTCTGGTCGCGTAGCTCCGTGAAGAAGCGAGCCAATACGGGACCGAGCGAGCGCCGGTAGTCGTAGCGGAGGACATGCTCGGCGGAGTAGCGGGGGGCATCGCTCATCGGGACCTCACGGCATGGATTCACCCGGGCCGGGCGGGACGGCCCATACTAGAACACGTTCTAATCTCATCACAAGGCCCGTCCTGCGGGCGGGTTGCAGTTCGCCGAGGCGGCGAACTGCGGTTGGAGTTGGCTTGGGGCGGGGGGGCGGGGCGGCGACTGGGATTGGAAACTGCCCACCGGCTGGCTGCTTCGGCTATTCTGCTGCGCAACTTTTGGAGGAAGCGTGGTGTTGGCTTGGAATCGCCGGATCTGGCTGCTGGCTCTCATCGGGGCCGTCTTGATCGTCGGGGCTTGTGGGGGTCAGGAGCAGCAGAGCGCCGAGACGGCGCCCAACGCGCAGCTCGCCCCGGGCGAAGTGCCGCTCTCGCTGGAGGACCGCGTCGAGTTCGCCAAGCCCCGCTACGAAGGCTTGCCCGACAACTATCCCTCAGACGTGCCGCACTATCCCGGCGTTACGGTCACGCACGTCAAGGCGTCGAGCGACGGCGCACTCGCGGTCGGCATGACGTCGACGGACGACTTCGAGAAGGTGGTGTCCTTCTTCGCCGACACCTTCGCGGCCGAGGGCTGGGGCACCGACATCCGCGATACTCCCAATGGCCGCGCGATCTTTGCGGACAAGGGCAACCGCAACGCCACCGCCATGGTCAGCCGCAGCGGCGACATCACCCGCATCGACGTCATCGTGATCCAGCTGAACTAGGGCGCCGGCCGCCGCAGCCGCGGCGGCTGTCCAAGGGACAGCTTGCAGTTCGCCCAAGCGGCGAACGGTTGGCGTGGATCTCTCACACGAAAGGTGGCTGGCAAGCGGATCTCGCCAACTCCCGGGAGTGGGGTGGTGGAGCGGGGCGGGATCGAACCCCCGACCCAAACTCCCAGCGGGAATGGACAGGTTGCCCGGGATCGGAAGTGAACCCCCCGTCCTTGCTCCGATGCACTCAGGCAGCGCGGTGCGAGACGCAACGGACGCCAGAATTCCCCTCCACCACTCCCGTTTTCCGGCACGCGACGGGGACCCGATGCGGTTCCCTTCAGGACCGTCTCCGGCGGACCGAAACAGCTGGAAGATCGGCCACCACCCCCGCCGCGAGGAGTCCCATGACGCGCTCCCAGCTTTCCGTTCTTTCTGCCCGGAGCCACTTCGATCGCTCCTTCCGCAATCTCCTCCGACGCTCCCTCGTGTTGGCCGCCGGCCTGTTGACCCTGTCGCTGCCCGGGCTGGTGCTTGCCGATGAAAACGAAACCGAAGAGGACGGCGACTCCTTCGACCGCCCGGGTTTCTACATCGGAGTCGGTGGCTCCTACCAATACAACGTGTTCCAGAACCGTATCGAGGACGTCATTTCGGATGCACTCGAGGGCAGCCTGCCGCCGGGAACGAACGTGGGGTTTGACATCGACGACTCGGCTGGCATCAACGCGCGCGTGGGCTATCGCGTCTGCTCCTGGTTCGCCCTGGAGCTCGAGTACGAGTGGGTCGACCAGTACGACATCGACGGCTCGACCAACATTCCGGGCGTCTCGGGTCGTCTCTACAGCATCGAAGGACACACGCTGACCGCGAATACGAAATGGATCGTTCCCTCTGGGCGCATCCAGCCGTACTTCCTGCTCGGCGGCGGCGTGGCGATCTCCGATGTGGATCGGGGAGACATCTTCGACGATCCGGTTCTGGGGCCCGTTCTCGACTCGGCCGGCATCGACATCAAGCAAGGCAAGCACACGAACGCCGCCGGTCGGGCCGGTCTGGGCCTCGACCTCTACCTCACCAAGCACATTCTGCTGAACGCCGAAGCGTCCGTCGTACTCACCACGCTCAAGCAGCCAGACGTCGGCGACGTCGACGACCTCAACTACATGTCCTTCACCGCGGGCCTGCAGTACCGCTTCTAGTCTGAACTCTGTCTCAATGCTCTAGACAACTCAGGATCTGAACAGGTGAGGGCCGATCGGCCCCTTCTCCTGCGTTCTTGTTACCAATCACGAACACGGGAGGGGGTTCCGCTGGCGGATCCGGCGAGATCGCTGCGCTTTGGGGTCACGAGCATCATCAGCGCGGGGGCGAGTGTGATGTCCGCGACGAACGCCACCACGACAGCGGTGCTCGAGAGCAGGCCGAACCAGAAGATGTTGACCATGTAGCCGCCCATGAAGATCCCGAAGCCGACGCTCAGCACGATCGACGTGAAGAGCAACGCCGACCCGGTTGTGACGAGCGTCTCATGGACTGCTGCCGCGGGGTCGCCGCTGCTCTCGTAGTAGCGATTGAATTTGTGCATGAAGTGGATCGTGTCGTCCACTGCCAGGCCGATCACAACGCCGCCGATCAGGAGTGTGGTCATGTCGAGCGGGATGCCGCCAAAGCCCATCAGCGCAATCACGATGTAGACCGGAATCAGGTTGGGGATCATGGCGACGAGGCCACGCTTCAAGCTGCCAATCAGCAGGACCATGAGCGGGGTGATGGTCAACAGCGCGAGCACGTATGAGCGCGCCAGGGTGACGATCACGTTCTCGAAGATGCGTGAGAACATGACGCCGCCGCCGGTGAGTTCGATGCCGAGGTCCGGCCCCAGAATCGCAGCCAGCTCGGGCTTGAGCTGCTCCAGGAAGGCTGGCATCACCATCGCGTCGACCCAGTGCATGCGCAGGCTCATGCGCGCCTGGCTGAACTGGCTATCCGTCATCTCCTCCAGGTCATCGGAGCCGCTGTTCTCGAACAGCAGCAGCTCCTGGGCGAGCAGCTGGCGTTCGACCGGTAGCTTGTAGAACTCGGGCCGGTTCTCGTTCAGGGCCTGGTGGGTCTCCTTGACGATATCGACCAGTGAGATGGTCTGACTGATCTTGCGGTCGTCCACCATCAGCGTTTCGGTGTGGCGCATGGCCTGCTCGATGCGACGCATGACTTCGGGATCGTGCAAGCCGTTCTCGCGTCGCGTATGGATGATCACCTCCAGGCCACCGGCGCCCTCGAACTCTTGATCGATCACGTCCGCGGCCCGACGAATCGGATCCTCCTTCGGGAACCACTTCATGCCGTCGTGAGAGAAGTGGACCTGCTGAATGCCCGGGATTGCGACGAGCACCAGCAGGACCCAGACCGCGATCACACGGCCAGGCTGTGTGGTGACGGTGTCGCCGAGCCGCGCCAGTGCGGTACCGACTGCTGCGATCCCGACATCCCGGCCCCGGCGCTTTCGCTTGAGGGGCGACACGGCGAGCAACGCCGGCAGCAGCACGAGGCTGTAGAGCATGGCCAACATCACGCCGAAGGGCGCCACCACACCCAGCTGCGCAACCGGCGCGAGCTGGGCCACGCTGAAGCTCAACAACCCTGCCGCCGTGGTGACGCTGGTCATGACCACCGCCA
>SMWR01000192.1 GCA_004356735.1 Deltaproteobacteria bacterium
CCGCCCCGACCGAGCGGACACCGACGGAGACGGCATCAGTGATGGCGACGAGGTGGCGAATGGGACCAATCCCAACGTCGCCGAGGGCTCGGGTTTCGTTTCATTGGTCCCGAGCCTCTCGGTGTGGGGTCTGGTGCTCCTCTGCGGCGCGCTGGCGTCCGCTGGACTGATTGGGGGTCGGAGACGTCGCGGAGACCTGTGATCGGTCGCCATCGGAAGACGCCAAGGCGGGGGACAGCTCTGCCCGGGCAGTCCGACCGGCCGGGTCTCGACTAGAATGGAGGGGTGGCGACCGAACCGGACGCGCTCCTCCAACTCGAGCGGCGACTGCGCAGTATCGGCGACCGGGCCATGCGGCGTGGCATCGTCCTCGAGGCCCTCGAGTCGAAGGATCCAGAGGCCGGATATGTGCTCCTGACCGGTGCCCTGGGGCGTTCCGCAAGCGACCGGCCCGACTATCCGACCCTGAGGCAGGCGCTGCACGAGTTGCTGGTCGAGGGCGGTGTGAACCGGCTGCTTTCCTACGACGTGCGGTCGGAACTGTATGCCCTCGCCAGCGCGGCGGCTGACGAGTTCATCATGCGGCTGTTGCGAACCCCGGGCACAGCCGAGGAGCTGAAGGATCCGACTTCGACACTGTCCGATTCACTGGCGGAGATTTCCCTGGGCGCTCGTCGCAGCATTGCGCGCGGCGATGACCATCCCGTGCTCGAAAGGCTGTTGCTCGATGCAGATCCGACCGTGATCCAGCACCTGCTGGTCAATCCGCGCGTCACCGAGGACGACGTCCTTCGAATCACTTCCCGGCGGCCGATTGCCGGATCGACTCTCGGCCTGGTCTACGCCAGCCGACGCTTCGGTTCCCGGTCTCGAGTCCTTCTCTCCCTGGCGCGCAATCCGTACTGCCCGACCGATGTCGCCATTGCAGCCCTGGCGCGGTTGCCGATGGAGAAACTCAGGCAGATCGAACGGGATGCGACGCTCCACCAGACGGTTCGCCAACACGCTGCCGATGAGAGAGTCCGTCGCAGTGTGACGTGAGTCGAGCCTGCTCGTCCGCAGTCGTGGCGGAGGTTCAACAGCAATCGAAGCGGCTGCTCTCGTCGATGACATCGTGCCAGTGGCGGTCGCGAAACACACCGCGTTCGGCGGCCGCCGTCAGGGTCTGTCGCACGTCGATCACCCACGGCCCCTTGCGTTCTACCCGCAACCGAACCCTCTCCCCGGGCCGGAGGCGTCGCAGACGATCTCCGTCGAACGCGATCACACCCGGACCGACCATTTCGACGGTTTCGCCGAGTTCGAGTTTTCGGGATGCCTCCACGCGAGCGTTCCGGTAGAGACCGGGCGAGACAGGGACCAGCAGCAGGCTTCCCGCCTGGTCCGGACCCGTGCAGCGAACCTCGACCCCGTAATCGTCGTGATAGCCGGACGGATGGAGCAGGCCGCCAATCGGCGACATCCCGACGGCGCCGGGTTCGGCCCGCGCCAGCACCAGATGGCGGAGATGGCTCGGATCGAACGGCATCAGGCTGCCCGGATGGTCGTTGACCAGCAGCGCCACATCGATCAGGGCCAGATCGTGTGTTCCGTCGGCATACTCCGCGGAGACCCGCTTGGCGGGACGCGCCACGTCATCCAGGGCCACGGCTCCCGAAGCGACCAAGCCGGCGGCCGCACCGGCCGTGGTGGCTTCCAACATCTCCGGAAAGACGTTGTTGGTGCCGGTCGAGATCGAGACCAGGGGCGCATCTTCCCAGGCGCGGGCCACCAAGCGGTTGGTCCCATCGCCGCCGAGCACCACCAGGGCCGAAGCCCCTTCCTTGCGCATGGCCTCGACGGTAAGAGCGGTGTCGGACGGCTTCGTCTCCAGCGCCAGGTCGAGCAGCTCGAGACTCGCATCCAGGCGCAGAGCCTCGATGGCACTCTGACTGGTGCGAAAGCAGTCGCGCACCAGCAGGATCCGGCGTGCGCCGGCCGCGACGCTGCCGATCACGGCGCGCTGGATCTGGTTTCGCTTGTCTTCGGGCGTCTGCCGGGGGGCACGGGCGGCAACGCGTCGCACGTCTCGGCCCGACATGGGATTGGCGATCACGCCAACCGTGGGCACGGCTTCGTTCGGTTGGGCAAGGGGCGGTGAGTCGGACATCGGGTCAGGGCAGTCCGGCGCCGGGAACGGCGACGTCGACGATTTCGATGCGACCGGATCGCGACGCGGTCTTGGCCGGGTCCGAGTCGGCCGCGGTGCAGATGAAGAGGGTGCGCCGATCGGACCCACCGAGCATGCAGGCAAAGGCCTGCTGCTCGACCGGAATTCGCTGGGTCACTTCTCCTCCCTCGAGCACCCGGAGCACACCGTGACTGATGGGCGAGGCCACCCAGATGCCGCCCTCCGCATCGAGGCAGATCCCGTCTGGCACCGCCTTTTCGAGCTGGGCCCAGATCCGCCGGTTCGATAGCGATCCATCATCGGCGATGTCGAACGCCGTCAGCCGCGCGCCAAAAGACTCGCCGATGATGAGTGTTCGTCCCTCCGGCGTGATCACGCTGCCATTGGGGAAGAGGAGGTCCTGTGCGGCCTGCTCGACGCGGCCATCGGGGTGGACGAGGGCCAGGCTCGCGGCTACGAGATCGCCCCCGCTGTGCAGGTCGAAGCCGAAATTTCCGACGTAGGCGCGACCCTGCGCGTCGACCACCATGTCGTTGCAGTGGAAGCCGGCGATCTCCGACAGATCGGCCGCCTCGGTGAGACCCGACGGATCGAGCCGTAGCAGGCGCCGATCTTTCATCGAAACCACCAGGAGCCTGCCATCCGGCAGCCAACCCAGCCCGGAAGGATCGGCCTCGACACGGGCGACGGTCTCCGCCTGGCCGTCCAGATCGACGGCCAGGACTTTCTGGTCGTGCATGTCGGAGAACCACAGCCGTCCTTCGTGCCAACGCGGGCCCTCGGGAAAGCGTAATCCATCCAGGAGCATCCTGGGTGAAGCGGACATGGTGTGGGCGAGTTGCCTCCTACGCGGAGCCCGCATTCTACGCCGGATCAGAATGCTCTGGGATGTCGGGGGTCAGACCGGCCCCACGATCGGAATTCCGGCGTGCGCAAACGAACGCAACGGCAGCGCCACTGCAGCTCCGAACACGGGCGAGGGCAGGGCGAGCAGAGTGTCGCAACGCGGCAGATGGGCGCCCACCGCCAGCACCATGCCCATCGCGGCGCCAACGGAAATCCCGGCCATCAGGCCATCCACGCTTCGCTTCGCTGGGTGCGTCTCGGTCAAGGGCTGCCCACGGTCGCGCGTTGCAGTCCGGCTCCGAGTGCTGCGCCCGCCAGGATCGCGAGCAGGTGGATGAAGCGCGTCGGAAGCAGCGGAAAGAAAAGCGGAGCCGCGATCAGGCCCAGCAGCGCCAGGGCCAGCGCTCCGAGCATGGCGGCCGGACCTCGCGACCAGAATCCCAGCGGAAGCGCCATGAGAGCGAGCCAGAGTGCGCCCGCCCACGGTGTCGGAACGGAGAAAGGCACCAACAGGGTCCAGCTGTCTGCGGCCGAATAGCCGAGGCCGCATTTCTCGAGCCCATTGACGCGCAGACAGAACCCCTCGGTTCGGCGTTCGAGGTGGACGTAGAGCGGATTGCCCGGTGCGGCGTCAGCCAGGGCATCGACCAGGGGCAGGCGCGGTGGCACCAGGCCGAACTCGCGTGCCCGATCCCCGTAGGTCACCCAGAGGTCGGAGCCCTCGACAATGATGGCGAGCAAGTCCCGCTTGCGACCGTCCGTGATCAGGAAGAGGATGCCCGGACGGGGCGGTTCGGGGCCCACGCGCCCGATCACGCGTAAGTCGAACTCCCCGGAAAGGGCCTCTCGAATCGGCCCGCCATGGGCCAGACGACCGTGGGGCAGCCGGATCCCGTTCATCGCCGCGCCGGTGACCTCACCCTGGTAATGACTCAAATAGCGGAAGTCGGGCGTCCAGTGGGAGTCGATACGCAGCTCCTCGATGAACGGAACTCGCAACCAACCCACGGCCAGGCCACTGAGCCCGATCGCGGCGCCGCAGGCGAGGGCCATGCCGAGTGCGAGTGGCTTGGATGGCCGGAGCCAGCGGCGTCGCTCGCGCCAGAGGACACCCCCCAGCAGGGCGCCAGTAGCATTCGAGGCAATGTCCCACGGATTGCTGAACCGTCCGGGCAAGGCCAGCTGCAACAGCTCGATGCCGGTCGAAAGCAGCAGTGCGCCCACGACCCCGGCTGCGAGAGAGCGGTGGCCCGCCAGCCACGCGACACCGAACGGAACGTAGAGCCCGATGTTCCGCAGGGCGTCACCGAACTCGAGCGTCCAGTAGATCCGGGACGAGCCGCTGGGTCCGTGCAACGGAACGAGCGTCGCGACACCGATCAGGAGCAGTGCGCCAGCCAGCAAGGGATCGAGGGGGATCCTCGAAGTCGGGGAATCGTCCGGACGACTCGTTTGCGACTCGCTCACTCTCTTCGCAGCAGCTCGTCGAAGTAGTCGATCGTGTGCTTGAGCCCCACATCGAGCGGGGTTTGCGGCTCCCAGCCCAGGGCGCTTCGAGCCAGCGTGATGTCGGGGCAGCGGCGGGTGGGATCGTCGCTTGGCAGGGGCTCGTGTCGGATCTCGGATTTCGATCCGGTCAGCTCGAGAACCTTCTCGGTCAGCTCGATCATGGTGTACTCAACGGGGTTGCCGAGGTTGATCGGTCCCGTGAGATCGTCCGGCGCGGCCATGAAGCGCCGGATTCCGTCGATCAGGTCGTCCACGTAGCAGAACGAGCGCGTCTGGCTGCCATCACCGTATAGGGTCAGCGGCACCCCCTTCAGGGCCTGGACGATGAAATTCGAGACCACCCGACCATCGTCGGGATGCATTCGCGGCCCGTAGGTGTTGAAGATTCGGGCGACCTTGATCAGTAGCCGGTGCTGGCGGTGATAATCGAAGAAGAGGGTCTCGGCGCAACGCTTGCCCTCGTCGTAACACGAGCGGATTCCGATCGGATTCACGTGCCCCCAGTAGTCCTCCGTCTGGGGATGCTGCCGCGGATCGCCGTAGACTTCGCTGGTGGAAGCCTGGAAGATCCGCGCGCCCAGCCGACGCGCCAGGCCGAGAACGTTGATGGCGCCATGCACGCTGGTCTTCGTCGTTTGGACCGGATCGTGCTGATAGTGAATCGGCGATGCGGGGCAGGCCAGATTGAAGATCTGATCGACTTCAACGTAGAGCGGGAACGTGACGTCGTGTCGCATCAATTCGAAGCGGGTCTCTCCGAGCATATGCGAGACATTCGCCTTGCTGCCGGTAAAGAAGTTGTCCACGCAGATCACATCGTGGCCTGCGGCCAGCAGTTGCTCACACAGGTGGGAGCCGAGAAATCCGGCGCCTCCGGTAACGAGAATGCGCTTGCTCTGCTCGTGGTTCATGTCCAGTTTTCGTCCCGACTGCGTGGCGCGTTCAGCGGCGAAGGTTGTACTTGAAGATGCACCAGAGGGCCCAGAAGCCGTCAGGCATTCCGATCTTCTTGCCTTCGTCGTAGGTGCGCCCGGCGTAGGAGATACCGACCTCGTAGATTCGGCAGTGGAGCTTCGCCACCTTGGCCGTGATCTCGGGTTCGAAGCCGAAGCGATTCTCCTCGATCTCGATCTGCTGCAGGATCTCGCGACGGAAGACCTTGTAACAGACCTCCATGTCGGTGAGGTTCAGGTTGGTCAACATGTTGGACAGCGTGGTCAGCCCGCGGTTCACCAGGTAGTGCCAGAAGTAGAGGACCCGATGGGGTCCGGATCCGATGAAGCGGGATCCGTAGACCACGTCGGCCTGGCCTTGGAGAATGGGTTCGAGCAGGCGCGGGTAGTCCTGGGGGTCGTATTCGAGATCGGCGTCCTGGATCAGGACCACGTCACCGGTGGCCGCAGCGAATCCGGTCCGAAGCGCCGCGCCCTTGCCCTGGTTCTGCTCGTGGTAGATGACTTTCGAAACCTTGGGCTCGATCTTGTCTCGGAGCAGCTCGCGGGTGCCATCCGAGGATCCGTCGTCGATGACGATCAGTTCCAGCTCACCGACCGGGGACGCCAGCACGGCGTCGACGATCGCTTCGATCGTGTCAACTTCGTTGTAGACGGGCACGACGACCGAGAGCGACAGCTTGTTCATCCGAGCCCTCATGGGTGCAGACCTGGGGTCGATCGACCGCCGGCGTCACTTGAGATGGTAGGCGAAGCAGGCCCGGTCCCCAAGGGGAGAGTGGCGTCCGCGGCCCGCAGGGATTGCGGTGGCCCGGCTGCCGTAAGGAGCCGCTGCGACGGGACGGCGTGCGACCGGTTCGGGGCCGCGTCGCGGCGTTGTGTTCAGGCTGATCGACGCCATCGCGCCCGGGCTAGACTCGCGGCGTCCTCGCTTGCAGATGGCAGCTGGAGTGGGTCGGACGAATCCATGCTCAACAGTCTGTTCCCGAAACCGGTCGTCAGCGTCGTTGCGAGCGACGCGATGTGGGATGCCCCCTTGCACCCCCACGAATCCAAACAGATGGAAAAGGCTGTGAGCAAGCGGCGTCGGGAGTTCGCCGCCGGCCGTGCGTGCGCTCGGGCCGCGCTGGAACGACTGGGGATTGTTGATGCCGTGCTGCTGAGCAACCCGGACCGCACGCCCGCTTGGCCCGCATCC
>SMWR01000193.1 GCA_004356735.1 Deltaproteobacteria bacterium
AAACTCCTGGAAGCCGTCGACGCCCGACCGCAGCAGCCCATCGTCATGCTCACCGCCGACCATGGCGAGAGCATGGGCGAGCACGACCGCTACTTCGTTCATTTCTGGACCACGACTCCGGAGAACGTCCACGTTCCCATGATCCTGCGGGCGCCCGGGATCACACCCGATCGCCGCAGCCGAATCGTGAGCCACGTCGACATCCTGCCGACCCTGGTCGAGCTGGCCGGACTCGAGGCCCCCGCTCACGCCCGCGGCGTGGCCCTCGGCCCCTTCCTGCGCCAACGGCGGCCGCTTCCCGACCGGATCGTCTTTGCCGACGCCGGACGCGAGGTCACAGCCTATCGGAGCCGCTGGTTCGTACGTGTGATCGGCACGCCCGCTGGAGACGATGCCTCGGCCGAGGCCGAACCCGCAGCGCGCGGCATCGGCTATGCGTGGCGCAACAGCGGAGAGTGGTCGATCATGCGCCGCAACGTCGAGCTGGACACCGAAGTCCGGGCCTACCTCGAGCAGAAGAACGTCACGACGGGCGCACCCCTGATCGGTGCGGACGTTCTCCAGCGGCTTCGGGCCCTGGGTTACGAACCCGACTGATCGTTCAGCGCATCATCTCGCCGCTGTTCACCATCAGCGCCTGACCGGTGATGAAGCGGGCGCGGTCGGAGCAGAAGAAAACCACCGATTCGGCCACGTCCTCGTCGGCCGGAATCTGCTTGATGCACATGTTGTCGGTGATCTCGGCAACCACCTCGTCTTCCGAGATGCCCCGCTGCTTGGCCATCATCTTGACGTACATCTGGACCGGAGGCCCCCACATCCAGGTGGGAACCACCGTGTTGACCCGGATACCGTCGGGACCGAGCTCCTTGGCCATGAAGTACATGGCCGTGTGAAGCGCCCCCTTCGAAGCGGCGTAGGCCACCTGGGACGTCAGGGGCAGGAAGCTCGCCTGGCTGCCAATCAGGACGATCGATCCACCCCGGCGCCGTTTCATGGCCGGCACCACGGCCCGGGCGACCTGGGTGCTGCCGATGAGGTTGATCTCCATCATCTGGCGCCAGTCGTCTGCCTTCACCTCCTCGAACGTGCCGAAGAGCGAGTCGTAAGCCGCCACCTGCACCAACGCGTCGATCCCGCCGAAGCGGTCCACGCTGGCCGCCGCCAGCGCCTTGCACTGGTCCTCGTCGGTGATGTCCGTGACCTGCCACGCGACGCGCTTGCCATCGGGATCGAGCTGCTTGGCGATCTGCTCGAGCGTGGCCTCGGTGCGCGCCGCCAGCATCACGCCCGCGCCATCGCGCAGGCACAGACGCGCAATTTCGCCGCCGAGCCCCTGGCCCACACCACACACCACCACAGTCTTTCCTTCGAGAATCACGGTCTTCTCCTTCGCTCTGGGGCGCACAGAGTACCGCTGCTCGCTCGGCTCGACCCGAGCCTGGATGGGTCGGAACTCAAGCGATCGCTAGAGGTCGAAGCTCTCCCCCAGCGCCTCCTCGGAGACGGTCCACAGACGGCGGGCCAGCTCGGAATCCAGCGCGTAGTCCAAGACGCCGATCTGGGAGTCTGCCGTTCTCTGACCCGCGACGTGGCAGTCCTCGAGGTAGAGGCCGCCCCTGCCCTCGAGCTCTGGCGCGGTGGCCGCATAGGCGCTCGTGGCGGCTCCGGCTGGGATCGACTTGAACTCCAGCTTCGCGCCCGCAGGCCGCCGGCGGCCGAGTTCCTTCAGATCGTCCTGGCTCATGTGGCGCGCCAGCTCGGTCATGATCATACCGGGATGGATCGCGTAGGCATGGACTCCATCGGCGCCAAGTCGGCGGTCGAGCTCGACACTGAAGAGCACGTTGGCCGTCTTCGATTGGCCATAGGCCTCCCACTTGTCGTAGGGACGTCTCTCGTAGTGAATGTCGTCAAAGACGATGCCCGAAAACCGGTGGCCGGCGGAACTCAGGTTCACAATGCGAGCCGGCGCTGCGGCACGCAGGATCGGGGCCAGCAGGCACGTGAAGAGAAAGTGGCCCATGTGATTGGTGGCGAATTGCATCTCCCAGCCTGCGGCCGTCCGCTCCAGGGGACACGCCATCACACCGGCGTTGTTGATCAGAAGATGGAGCTTGTCGTGCCCGGCGAGATAGACCTTTGCAGCCTCGCGGACGCGGTCCGGCTGGTCGAGTACGAGCTCGAGAACGTCGACGGCTGGATTCCCGGTGGAGGTGCGAATCTCGACCGCTACGCCTTCGGCCTTGGACACATTTCTCGCCGCCAGCGTGACGCTGGCACCAGCGGTGGCCAGTGCACGCGCCGTCTCGGCGCCGATGCCACCGGACGCTCCTGTCACCAGGACAAGCTTCCCCGTGAGATCGACCCCCTCGAGCACGTCGTCGGTCGTCGTTTCCTTGCCAAAGCTGGTTCGGTCTGCCATCTCGTCGCGCTCCTAGATTCGTTCGAGGACCGATGCCGTGGCCAACGCACCGCCGCAGCACATCGTGATCAGGGCCGTTCCCTGACCGGTGCGCTCGAGCTCGTGCAGAGCCGTCACGATCAGACGGCTGCCCGTGGCCCCGACCGGATGGCCGAGAGCAATGGCGCCTCCATTCACATTTACCTTGTCCATGTCCGGCTTGTGGACGCTGGCCCAGGAGAGCACGACCGACGCGAACGCCTCGTTCACTTCGAACAGGTCGAAGTCGCTCATGGCCATACCGGTTTTGTCGAGGATGCGCTGGGTGGCGTCGACGGGGCCGTCCAGGTGGTAGTAGGGATCGGAGCCGATCAGGACCTGCGCCGTAATGCGGGCGCGCGGAGTGAGTCCCTCGGCCTTCGCACGCTCTTCGCTCATCCAGAGAACGGCCGCCGAGCCATCTGAAATCTGTGAGCTGTTGCCCGCCGTGTGGATCGTATCGGGCACGGCCGGGCGCAGCTTGGCCAGACCCTCGGCCGTCGACTCACGCGGGCCCTGGTCGGCGTCGACCCGCTGGAACTCGCCCGTGAGCGATCCGTCTTCGGCCTTCACCGGCGCATCCACGGGAATGATCTCGCGCTCGAACCGATGCTCGGCGACGGCGCGGCCGGCGTTCTGCTGCGAACGTAGGCCCTGGCCGTCGACGTCCTCGCGCGTAATGCCACGCTTTTCCGCGATGCGCTGGGCCGCCCCGAATTGATCGGGCATGTCCCAGGGAAAATTCTCGGTCCTGGACACGCCGGGACCGTTCATGACGTTCATGCCGAGCCCCACGCGGCTCATGGCCTCGACGCCGCACGCAACGCCCACATCAATGGCGCCGGACAAGATCAGGTTCGATACGAAGTGGTTGGCCTGCTGGCCCGAGCCGCACTGGCAATCCACCGTCGTACAGGCGGGCAGATAAGAAAGCCCCAGGCTGAGCCACGCATTGCGGGTAATGTTCGAGCCCTGCTCGCCCGCCTGGGTGACGCAGCCGCCCACGATCTGCTCGACCGAGGCCGGGTCGACCCCGGCCTTGTCCAACACTCCCTTCTGGGAGAGGGCCAGCAGCTCGACGGCATGAAAGCCGGACATCAATCCGTTTCGTTTTCCGATGGGTGTGCGAACGGCTTCGACGATGACGGGGTTGGACACGGGGAGTCCTCCGAGATGGGTCCAGATTCGAGCGACCGACTACCCTACCCCGTTATCCCCCGGACGTCATCGACTTCCGCAGCTCCGCTCGCAGACGGCCGGCCAGGTCCGACGGGCCCGAGCCGTTGAACATGGCTTCCGTGCGACGGGCGACGTGGACACCCTGTCCTCGATGGGGCAGCCTTCTCGCGCCGTGTCCGAAAAACTCCTGCGCGAAACCGTCGACAAGCTGGGTGTCGACAAGATCAAACGCCACATCTTCCTGTGTGCCGACCAGACGGTGCCCAAGTGCGCTCGCAAAGAAACGGGTCTCGAATCCTGGGACTACCTGAAGAAACGGCTGGCCGATCTTGAACTCACCGGCAGCGGCGGCATCTACCGCAGCAAGGCCAACTGCCTGCAGATCTGCATGAAGGGCCCGGTCGCCGTCGTCTACCCCGAAGGCACCTGGTATCGCGAGTGCAAGCCGGAAGTGCTCGAACGGATCATCCAGGAACACCTGATCGGCGGGATCCCCGTTGAGGACTTCATCATCACCACGCGCCCGCTCAATCCGTCAGAGACGCAAGAGCGCTAGGCGCGTACCCAGATGGCGGCGTTGGAGATGATCTTCGCGTCACGCTCCTTCGAGCGGACGTCGATCAGGATCTTGTCCCCTTCCTTCCAGTAGGAGATCTGATAGGTCTCGCCGGGGAAGGCCACGCCCGCGAAACGCGCCTGATAACGGGCGACCTTGGTGGTGTCACCGCCGAGAACGCCGTCCACCACCGCCTTGCAGGTAATGCCGTAGGAGCACAATCCGTGGATGATGGGCACGTCGAAGCCGGCCATCTTCGCGAATTCGGGATCGGCGTGTAACGGATTCTTGTCGCCGCTCAGGCGGTAGAGGAGCGCCTGCTGCGGGAACGACTTCGACTCGATCACGCCGTCGGGCTCGCGATCGGGCTTTGCGTTTCCGGCCTTGGGGCCCGCCGGGCCGCCGAAGCCGCCTTCGCCGCGGATGAACATCGAGCTGCGCGAGGTGTAGAGCTTCTCGCCGGTCTCGGCGTTCGACGTGACACCTTCCATGATCACCAGGGCGGCCTTGCCCTTGTCGAAGACGTCGGCGATGCGGCTCTCGGTCTTCGTCTTGGCCGCCGCCGGCAGCGTCGAGTGGATCTCGATGTCCTGCTCACCGTGGAGCAGCTGAGCGAGGTTGAACTCGATGCCGGGAAGCTTGAAGCCCTCGGCCGATTCCCTGCTCGAGCGCGGCCTTCGGCCGCCGGCCACGGTCACGAAGCTCGGCAGCACCTTCAGATTCTTCTCGTAGCTGTATTCGAGCTCGGACGCATCCGTTGCAGGGACCCCTGCGCCGACGCCCAGGTGGTAGAGAATCACATCATCGACTTCCCAGCTGCCCTCGCGGGAACCCATGCTGGCGCCCAGCGCCTTGTCTCGATCAACCGGCATCTCGTCTCTCCATTCGATTGAACCGTCTCCCACGCAATTCCGGTAGGAATTGCGCAAGGCGAGTGCTGACTGCCGAAGGCAGGCAGCCCTCGCCCATCTTACCCGACGAGAGACCTTCGCGGAATCAGAGCTTCGGTAGGTGGGGCAGCACTTTGTCGACGTAGAGCTCGAGGCTCGGCCACGCCAGTTCGGGAGGCGTACCGCCACAGAGCGGGAAGAGGATCACGTCGGTGAACGGACCCCGCTCCTCGCCCCGCGCGATGCACTGCTCGGGCGTGAGGATCCGGAACTTCCCCTCTGCCCGAAGCTCCTCGACGGTCTCGGAGGACGAAACCACCAGCGAGTGCTGGCCGTCGCGCTGCCAGCTCGCGTAGGTCACGGCGTCGTGCAGCAGATACTTGCCGATCTGCGACCAGGTCCGATCGGGATCTTCGGACACCCAGATCATTTCACCGGATCCCGGCGGGAGCAGCATCGGGTGCTCGACGCCGAGACGCTCGCACTCTGATTTGTAGAGCTCGAGAACCTCGGGTGTGTTCACGGCCGGCTGAAACGGCAGCCCGAAGCGGGCGGCGCGGCGTGCACCGTTTCTGCCCATACCACCGACCATGACCGGCGGATTCGGCTGGGTGAGAGGCTTCGGCGTCAGGTGAATCTTGCGTCCGTCCCATTCGAAGGGCTCGCCTGTCCAGGCCTTGAGCAGCACCTCCAAACACTCGTCCATCAGCTTGCCGCGGCCCGGCCAGTCCTTGCCGAACATCTCGTATTCCTCAGGCCGGTAGCCCATGCCCACCGTGATCCCGAAGCGACCGCCGCTGGCGTAATCGAGAACGGCGAGGTCCTCGGCCAGCTTGATCGGGTCGTACATGGGCAGCAGCAGGGCCGCCACACCGATCCGGATCGTGCGTGTTCGCCCGATGATGGCGCCCCCGAACGCGATCGGGGACGGCAGATATCCATCCTCGGTTGCGTGGTGCTCGGAGATCGTGATCGAGTCGAACCCCTTGTCGTCGACCCAGCTGCACATTTCGAGAGCACAGTCGTACTGCTTGCGGAGCTGCTCGGACGTGAAGTCCGGTGCTCGCATGTCGAGACGTAGGATGGAAAAGGCCAAGGGGAAGTTCCTCCACTTTCCGGATGATTCTGGCAATCAATCGGCCGGCAGGCCGAAGCGTTCGATATAGCCTGCGAAGCGCTCGCGTACCCGCTCGGGTGTGAGACCGTACTGCTCCAGGTCGTACTGATGCGATCCGTGCTTGTCCTTGGGGTGCTCGCGGATATGGGTCTCGAGCGCCGTTCGGATCTCCTTCGTGAAGGGCATTTCGAAGTGCTCGTAGATCTGGCGTGCAGCTCCCATGTTGTTGGCGATGAACTCGCGGTAGTTGAGATCGATGACCCGACCCGGGTCGAGGCTCTCGCGCGCGGTCAGACCCCTGTCCAAGGATGTCGCGTAGAACTCCATCACCACCGGACCGAGCTGCTTGAGATCGAAGTCTTCGCGCCCTGACATCAGCGCCGCCGTCATGCTGCAGATCGACGCCGTGCACTGGAGAGGATTGCGATGGGTCCAGACGATCGAGACGTCGGGAAAGGTCTCGACCAGGACGTCGATGGCCCACATGTGGGCGGGCGCCTTCAGGATCCAACGCTCGCCCGGACGCTGCCAGTCGAGCATCCGCAGCAGGTCGGCGTAGTAGGCGTACATGCGTCGGAAGTCCTGCTTCCGGAACCAGGAAGCGTAGGGCTCCATCATGGGCTCGATGCCCATCTGCACGTCGCAGAAGGCGTGGGCCTGGAGCAATACGCATTCTTCCGGACCGTCCGCCGTCGTGTAGTGGATCTTGCTGAAGTCGGGATTCTTCTCGCGGCCCCTGGCGTAGTGGGCTTCGAGGGCGTCTCGCCGTGGGTCCGACTGGCCGGGCTCGAGTTCGCCTTGGTAGGGATCGGGAAAGATCGCCTCCCAGAGTCGAAGCGGGCGCGCCGCGGGATCGGCGCCGAGCAGATTGAAGAGTGCCGACGTTCCCGAGCGCGGCAGGCCGGTCAGCACCATCGGCTTGCGGACCCTGCGCTCGCGGATCTCCGGGTGCTCCGTGAAGGCGGACTGGACCCTCAATCGCGTGGCCAGCAGAGAGACGACGCGCCGGTGGTTGCGCTTCCGGCCCTTTTCAGTGAAGCCGGCAGTGTCGTTGAAGGTCTCGAGCAGGACACGCAGCCCTTCGCGGAAGCCGTCCTCGCCAAAATCCGACAGGCCCGTCGCCCGCCGGGCCGCCTCGCACACGGCCTCTTCGGCAAAATCGAACTCACTCATGGATCGGAGTCTCGCTCTGGCCCTCGGGTTCGGGAAGATGGCATTCCCGAGCGGCGGGGTCGACTCCGTCACGGGATACAGGAGTAGCCGAGAATCGGCTCACACCCCCCTCTATCACGCCTCGGGCTTCGAGAACCTGGCCGCCTATCTCGATCGCCTGTCCGCAGGTTCCGCCTTCCAGACTGCCTCTTCGAGCTAGGACTGCGGCGGCGCGTTGCGCCGCTCGGCCAACCAGGCTTCGAGATTGACCGCCACCCGCCTCCACAAGCGCGAGACCGTGCGATGGAAGAGGGGCGTGGCCAACCACAGCAGTGGCCCGCGGTCCGACGCAATGGTCCAGCGCATCAGCGTTCCAAGCTCGCAATCCTCGAGATCCGTGCACTCGAGCTGGGCCCGCGCCAGGGGATAGCTCGCCCCAGACAGGAAGTATGCCCA
>SMWR01000004.1 GCA_004356735.1 Deltaproteobacteria bacterium
ATCGAGCGGCATGCTGGACATCCTCTGAGCGGTAGGAGGCCCAAGATAGCCGCCGGGGTGACGGATGCATTGGTTATCCTCGCGGCATGAGCTGGAAGGACGAGGTCGAAGAGATCGAACGTCGCCGCGCGCGTGCCCTGGAACAGGGCGGTGCCGAGGCGGTGGCCAAGCAACACGGACGCGGCCGGCTCACCGCACGCGAGCGCGTCGCAGGCCTGGTCGACAAGGACAGCTTCCGTGAGATCGGCGGCATTTCCGGCGCCTCCGAGCGCGACGAGCAGGGCAATACGCTCGACTTCACGCCCACCAACGTAGTGATGGGCATGGCCTCGATCGAGGGTCACCCGGTCGTGATCGGGAGCGACGACTTCACGATTCGAGGCGGCGCCTACTCGCAAGGATCGCTGCGCAAGGGCATCTATACCGACCAGCTCGCCGTGAACATGCGGGTTCCCCTGATCCGCATGCTCGAAGGCGGCGGCGCCAGCGTGACGGGAGCGTCGGGCGTCAGCGGCCGTTCGGGCTATGACTTGACGGCCTCGTCGCCGCTCAACCTGCTCTGCATGGAAGCGTTGGCGACGGTTCCCGTGGTCTGTGCCGCGCTCGGTCCGGTCGCCGGCTTCCCGGCGGCGAGATTGGTTGCGTCGCACCTCTCGATCATGACCCGGGACACGGCCCAGGTCTTGACCGGTGGGCCCGCGCTCGTCGAGCGCGCCCTGGGCATCAAGATCACCAAGGAAGAGCTCGGCGGCGCCCAGGTCCATATGCGCAGCGGCGTTGTCAACAACCTGGCGAATGACGAGGAAGACGCCTGGCAGCAAATCCGGGCATTTCTGAGCTATCTGCCGGCCAATGTCTGGGAGCGCGCGCCCGTGACCGAGTGCAGCGATCCGCGTGGACGGCGCGCGGAAGAGCTGCTCTCGATCGTGCCGCGCAACCGACGCCGAGTGTACAAGATCCGACGCGTGATCGAGCGGATCGTCGACGAGGGTTCGTTCTTCGAGATGACGCCCATGTTCGGGCGCTCCCAAGTGACGGGACTCGCGCGGCTCAACGGACGCAGCGTCGGCATCCTGGCCAACGACTGCTTCCAGGCTGGCGGCTCCATGACGGCCGAGGGCGCCCAGAAGATCCGGCGCTTCGCCGAGTTCTGCGACAGCTTCCATCTCCCGATCGTGAGTCTGGTCGACGAGCCCGGCTTCATGATCGGACCCGATGCCGAGAAAGCCGCCACGATCCGTTACGGCATGGAAGCCATGTTCGCCGTGCTCCAGACCCAGGTGCCGTGGATGGCGGTCCTGATCCGCAAGGCGTTCGGCGTCGCCGCCGGCATCCACCTGGGTCCCCAGGCGACCGTGCTCGCCTGGCCGTCCGCCGAAGCCGGCGCACTCCCCGTGGAGAGCGGCGTCGCGCTCGCCTATCGCAAGGAGATCGAGGCCGCCGATGACCCGGCTGCAAGGCGCCGCGAGCTCGAAGACCAGATCGCGGCCGCCCAGTCCGTCTTCCCGCGCGCCGAGGATTTCGGCGTCCACGACTTGATCGACCCGCGCGACACACGCCCGCGCCTGTGCGACTGGCTCGACGCCGTCGAGCCCCAGCTCCGGCTGCTGACCGGTCCCCGCAGCTACTCGCCGCGCCCCTAGGCGCTAGTCACGGCTGCGCCGGATGACGGCGCGGGCAAAGTCGAGCCCGCCTTCGACCGTGGCAAACTCGCCCTCGATCTGGGCCGTGTAACAGGCATCGAGAATCGGGCGGAAGCCGGCGCCGGGGGACAGGCCCAGCTCGATCAGGTGGCGGCCCAGGATGATGGGGCGCGGGACGGAGTCGGCGACTTCGAGCTCTCGCGCCTGCGCGAGCAGCCAGTCGCCGGCGGGAAAGCCGTCGAAGGGCTTGGGCGGGCGCCCACGATGGTCAGCCCGGGCAACACGCACCAGACGGTCGATTCTGCGCACGCGGCGCGCCAGGCGCCGGACCGCGGCATGGCTCGACTTCTGCTTGTAGAGATGGCTCGGCGCCAGGTGATCGGCGACGAGTGGGGGGACGTCGTCGATCAGCTCGCGGTCGTCGGTCATGCGCTTCAAGAATTCGACGGTCAACTCGGCGCCCAGCGGCTCGTGCCCCTTGGACGTGACGCGCCCCTTTTCGTGAGCCGTGGTGGCGGGCTTCCCCAGGTCGTGACAAAGAACCGCCAGACCCACGATCAGGTCTTCTTCGGCATCGCCGATCCGTTCCTCCGCAAACGCGTCCATGCAGTGGAGGGTATGGATCCAGACGTCGCCTTCCGGGTGCCAGCGGGGGTCCTGCTCGCAATCGATGAGCGCTTCGAGCTCGGGCGTGTACTGCAACCAGCCGCAGTCCCGGAGGAATGCGAGCCCGATCGAGGGTCGGATGCCGTCGCAGACCAGCTTGCGCCACTCTTCAAAGACACGTTCGCGGGCAACTCCATCGGGCGAAAGGCCCCGGCAGAGCGCGACCGTCTCCGGCGCAACCTCGAGCTCGAAGCGGGCAGTGAGCTGCATGCCGCGCAACACGCGCAATGGATCCTCGGCGAAACGCTCCGAGGTGTGACGCAGGATGCCCCGCTCGAGATCGCCCCGGCCATCAAAAGGGTCGACGACCTCGTCGGTCAGCGGGTCGAGATAGATGGAATTGACGGTGAAGTCGCGCCGCGACGCCGCTTGCTCGGGGCTCGCGTCTCCCTCGCGCGGCAGCGCGACATCGATGGGGTGTCGGTGGAGCTTCATGACTTCGAAGAAACGTCCGACCTCGCTCAGGCCGAAACGCTCACCCAATAGCTGCCGCAGCAGGTCCGCAGCGATCCCGAAGACCTCGATGTCCAGTTCGCGACTCGATCGACCGAGCGCACTGTCACGAACGCATCCCCCAACGGCAAACGCGCGTCCGCCGGCAGCGCGGACCCGCCGACACACGTCACGGCAAGCTTCGAGGGTCGCCGGATCGTCGACAACGAGCTGGAGTGCGGGGCTCACGATCCTGGACGGAAGCTCACCGGCAGCGACTGGCTTCCGCGCAGGGCGAAGCCTCGAGGCTGGGCGACTTCTTCGTCCTCGAGCTGCAGCTCGGGCAAGCGCTCGAGCAGCACACGCGTCGCCTCGACCAGCTCGTTCCGGGCCAGGTGGAACCCTGGACACGAGTGGCTGCCCAGCCCGAAGGTGAGCTTCGCGCGGGTATCGCGGTCGATGTCGAAGACCTCGGGCTCCGTGAAGAATTCCGGATCGTGGTTGGCGCCCGTGATGCTGAAGAGCAGCATCGACTGCGGCGGGATCTCGACGCCGGCCAGCTCTCCCCCGCCGAGCGTCCATCGCGGCAGGTTCGCCACCGGCGTCTCCCAGCGAAACAGCTCTTCCACCGCCTTCTCGAGCGCGTCCTCCTCGCTGTGAACGCGCTCGAGAACGTCCGGGTGCGTGAGCAACGCGAACAGCAGGGTCCCCAGGGCGTCGAAGGTCGTGGTCGCGCCGGCGGAGAAGAGCAGCCGCACGTGGGCCAGCACCTCTTCGTCGCTGAATCGCCGTCCGTCGACCTCCGCGTGGAGCAGGCCGGACATCACGTCGTCGCCGGGCTGCCGACGCCGCTCGGCCATCACCGGCAGCATGTACTCGCTGAATTCCCGGTTCGCCTCGGGATCGAAGCGCAGCATGGCCGTTGCCCACCCGTGGAACTGGTCTTCCTGTTCGGGCGGAATACCCAGCATCCGGGAGATCACCAGGAAGGGATAGATTTTCGTGAAGCGTTCGACGAGATCAACGCGGCCCTCGCCGACGAAGCGATCCACCATCTCGTGTGCGAGGGGGCTGAGCTCGTCCTGCCAGCTGCGCAGAGCGCGAGGTCGAAAGGCCGGCGTCGCCAGGCTGCGGAGCAGATGGTGTTCGCGACCCTCACGGCCCTGGAAGGTCGGACCCTGGCTGGGTTCGAGCACGCGTTTGTAGTGCTCGCCGGCCGGGAACATCCTTTCGTCCTTGAAGGCGGTCGCCAGTGCGGTTTGACTCAGGATCAACCAAGCCGTCTCGCCCGCGAAGGGCACCTCGACGACAGGACCCTTTTCGCGCAGTCCATGAAGCCACGCGTGCATCTCGGGGCCGGGAAAGCTCAGCTCGGCCGCTTCGTCGGCTCGAAGCTTTGACATGGGGCGCTCCTCGGTCGGCTAGAATAGCCGACCATGCGCAGCATCGTCGTCACGGGAAGTGGTTCGGGACTTGGCGCCGCCATCGGGCGTCGGCTCGAGAAGGAAGGCGTTCGAATCATCGGAATCGACATCCATGGGGCGGAGATCGAGGCCGACCTGGGCACGTCCAAAGGTCGCGAGCACGCCATCTCCGCCAGCCTCGAGGCCAGCGCTGGCAGGCTCGACGGTGTCGTGTCCTGCGCCGGTGTCGGCCCCTACGGTGAGGCCAAAGACATCACGCGGGTCAACTATTTTGGCGCAATCGAGATGCTCGACGGCCTGCTCGACGCGCTGGCGAAGGGCGAGGCGCCCGCTGCCGTCGCGATCTCGTCGGTCGGCGGCGCCGTGCAGGCGCTCGCCATTCCGGAATTCCTGGACGCCTGCCACACGGGTGACGAGTCGCTCGCCCAGCAGATCATGGACGGAAAGGACGGCAACACCGCCTACGTGAACGCCAAGCGCGCATTGGCCCAAGCGTGTCGGAGACGCGCCGAAAAATGGGGGCAGCGGGGCGTACGCCTGAACATCGTTGCGCCGGGGACGATGGAAACGCCGATGCTCGACAAGCTACTCGCTGACCCCGATCACGCCCCGGCAATCCGCGCGCTGCCGGTTCCGCTCGGACGCTCGGCCCCGGCCGAGGAGGTCGCGAGCACCGTGGCCTTCCTGCTCGGCCCCGATGCCCGCTATGTCCACGGGACAGTGCTGTTCGTCGACGGCGGTGCCCAGGCCGTCATGTACCCGGACCAGATTTAGTCTGTCTATCGGGTCAGAGCGCCAGCTCGAAAACGATGAAGCGCAGGACGTAGTGCCCGAGGGCGAGGAGCGCCAGGCTGCCGATCCATGGCTTCCTCCTGTACGGCTGGCGACTGTCAAGGATTGCGCGGTCGGTTGGTCCAACTTTGCTTGCCCACGCGTTTGTACCAGCCGCTGGCGGCAAGCGTGCCACCGTCGACGGGAAGCGTGTGTCCCGTCACAAAGCGTGCTTCGTCCGATGCCAGGAAGAGGGCCACGGCGGCCACGTCCTCCGGCTTGCCGAAGCGGCCGACGGGGACCCAGCTCGGAATCAGCGAGCGCTCCTCCTCGGAGACCCAGCGGTCGTAGGGAAGCTGGGGCGTCTGGGTCACGTCGGGCGCAATGGCGTTCACGCGGACGCCGAGCCCCCCGACTTCGACCGCCAGGCTGCGTGTGAACTGGTTCACGCCCGCCTTGAACGCGCTGTAGACGGCGCCCGCCGGAATGCCGCGGAAAGCCTCGACGCTCGAGACGTTGACGATCGAGCCCGCCTTCCGCTCGGTCATGCCGGGGAGGAAGGCGTGAGTCAGGCGAAAGACATGGAGCAGGTTCACGGCATAGAGGGCCTGCCAGTCTGCTTCGCTGCTGCCGGCAAAGAGACCTGCGGGCCGATAGTCGCCCACGTTGTTGACGAGCACATCGATGGACCGATCGAGACCTCGGGCCGCCTCGAGGATCGCTTCGACCGAAGCCACTTCTCGCACGTCGGCAACGCAGGACCGGGCCACTCCGCCGCTTCGCTTGATGGAATCCACGCTGCGGCCCGCGTCGTCGCGGTTCGAATCGACCACCAGGACGTGGCCGCCCTCGGCCGCGAAGCGTTCGGCGATTGCGGCCCCGATGCCAGCGCCGGCCCCGGTCACCACCACACCCTTGCCCGCGAGAAGCCCGCCGATTGGATTGCTCATGGCTGGCTCACGGTGAATCCCGGCGCTCTAGCGTCCGCGGTACTTGGGCTCGCGCTGCTCCGCGCGGGCCGCCTTCATCTCGGCGTAATCATCGGAGGCAAACACCATCGACTGGGTGATCGCCTCGTCCTGGATCGAGGCCTTCACCATCGGATCGGTCATGCGGCCGAGGCTGCGACGGAACATCTTGACCGTAAACGCTGGCGCCTCGGCGATCTGGTGGGCGATTTCGAGCACCCGCTGATCGAGCTCCCGATCGGGAACGACGCGCGAGACGATGCCGTGGCGCAGCGCCTCCTGAGCGTCCATGACGCGTCCCGTCAAGGCGAGGTCGGCGGCAAGACCGTGACCCGCCATCTGCACCAGGCGAGCCGTGCCGCCCGTGTCGGGCACAACGCCGTGCAATACCTCGGGAAGGCGCATCTTGGCGCTCTCGCCGGCGATCCGCATGTCGCAGAGCAGCGAGCGTTCGAAGGACCCACCGATCACCCAGCCCTTGAGCGCACAGATGATCGGGGCGGGAATCGTGAAGAACTGCTGGGCGCCGCGGTGACCTCGCTCGATGAATTCGAGATCGCTGATGTCCTCGGTGCGCACACCCAGCTCGGTGGTGTCGCGGCCCGATGAGAACGACTTGCCGTTGCCACGCCAGATGATGGCACGGACGCCTTCGCGCTCGTGGAGCTCGCCCAGCACCTCCCACAATCGCAGGTCCATGGCGTCATTGGCTGCGTTGTGCTTCTCGGGACGGTTGTTGCTCATGATGGCCACGGGGCCATCGAACTCGAGAGTGATCGTTTCCTGGCTCACGCGGGGTCTCCGTCGGATCTTTGTTGAATCGAAAACGAACGCACGGATCAGCGGCCCTTGAACTCGGGGGCTCGCTTCTCCTGGAAGGCTTTCACGGCCTCGACGTAGTCTTCGGTCTGTGCGCTCTGCACCATCCGATCGGCTTCGACCTCGAGGCACGATTGAAGGTCTTCGCGCAGCGCGCGGTTGAGATTCTCTTTCATGTAGCGGAGAGCGATGGGCGGGCCCGCTGCAATCTGACGCGCCAGCGCCATTGATTCCTTCTCGAGGTCCGCATCGGGAACGACCCGGTTGACGATGCCGAGTCGTTCGCACTCCTGGGCGTCGACGCGCCTCCCCGTGAAGAAGAGTTCGCGGGCCTTGGCCGTACCGACGAGCTGAGTGAGAAACCAACTTCCGCCGTAGTCACCCGACAGACCCAGGCGCGCGTACGCTGTGGTGACGAACGCACTCTCGGCCGCAATGCGAATGTCGCATGACAGCGCGATCGAGAAGCCGGCACCGGCCGCCGGGCCGGGCAGAGCCGCAACGACGGGCTTCTCGAGTCGGTGGATCGCCTCGGGCAACGCATGCTCCCAGCGCAGGATGCGTTTGCGCTCCTCCGGAGAGGGGGGCTTGCCTTCTCGAGCCATGCTCTTCGTGTCGCCACCGGAGCAGAAGGCGCCACCGGACCCGGTCAACAGCAGACATCCGACCGCAGGGTCGGCGCCGAGACGCGGAACCAGCTCGATCAGGGCAGCTTTCAGCTCCCAGGTCAGCGCATTGCGCGCATCGGGACGGTTCAAGGTCACGACCGCCACCCGGTCTTCCCATCGGCACAGGAGCTGGTCGGTTCCCGTCTCGATGTTGTGCGGCGCGGGGCTCTCGGCCAACCGGCGTCCTCCTCCGGCTCCTGGCGGAGCGAGGGCATAGACTATCATCCTCCGGCTTGATCGACCGACAACAGGCGCCCTGCAGCCAGGGTCGAAGCCATTGGCTCCGCATGGTTTGCGCCTCAGAAGACGGGAGCCGATGAAATGGGCCTTCCTGAACCGCCCGAGCTGGGCGCGACTGCGCTCGCGCACGGCACTTTCCAGGGCCAGGCGGTGATCGTAACCGGTGGCGGAACCGGTCTGGGCAAGGCGATTGCCATGGAGTTTGCCCGCCTCGGCGCCGCCGTTGGGATCCTGAGCCGCAAGCAGGATCACCGACGGTCCGGCGTTGCCGCTGTCGAGGCACTGGGCGCGCGCGCCGTCGACGCCGAATGCGACATCCGCCGGCCCGAGAGCGTCGCCGCCGCCTTCGACACACTCGAAGCCGAGCTGGGCCTCCCCGCCACATTGGTCAACAACGCGGCCGGAAACTTTCCGGTTCCGGCCGAGGACATGAGTCCCAATGCCTGGCGCACCGTCGTCGACATCGTGCTGAACGGAACCTTCAACTGCTCGCGCGAGTTCGCCCGGCGTCACATTGCGGCGAAGACGCCGGGCTGCATCATCAACATCGGCGCGTCCTATGCCTGGACCGGCGGGCCCGGCTTTGCCCACTCCGCTGCGGCCAAGGCCGGCGTGAAGAACATGACCGAGTCGCTGGCCGTCGAGTGGGGGCCGTACGGCATTCGCGTGAACGGTCTGGTGCCCGGCCTGTTTCCCCACGCCGACGAGACGGAGGACATCCAGGGTGTGCCCGACCGCGGAAAGCAGGAAGATCGACGCTCCCCCGCCGGACGCGTGGGGCAGCCGCGCGAGCTCGGCTGGGCCGCGACGTTCCTGGCCTCGCCCTTCGCGTCCTACGTGAGCGGCCACACCCTGGTCGTCGACGGTGCCAACTGGCAGCGACGCGCCATGCTCCAGCCGGAGTTCACCCCCATCCGCGAGCAGCTCGGCAAGGGACCGTTCGAGCTCTAGGCATGGCGCGACACCCGGTCTCCCGACCCCACACTTCGAGATTCGCCTCCCTCTGGATCGTGGTGCGCAATCGTCGCCCTGGCTGTCGGTTGTGGCCCAGACGAGCCGCCGCCCAGGAGCAACCGGCTCAATCTGCTCGTCTTCCTGCTGGACGCGGCGCGCGCCGATCACTTTGGCTGCTACGGGTACGAGCGCGACACGACACCGAACATCGACGCTCTCGCCCGTGAAGGCGTCGTCTACGAAACCGTCGTCGCAGAGGCGGCATCGACCTTCGCGTCGACGGCCGCGTTCATGACTGGCTCGAGCCCGGCCGAGTCGGGACTGCTCCAGACGACGGAGATTCCACTCGCGCTGAAGACCTTGGGACAACGGGCCACGGCCGCAGGCTACCGGACCTACGGTTACTCGGAGAATCCCTTCATCACGTCCAAGTTCGGCTTCGACCGGGGCTTCGAGGAATTCGTCGAGGTCTTTCTCCACGCGCTCTTCGCCGAGCTGGGAAGCCCGCCTCCAGCGCATCTCGAGCCTCGTGAGCCGGGAGCCTCAAGTGGGGCAATCCAATCACCGAAAACGTCCTGGGCACCCAATGCCCCGCCGAATGCGGTACTCATAGGAGTCGGGATATCGAGTTCATGCGGACCACAGCTCTGTGCATCAGCTTGGCGTTGCTTCTACTGGCCCAGGGGTCGGCTTGTGACGTTCTGTGCCAGGCCGGCGATGCCGGCAGCGCCGCGGCCCTGGCAGAGGTGCCGTGTCATGAAGAGCGTTCCAGTGACCGGCAGCCGGGCCACGACTGCCCCGCCTGCGATTCCCTGACGCTGGCCACCGCGAGCCGCCCCCAGGCGGCGACTGCGCTCGACCTGCCGACCGCGACCATCGCCGCCTCGTTCACGGCTGCGAACGGGTTCTCCTCGACCCGGACTCGCATCACCCCACCGGACTCCCAGCCCCTTCCGGTCGGGAATCTGCTGCTCCAGAAGTCATCGTTCCTGCTCTGAGAGAGCCATCTGCTCGATCCAGATTGGCGTGGCTTGCGCTCGAATCGCGCCTGCCCTTCTCTCGACTCTCAACAGCAAGAACCTTGGCGAACCCATGCAGCACGACACCCCTGTTTCTGTGATCAAGACCGCCTGGCTCGCAACCGCGGCGCTGATCCTCGCGGCCACGGCCACGGCCCAGGACGAGTCCAGGGCCGCGGACGCGTCAGTGGCCGCCGCCACTGACGTGGCGGAATCGATCCCCGATCCCCTGACACTCGCCTGGTGCGTCGAGCGGGCGCAAGCGCGCAACCCGTCGATCGAAATCGAGAAGGCAGGACTCGACGCGGCCCGTCATCGGATCACGCCTGCCGGCGCGCTGGATGACCCGCGGCTCAGTTACGAAGCGAGCAACGTCCCCATCGGAGACCTCGACTTCGACTCGACGCCAATGTCGGGACATCAGTTCGGTCTGCGCCAGAACTTTCCCTTCCCGGGCCTGCTGTCGAGTCGCCGCGACGCCGCCGAAGCCCGTGCGCGGGCGGCCGCGCACGCGGTTGCGGACCGCATGCTCACGATCGACTCCGCCGTGGAATCCAGCTGGGCCGAGCTCGGCTTCTCCCAGCGCGCGCTCGACATCACCGACAGAAACATTTCTCTTCTGCGCCAGCTCGTTCACATTGCGGAGGCCCGATACCGGGTCGGATCGG
>SMWR01000194.1 GCA_004356735.1 Deltaproteobacteria bacterium
CATTAGTCGGCGAGGAGCTTTGCCGCCGGGCCCAGATCCGCGAGCTCGACCCGGTTGCGCCCGGCCTGCTGTGCTCGAAGCAGGGCAGATTCTGCAGCTCCGAGTAGATCGCGCCAGTCGTTGGGCCGGCCGTGTTCGGTGGCCATGCCGATGCTGACGGTCAGCTCGATCATGTCGCCGTCGACTTCGACGGGCTTCGACTCCACGATCGTCCGGATCGACTCGGCCAGGATTTGTGCACCTTCCTCGGTCGTGTTGGGCAGGAGCACCGTGAAGATTTCGCTCCCGAAACGGGCCACGAGGTCGCCCGGTCGACTGAGCCTCCGCTGGAACCGGTCGCCGAGCACACGCAAGCAGACGCTGCCCGTGTCGATTCCGTATTCGGCGATCACCCGCTGAAAATCGTCAACGTCGATCATCAGCAACGAAAGATCACGCGACATGCGTGAATTGCGTCGGCGCTCGGTGGTATAAACCTCCGCGAAGCGTCGGCGGTTGGCGAGGCCGGTGACGTCGTCGACGGGCGACTGATCTCTGAAGCGCTCCGCGTTCGGGTTGAGATCCGTCGAAACGCCCAGCTGCCGCTGGACCCCATCGCTGAGGACCGCGGCGCGGTCGTGGACCATCTTGGCGCGGTCGGCCAAGGCCAGGGAGAAGCCGAGCAGCATCAGGACCATTCCTCCGGCGACGCCGTTTTCGGTCCAGACGTTGGCTGGAATCGCACCGCTGCGGTTCAGCAGCGTCAGTCCAACGCCACTGAAGAACGCGCCCCACCCCACAAGGTAATAGCGGGCGGCGGTGAATCCGTTCTGCCAACGCCACCAGGCCAGCGAGACCAACGTCACGCTGACCAGGGCGACGGTCAGCATGGAGAGCCAGTGGTAGAGCGGAAAGGGGGCGATCGGCAGCAGGAGCAGCAGTCCGGCCGTGAGCGAGATCAGCACCAGGCCGATCCGGTTGGCCAACGGGTGGGCCAGCCCGAGCTGGAGGAAGTTCCGGGCCAGGAGAACGACGAACAACGCACCGCCCATCATGCTGGCCGGCGTGGCGAACTGGTTCCAGCCTGGACTCTCGGGCCACAAGAACTGGAAGCCGGTGCCCTGGATCGCCAGCGAGTTCAAGGTCACGGCCAGGGCAAAGAGGACCAACAGCCCGTAGGTCGCCTGACGGGTCGCCGCGAACAGAACCAGGTTGTACAGGATGATCATTCCGAGCACGCCGAACAGGATTCCGAACCCGAGCAGGGTCTTCTGGTCCTGCTGGTAGAAGCCGGGATACGTCCAGAGCTCCAGTGGGATTTGCAGGCTGCCGGTGCTCTTGGCCCGCACGTACAGCTCCACCTGTTCGCCGGCCGCGACGGTGATCGGAAACAGGAACTCCCGGTGGGCGGATGGCCGCTGGGAGAAACGGCGGGCGTCTCCGGTGAGGGCCGTTTCGATCCGGTCGCCGCGAATCGCATAGATTTCCAGCTGGTCGAGGCCGTGGTTCGCCACCCGCAGCATCCGTGGTTGCGGCTCGTCGCTGTCGTTCTCGATCCGAAACCTCAACCAGTAGGCGGAGTCGGTGTAGCCGAAGGAGGCCATGCCGGTTTCGGCCGTCCGCCAGCCGTCGGAGTCCGCCCGGATCTCCTCCAGGGTTCGTCGGCCGCTCGAGTCCTCCAGCACCTCGACGCTGGATCCCAGCGGCATGCCATCCGGGAGCTGCTCCAAGGGCAGTGGGGCGGCCGACCCGGCCGGAGCCGCCAGCAGGCTCAGTGCAAGGGTGCCCACACCCAGTCGGGTGTAGAAGGCTCTCCAACGCCGCTCAGATCGATGCCCCGCCATTCTCATCGCCACGCAGCGGGTATCGACCCTCCGCCGGAGACGCTTGAGTGTGTGGAGGGAGGCGCGCCTTGTCTTCGATTGGCAACCCGGAGCTGCCCCGTCCTAGCGCTCCACGAATTCTCCCACCACGGCGATCACGTCGTCGTGGATCGCGCCACTGCTGGCGACGATGCCTCGGTTCTCTTCGAGGCTGCGGCCGCGGGAGAAGTCGAGGTCGGCGCCGGTCACGTCGGTGACCCGGCCGCCGGCTTCTTCGACGACGATCGATCCGGCTGCGTGGTCCCAGATCTTCTCGCGATATTCCTTGCGGGTGGGCAAGCGCAGATAGATCGAGGCGATTCCCTGGGCCACGATGGCGTACTTGGCCTGGCTGTCGACGCGTACCGGCTCGGCCGTAATGCCGAGCTTCGCCGCGATCTGGGAGGATTGGTCCTGATCGCTGTGGCCCGACTCGACGGACTCGCAGAAGCGGGCCCCGGTCGTCTCGAAAACATCGGCGACGCGGATCGCCTTCCGCTCGGACAGGTTTTCGCCATCCAGAGGCAGGATCCAGGCGCCTTCTCCGCGGATCGCAGTGAACAGCGCGCCCTGCCGTCCGTCGGGCCCTGGCAGGTTCGGGCAACCGAGAACGCCTACGCTGACGGTGCCGTCTTCCAACAGCCCCAGGGCCACCGCATACTGCTCGCCGCGCAGGAAGCCCTTGGTGCCGTCGATGGGGTCGAGGGTCCAGAAGGCGGGCGTCGATGCGTCGGGCGTTACGCCGCCGAGATCGATCCAGGCCAGCGCCTGTTCTTCGCTGACGTCCTTGCCGCGGATGCGGCGCACGTTCGCGACCACCTGCTGGCGCATCTGATCGGCACCGTCCTCGCGGAGGTCCGCCGCGTCTTCCTCTCCGACGATGGCAGTCACGGCGCTGTGCTCTGCCAGGGTGGCGCAGATCAGGGCCTGGGACGCGAAGTCGGCGACCGTCACGGGACTCTTGTCCTTCTTTTCGAGCCTGGCGGCCGTCGCCAGGTTCTGTTGGATCGAGCGGCAGACACCCGACGCGGTGCGCACGGCGGCCACTGCGTGCGCAAGCTCGCGTGCCCGGTCGATTGAGGACATGGTTTAGTTCACTCTCCTGGGGATTCGTTGCGGAGGCCCGAGAGGGCGAGGTCGACCATGGGGCCCACCATGCGCGGATTGAGCTTGGCGCCGCGATAGAAGAGGGCCACCGCGATCGGGCCGACGATGAGGTCCGAGGCCAGCTCGACGTCGAGTTCCCCGGGCAGCTCGCCGCGCTTGATGCCGCGCTCGAGGGCCCGCCGCAGCGGCAGGCTACGCCGCCGGGTGACCGGATCGAAGAGTTCCGACAGCTCCGGGTTGTGAGCGCGCTCGCCCGCCAGGCTTGGGAGGACGCTCGCCAGTGGTGTCGCGTTGAAGGCCTCGATGTAGCCCTTGAGCATGCGCTTGAGGTCGTCTGCCACGCTGCCGGTATCGAAGTCCTCGAATCCGGGTAGCTGGCCGAAGGCTTCCACCACCAGCGGCAGCTTCGACGGCCAGCGTCGATAGATGGTCGCCTTGCCGACGCCGGCGCGGCCGGCCACGCCTTCGACGGTGAGGGCCGAGAAGCCGACCTCCACCAACAGCTCGAGGGTCGCGTCCAGGATGGCCTGGTGTGCTTCCCCGCTCCGCGGGCGTCCGGCAGTTTGCTGGCCGTTCTCGGTGGTGGACAAGACGGGTGCCTCAGTCGAGTCTTTCGAGCACGGTCGAAATGCCCATGCCGGCGCCGATGCACTGGGTCGCGAGGCCGAAGCGGCCGCCGCTGCGGCGCAGCTCCTTGGCGACCGTGGTGACGAGTCGCGCACCGGTCGCACCCAGCGGGTGTCCGATGCCGAGCGAGCCGCCGTTCACGTTGATGCGGTCTGCCGGGATGCCGAGCTCCTTGATCGACGGCAGAACCTGGGCTGCGAAGGCTTCGTTGAATTCGACCCGGTCGATCTGGCCCGACTCGATGCCGGCCAGCTTGAAGGCCTTCTTCGAAGAAACGATCGGTCCGAGCCCCATGACCTGGGGCTTTACGCCGCCCACCGCCATGCCGACGATGCGCGCCAGGGGCTCGAGACCGAGCGCCGTCGCTTTCTCCTCGGACATCAGGAGCGCGGCAGTGACCCCATCGTTCGTCGGACAGGAATTGCCCGCCGTGATGACGACTTCCTTGTCACCGAAGCTGATGACGCCCTTGATGGGGTTCAAGCCCTTGAGCTTCTCGGGCGTGCTGCCGGGGCGGATACACTCGTCGCGCTCGAAGCTGACCATCGGGCCGGTTTCGTCTTCGACCCACTCGCCCTTGTCGTTGAAGATCGGCTCTTCGACTTCGAGCGGGATCACCTCGTCCTTGTAGATGCCGGCTTCATAGGCGGCGTGACCCTTGGCGTGGCTTTTGGCCGAGAAGGCGTCGAGTTCCTCTCGCGTCAGGCCGTAACACTCGGCCACATTCTGGGCCGTCTGGGTCATGGGCTGGAGCCACGGTGACTTGCGGATGTACTCGGGGAACTCGACCGAGAAATACTCGTCGTGGTCGAACGCTGGAGCCCGCTGCACCTCGTTCAGCTCGGCGATCTTGCCGGTCATCTGGGTGATGCGTGTCGGCGCGCCCCCCCCGCCGCCGAGACCGCGGCCCATGCGCTCGATGCCCATGGCGATGCCGCACTCGATCTGGCCCGTCATGATCGACAGGGTGATGCGGTGCAACGTCTCCATGCTGGAACCGCACTGCCGGTTCGAGTGGAACGAGCAGACCTCCATGGGGAGACCCGCGATCCGCTGCACGTTGCCGAGGAAGCCGAACTCGCTTCGTGCGCCCCCCACGTTGCCGGTGCCGATGTCTTCGATCATCGTGTCCGTGACCTGTGGGTGTCGGTCGAGCAGCGCTCGCAGGATCTTGGCGCCGACTTCGTCGAGACGCGTTGCGACGAGCTTGCCGCGCCCCCCACGACCAAACGCCGAGCGCACGCCATCGACCAGGACCACGTTCTTGAGCTGCATGGATCTCCCTCGATTGCTGGGTCATCCGCGGAACGGAAGACGCCGATCCGGCCTCCGAGGCCGGGTAGAATCATCCCTCTATTGGGATCGCAATACGATACTATACGTCTCGTTATTGATCATCCCCGTTCTGAGAGTTCGCCGGCGCCCACTGGTGGCGGGCCCTAGGAGTTCGAATTCCATGGCAAATGCACCGGCTCGCTGGGACCTCGACATCGACTGGGTCTCGATCGGTTCCGGACTGGGTGGTGTCTGTTCCGCCATCGTGGCCCACGATCTCGGCGCCAAGTGCGTCATTCTCGACAAGTCTCCGCGCCTGGGCGGCCTCTCGGGCTTCGGCGGCGGCGAGGTCTTCGTCCCCAACAACTACAAGATGCGCGAACTCGGCATCGAGGACTCGGACGAATCCGGTCGTGAATACCTGGACTTCCTGTCCGCGGGCTTCCGCGACCAGGATCTCTTCGACAAGTTGCTCGCCACCTGCAACGAGGCCATCGAGTACTTCGGGCGCGAAGCCGGCATCGAGTGGATCGCGATCGAAGGGCTGCCCGACTACTACCACCCGAAGGTCAAGAGCGCCCGCGCAAGTGGCCGCTACATGACGGTCGATCTCTTCGATGGATCGACACTCGGCGAGTGGCAGGGCAAGACCTACGCGATGACGCCCCACGTTCCGCCGGGCGCGCTCCACAAGGAGATGTACGCCTGGGGCGGGCTCGCCAAGGTTACGACCTGGGACTACGAGCTGGTGGGCCAGCGGGTGGCCGAGGACAAGCGCGCCATGGGCCCGGGCTTGATGGCGTACTTCGTGAAAGCGGCCGTTGTCGATCGCAACATTCTGGCGTACGTCGACACGCCGGTGCGCGAGCTCATTACCGACGATGGCGGTGCCGTGATCGGGGTGCGCGCCGAGAAGGATGGCCAGGACTTCTTCGTGAAGGCCGACAAGGGCGTCGTGATCGCCGTCGGTGGCTACGACCACAACCGGGAGATGGCCTGCCAGTACGAGTCCATGCCCGACTGGAACTCGGCCGCGCCGCCGTACTTCGACGGTGACAACATCGTGATGGGCACCGAGGTGGGCGCCGCCATTGCGGCGGTGCCGCCGAACAATCTGGCGATGTTCTACGGTTACAACATCCCGGGCGAAGAGACCGACGGGTCTCCACTGTACCGCGCTTCCTGGGAGTGCGGGGTTCCCCACGCCATCTGGGTGAACAAGAAGGGCGAACGCTTCTGCGACGAGGCGTCCTACAAGGACTACCAGCCGCGTCTCAGGCAATGGGATGGCCAGACCCAGACCATGCCAAACCTGCCGCCGACCCTGATCTTCGACCAGAACTACCGCGACCGGTATCCGTTGGGATCGTTCATGCCCGGCCAGGAGATTCCCGAAGAGCTGTGCGTCAAGGCCGACAGCCTGCGCGAGCTCGCTGAGAAGCTCGACATCGACCCCGAGGGACTCGAGAAGAGCGTCAAGCGCTTCAACGAGAATGCGCGCAAGGGCGAGGATCCGGACTTCGATCGGGGTTCGTTCAGCTGGTCCCAGCGGCTGGTTGGTGACTTCGACTATCCGAATCCGAATCTGGGCCCGCTGGACAAGGCCCCGTACTACGGCGTGAAACTGGTACCCGTGTCCGTGGGCATCAACTCCCATGGTCTCAAGACCGACGTCCACGCCCATGTGGTGCACGTGCGCGGCCAAGCGATCTCGGGCCTCTACGCCGTTGGGAACTCCGCCGCGCTGCGCGACCTGGGCGCCGGCTACCAGAGCGGCACCTCGAACATGCGCGCCATCACCTGGGGTTACATCGCCGCCCGTCACGCCATGGGCAAGGATTGAACCGTGGCCGTCGCCGAGTACTCGACGAGCACGAAGCTCCCGATCGAAACGATCTGGAACTTCGTGAAGGAGATGGACAACTGGGCCGATCTCGTCACCGGCTATCAGAGTCACGAGAAGCAGAGCGACGAGGATTCGACCTGGGTGCTGAAGGGCGACCTGGGTCCCATGTCGCGCATGCTGAAGCTTCAGGTGCACATCACCGAGTGGAACGGACCCACGCGGGTGACCTTCGAGCTCAAGGGCATCAACGAACTCATGGATGGCCACGGCACCTTCGAGATGTCCAGCTACGAAGAAGAAAGTGAGCCGGGCGTGCATGTCGCGCCGGCCGAGCGGAAGAACTTCATCCTACGCCTGCTCGAGGCGATCGCGCGCTTCTTCGTGCGCCTGCTGAGCGGGGGGGCGCCCGAGCGTGCCGCCAGCGCCGACGCAGGTCCCGGCGCGGGCATGGCGAAGCTGACCTTCAAGCTCGAGCTCAAGCCTGGCGGGCCGATGGCGCCCATGATCGACAGCCTGATAAAGCCCGTGATTTTGCCCGCGGCGGAACAGCTGGCGGGCAACATCATGGCGCGGCTCGAAGAACTCCACGGCACAGAGCGCTGACGGGAGGCTCGGCCGTTTGAGTTTCCATGAGCGCTTCGGAGACCTGAGAGGACGGGCGCTCTGGGTGGTGTTCGGTTGCCTCGTCTGCCAGCTCGGCCTGGGCTTCGGTTACGTCACCGCGCCCCTGCTCAAGGACATCACGGTCAGTCTCGACATCTCCCGCAGCGTCTGGTCGTCGGCAGGATCGGCCCGGATCTGGGTCATTTCGCTCGCCAGCCCCGTACTCGGCCTGATGCTGGTCCGCTTTGGCGCACGCCCGATCCTGGTGGTCGCCTCACTCATGCTGGCGCCCGCGTTCTTCTGGTTCTCGATCATGAACCACGTCTGGGAGCTGGTGGGTGCGAACGTGCTGCTCGGCTTCGTCCTGCTCGGGTTCGGCGACGTGACACTGGGTGCGGTGGTGACGACGTGGATCGCGCGCGGACGCGGTCTGGCGCTCGGTGTCGTCTATACCGGCTCGAATCTGGCCGGAGTGATCCTTCCGCCACTGGTGACGTACTTCGCCGCAAGAGGCTCGTGGCGCCACGCGCTTCTCTATGTGGGTATCGGAGGGACCCTGCTGATCCTGCCCTTTGCTGCCCGCGTCGTTCGCGAACGTGGCGCGGGTGGCGCGATGGAGGCCGTGTCGATCAGCGCGTCCAATCTGGGCCACCAAGCCGACCTCGACCTGGGAGCTGCCTTGAAAACCCGCAGCTTCTGGGTCCTCGGCTTCGCCCTGGCCGGTTTTTTCTTCTACATGATCGGCATCCTCGAACACTTCATCGCGTCGCTCACCGACAGCGGGCTTTCGCGCGTCAACGCCGCCGGCTACTTCAGCGCTGCCATCGGAATGGGGCTGGTCAGCAAGGTCTTGATGGGCGCGGTTGCCGATCGGATTTCGTCTCGTCCTGCAATCCTGATCGACTTTGGACTGCTGGCGCTCAGCTCGGGGGTGCTGCTCTTCGTTCCAGAGCGACCCTTCTTGCAGGTCTTCGTGGTGCTGTTCGGGTTTTCCTACGCCGCACGAGACGTGGTTTATCCCCTCGTGATCGCGGAGTGCTTCGGGGTCCGGTATCTCGCCGCGATCTACGGTGCTTTGATGGTCGTGCTGGCGCCGGCCGGCACCCTGGGTGGAGTATTTGCAGGTTTCTGTTTCGATCGATTCGGAAGCTACGATGTCGCGTTCCAGACCTTCGCGATCGTCAACGTGCTGGTCTTCGGAAGTCTGTTCCTGCTGCGCCCGGAAAAGGAGTTGGTCCATGGCTGATCGAATCCAGACCTCAGTGATGATCGCCGGGCTCTCGATGCTCTACGGAGACGACCTGGCCGGCGTCGTCGAGACGGCGAAACTTGCGGAGGACGCTGGGGTCGATCAGATCGTGATGCCCGACCATGTCTCGATCGGTGGGCGCACGGACCGCTATCCGTACGGAAAGTTCCCACTGCCCATAGACGAGCCGTGGCTCGAGCCGCTGACGACGCTGGCGGCGATGGCGGGTGCCACTTCGCGGATTCGACTCGGAACGGGGATCCTGATCGTCCCCCTGCGTCCCGCTCCGTTGTTGGCGAAGACCCTGGCGACCCTCGACGTGCTGTCGGGCGGACGGCTCGATCTCGGTGTGGGAAGTGGCTGGCAGCGCGAGGAGTTCGAGAGTTCCGGGATTCCCTTCAGCGGGCGCACCGCGCGCATGGAAGAAACGTTGCGCGCCTGTTGCGTAATGTGGACCGAGGCGCCAGCGTCGTTCATGTCGAAGACCGTTTCGTTCGAGAACCTGTGGTCGTTGCCTTGGCCGGTGCAGAAAGGTGGAATTCCGATCTGGATTGGCGGTGCGCTCACCGATGGTAATCTACGTCGTCTGGTCGAGTTCGGTGCCGGCTGGATGCCGATGGATTCGCGTCCGGATGTTCTTGAAGAGGGCAAGGCTCAGCTGGAACGCGCGCTGCGGGAGGCGGGGCGAGATCCCTCGACCGTCGGTATCCGCGGACAGGTGAATCCGGTGCGTGAAAACCGGGTCGTCGATCTCGACCGGACACTCGAGCAACTCGGCCCCCTCCGAGCGGCCGGTGCAACCGTGGCGTCCTTCGCGCTGGGCGCGTTCGTGCGCACCCGCGACGAGATCGGTCCCTTCCTGGAAAGGATCGGGCGCGCCGGCGGTTGAGTTCTCGCCCCTTCCGTCTGGGGCACCGCATATACTGGAGAGCAACCATGATTCGAGGCATCCACCACACCGCGATCTCGTGCATCGACATCGACCGGTCTGTTGCGTTCTATCGTGACCTGCTCGGCTTCGAGCTCGTGATGGAGTACGACTGGTCCGAAGGACAGGTCGACACCAACCGCACCCACGCGTTGCCTGAAACCGCGTCGCGGGTCGCGATCCTGCGCTGTGGAAACGCGATGCTCGAGCTGTTTCAATATCGAACGCCAGAGCCTCGTCCGGTCGACCCTGAGCGCAAGCTCATCGACCACGGCATCATCCATCTCTGCATCGACGTCAAAGACATCGACGGCGAGTACGAGCGGCTGAAAGCGGGCGGAATGAACTTCCACTGCGAGCCCGTCGACTACGGAAGCTGTCGCTGCACCTACGGACGTGATCCCGACGGCAACGTGATCGAGCTGATCGAAGTCCACAGCGCCGATGATCCGATCTATCTCGAGGTTCCGAAGCGCTCGTGAGCCTCGGTCGCGACGATCTGGTGCTCTGCGCGGGAACGATTCCTCAAGCCGGACTGGTGGAACGCATGGAAGTGGCCGCGCAAGCGGGTTTTCGCGGGCTCTCGCTCTTCCTCGCCCACTTGGACCAGGCCCGGGCCGACGGTCACGACGATGCAGACCTGCGTATGCGTCTGGACGACCTCGGTCTCGAGATCGCCGAGCTCGATCCGCTGCTCGACTGGGTTCCCGACATCGGGCTCGGCGGCGCAGCCAGCGATGAAGGCGCGGATATGTTCCAGTACGGCGAGCCCGAGTTTTATGCCGCGGCTGAAGCCCTGGGTGCGCGTTCGATCAACGCCGTGTACTTTGGCGATCGAGCGGTCCCTGACGAAGTCCTGGCCGAAGCCTTTGCGGACCTCTGCGACCGTGCTGCCGATCACGGGCTGCTGGTCCATCTCGAGTTCCTGCCGTGGACCCAGGTCCGTGACGTCAATATCGCTTTCAAGATCGTTGAAGAAGCCGGACGCGAGAACGGTGGTCTGATGCTCGACAGCTGGCATCACTTCCGCAGTGGTGTCGAGAACGCAGCGATCGAAGCAGTCAGCCATCGCGTGATCGCCATCCAGCTCAACGACGCACCCGCCAAGGCGGAACCGGACGCCGTTGCTGAGACGATGAGCCGGCGCCTGCTGCCGGGTCAGGGCGACATCGACCTGGTAGACATCATCCGCCGCCTCGACGCCGGCGGCTGCCAGGCACCCATCGGCGTCGAGGTCTTCTCGACCGAGCTGGCGGCCTTGCCGCCGTCCCAGGCGGCCTGGAGCGCGGCCCAGACGACGCGGGCCGTATTGGAGAAGGCCCGGGGCTGATGTCGACAATCTCTCCGAATCCTGCGCCCTCACGGCGCCGCGCGAACTACGTACTCGGCGTCCTGTTCCTCGTCTACGTCTTCAACTTCATCGACCGCTCGGTCCTCTCGATCCTGATCGGCCCGATCAAGGCCGATCTCGAGATCTCGGACACGGTCATGGGGTTGTTGGCGGGCCCGGCCTTCGCGCTCTTCTACAC
>SMWR01000195.1 GCA_004356735.1 Deltaproteobacteria bacterium
GCCCTCGGCTGAACCCGGGCAGGATTGCGGTCAATGGCTTGCGTGCCATCATCCAGCCGTGACAGCGGACGAGTATCTCGACCGGATCCTCGTCCCTCGCCCCAATGGGAGCGAGGCGCTGGAAACTGTCGCCGGTTTTCTCGAGGAGACCCTGCGCGGCCAAGGCGCCGATGTGGCCTCCCATTTCTTTACCGCGACACCCTTCGGGTTCCAGCTCTGTTTCGCGACGGCCCTGCTGCTGATGCTCGGCTGGAGCGTCGCCCTGGTCGCGGGTCGCTACCGGATCGCAGCCGTGCTGGTATTGCTGGCACCCGCCCTGCTTCTGCTTGAGTTCGAGCTGCTCTGGTCCACGGTGAGCGGGCTCTACAACGTTGAAGAGCGCAATGTGATCGGCGTGTTTCCGGGACACTACAAGGCTCCGGTCGTGATCTTTGTGGCCCACTACGACACGACAACCCACTTTGGCGACCACCGCGACTGGGGAGTCTGGGGCTGGCGCATGGGGCCTGCGATCGGGCTGGCCATCGGGGTCACGCTGGTTGGCATGCTCAGGAAGAAGGGCGCGCCCGCCTGGCTGCGTTGGGGTGCGGGCCTGGCTGCCCCGATTCCGTTTGCCGCCATGTTCTGGTTTCACGGGCTCGGTCCGCTGCTGCGTGAGCCGAGCCCGGGGGCCATCGACAACGGCGGCTCGGTGGTGGCGTTGCTGCGTCTGGGAGACCGACTCTCCGCTCGACCGGTGGGCGAGGGCGCGACGGTTCGCATCGTCTTCGTCGCGGCCGAGGAAGAGCGAGCCCTGGGCTCCCAGGCCTACGCCGAGACGCTGCTGGCCGATCCCCCTCTCGGAATCTTCAATCTCGAGTCGATCGGGGCGAAGGGACGGTTGGCCTGGGTTCCCGAGGACGGCTTCGCGTTCCGCCGCTTTCGCAGTCCCCATGTCCTGGTCGATCAGGTCAACGCCGCAGCGGTGCTGTTGGGCCGAAAGCCCCTCCCCATGCTCGAGCTACCGCCCGGCACCTTGACCGACGGACGGAGCTTCCTGGCCCTGGGCCTGCCCGCGCTCACGCTGCGGGCCACGGAGGACGGAAGCTTTCCCACCCGTCTCCACTCGGAACACGACTCGCGCGATCGCCTCTCCGTCGAATCGATCGAGAAGACCGTCGATCTGCTCGAAACCATCGTCGAACTCAGCGGCGGCCGCTGAAAGCGCTCGCATCGAATGGCGTTGCATACGCACCCTGCTGGAGGACTCATCATGTCACGTCTTCGCTGCGTCGGATTTTTCCTGATCGGGATCTTGTCTGGAGTCGCTTGCGGTCATGACAAAGACGCCGCGTCGGATGCATCGACGAGCCAGCCGATAGCCGCCGTCGTCGACAGCGCACGGCTCGCCGGCGCCGAACAGGAGCCTGGCAGTTGGCTCTCCCACGGTCGTACGCTCTCGGAGCAGCGCTTCAGTCCGCTCGATGGAATCCGTGCCGACAACGTCATGCTTCTCCAGCGGCGTTGGGTGTATGACACGGGCACGACGCGGGGTCTCGAGGCCACGCCGCTCGTCGTCGACGGGGTGATGTACACGACTCTCACCTGGAGTGTCGTGGTTGCGCTCGACGCGCGCAGCGGCGAGGTTCTGTGGCGTTACGACCCTCTCGTACCCCGCTCTGTGGGCGAGAAGGCGTGCTGCGACGTGGTCAACCGGGGCGTCGCGGTCTACGCCGGACGCATCTACGTCGGTACTCTCGATGGCCGTCTGGTCGCCCTCGACGCCGAGACCGGAGATCCCGTTTGGGAGGTTGTGACCGTCGACCGATCGCTCAACTACACCATCACCGGAGCGCCGCGCATCGTCGCGGGCAAGGTGGTGATCGGAAATGGCGGGGCTGAGTTCGGGGTGCGCGGCTATGTCTCGGCCTACGACGCCGCAAGCGGAGAACTTGCGTGGCGGACCTTCACCGTTCCGGGCGACCCGTCCCAGCCCTTCGAGTCCGATGCCATCAAGCGCGCGGCCGAGACCTGGACCGGCGAATGGTGGAAGGTCGGTGGCGGCGGGACCGTCTGGGACTCCATGGCCTACGACCCGGAGCTGGGCCTGCTCTACGTGGGCACGGGCAACGGTTCGCCCTGGACACGCCACCACCGCAGTCCCGGCGGCGGCGACAACCTCTACCTGAGCTCGATCCTGGCCCTTGACCCCGACGACGGCCGCGTCGTCTGGCACTACCAGACGACGCCGGGCGAGACCTGGGACTTCACAGCCACCCAGCACATCATTCTTGCCGACATGGAGATTGGAAACGAGCACCGCAAGGTACTGATGCAGGCGCCAAAGAACGGCTTCTTCTACGTGATCGACCGCGAGAACGGCGAGTTCATTTCCGCCAAGCCCTACGTCACCGTCAGCTGGGCGAGTCATGTGAACGCGGCGGGAAGGCCCATCGAGGTCGACGGGCAGCGCTTTGCGGATGGCCTCACTTTCGTGACGCCCACCTTCTTCGGGGGTCACAACTGGCAGCCCATGTCGTTCAACCCGATCACGGGCCTCGTCTACATTCCTGCACAGGAGATCCTGGGCGCTTATCGAATCGACCCGAACTTCAAGCTGTCGAAACGCGGCTACAACCTCGGTACGGACCTGTCGGTCTTCGCGGCCTTTCCGCCGGAGGCGGCGTCGGGTCACCTGCTCGCCTGGGATCCCGTCCAGCAGCAGGAAGTCTGGCGCGTGCCTCAAGGTCTTCCCTGGAATGGCGGAACACTCACCACGGCGGGCAACCTGGTGTTCCAGGGCACGGCCGACGGTCGCTTCGTGGCGTACCGGGCCGATGACGGTCGTACGCTGTGGGTCGATCACACCGAGACCGGCGTGATCGCCGCCCCCATGACGTACGAGATCGAAGGAACCCAGTATGTTGCGGTGATGGCGGGCTGGGGCGGCGCCTTTGGTCTCATCGGCGGAACTGCGGCGCGGGGAGTAGCGAAGGGACCCGGAAAGCTGATCGTCTATGCCCAGCCCGAGGACGCGCCGACGCCCGAAGAGATCGAGGCGTACATCACCCGGCCCGGTGACGTGGCCGACGGCGAGCGTCTCTATCACCGGTGGTGCGCGCGCTGTCACGGTGCGGGCGCCGTGTCGTCCAGCAACGTGCCGGATCTTCGCGAGGCCGTGGTGCGTCTCGGGGACAAGCTACCGATCGTGGCGCGCATCGGACTGCAAGGGACCGGCATGCCCGGATTTGGCGACGAACTCTCCGAGCGCGACGCGGTGTTGATTCAGCGCTACCTGGAGACGCGAACGGATTAGAGGCCGTCTCATCGACCTGGTCAATGAGATGACTTCTAGACCTCGTACTGGACAGCGACGCGCTCGGCGAGGTGGGGCGCGATGCGTTCGCGGATCAGGGCCTGGTGCAGGGAATGCTGAGCGTAGGCGATGTATCCATCGGCGTCGTCGAAGTCGGCGACCACGGCGAAGTCGAAGTTCCCTTCGACGAGGCCGGCGTCGTCCCCGTACTCGTAACGTCGGACTCCAGCGATGGCGTTGGAAAGATCGGCGAGGCCGTCGCGGACGGCCTGCTTGGCCGCTTCGGTCGTGCCCTCCTTCCAGCGGAACAAGACGACGTGCCGGATCATCGGCGACTCTCCTCGGTTGGAACCAGGCTGGATGCTTCTCTAGTAGCGCGCCGCTTCGGTGCGATGGAGGCGGGCCGAAGGGCAGCCATCGAGCGCAAGACAGAGGCTCTGGGCTCGTGGTACGGTGTTTCTCTTCCATTGTCCAGGAGAGCCTCCCGTGGAATTCAGTTTCGTCGAAGTGAACGAGGCGATCTCGGCCGCGATACCGGACCGTGAAGCCGTCGTCTTCCGTGACCGCCGCCTGACCTATGCGCAGCTCGCCGAGCGAAGCCGGCGTTTGGCCAACGTTCTGCTCGACCACGGCATCGAGGTGCGGGCCGAGCGCTCGGCCCTCCGGGGCTTTGAATCGGGCCAAGACCACGTGGCTCTCTATCTCTACAACGGAAACGAATATCTCGAAGGCATGCTCGGAGCGTGGAAAGCCCGTTCCGCAGCCTTCAACGTCAACTATCGCTACGTCGAGGAGGAACTCCTCTACTTGTTCGAGAACTCCCGATCCCGGGTCGTCATCTACCACTCGGCGTTCGCACCCCAGATCGCATCGATTCGCGAGCGGTTGCCGCAGCTCGAGCTGCTGATCCAGGTCGCCGACGACTCGGACATCGCGTTGCTGCCCGGCGCCATCGACTACGAAGCGGCGCTGGCCGCTGCCTCGTCGCAGCTGCCGGACATCGGACACTCGCCCGACGATCTCTACATCCTCTACACGGGCGGCACGACGGGAATGCCCAAGGGCGTGCTGTGGCGCTCGGCCGACATCTTCGTAGCGGCCATGGGGGGGCGCAAGCTCGACGGTACCGAGTTCGCGTCGCTCGATGCTGTGGTCGCCCAGGCGGCGGGCGGGCCCGGCATCAAGTCGCTGATCGGCCCTCCCCTCATGCACGGCGCCGCCCAGTGGGCCACGTTCATCAACTACGCGATGGGCAGTACCATCGTCTTTGGCAACCAGAACGAGAAGCTCGACCCCGACGACTTCCTGTCGACCATTGAACGCGAGAAGGTCAATACGGCCACCATCGTCGGAGACGCGTTCGCCCGGCCGATTCTCGATCAGATGGAGAGAAAGAAGTACGATCTCTCCAGCCTTTTCTTGATTGGTTCGGGCGGCGCCCCACTCTCGACCGCCAACAAGAAGGAATGGCTTCAGAAGCTGCCCAATATCACGGTGATCGATGCGATCGGTTCTTCTGAGACGGGAGCCCAAGCCATGAATCCCAGCAACAAGGATTCGGGCGTCACGACAGGCGACTTCAAGCCCAGCCCGGGCGCATGTGTCGTCTCCGAGGATCTCACTCGCCTGCTCGAGCCCGGCGACGAAGAGATGGGTTGGTTTGCCCAGATGGGCCGTGTTCCCCTCGGCTATTTCGGTGATGCCGAGAAGACGGAGAAGACGTTCCCGGTGATCGGCGGGATCCGCTACTCGATTCCCGGAGACCGCGCGCGCCACCGCGCTGACGGCCAGATCGACGTGCTCGGGCGCGACTCGGTAACGATCAACTCGGGTGGCGAGAAGATCTTCGCCGAAGAGGTCGAACACGCGATCAAGCTGCACCCCGACGTCTTTGATACCGTGGTGGCCGGTCGACCCAGCGAACGCTGGGGGCAGGAAGTCGTGGCCATCGTGGCGCTGCGTGAGGGCAAGACGCCGGACGAGGCCGCGCTGCTGGCCGAGTGCGGCAAACACCTCGCCCGCTACAAGCTGCCCAAGTTGTTCGTCTTCCGGGACGAGATCCAGCGCAGCCCGAGCGGCAAGGCCGACTACCGCTGGGCCCAGCAGCAGGCCAGATCCGGTTCCTAAAACCTTTTTATTTCAGCTAGTTAGGAATCTCCTCCGCAGCTTCGTCAAGACTGCTTCCGAATCACTCGATACGCAGGATTCTGGATCGGAAGGTCGAGGAGGTGTGGCTGATGAAGCGGTTTGCGGCGCGCGGGGCGTCGGTGCTGTGGCTATCGATGCTCGCTTTGGGCTGGACCGCGGCGGCTGAGATGCCGCGCGGCGAGCTTCGTGTCGAGATCCACGAACCCGCGGGCGATCGCGTGTTGACCGATCTCGAAGACTCGGTTCGGGTCGAAGGGGGCGCCTCGGTCTTCGGCGGCGTCAAATACCTCGACCTCTTCTTCGTGCTCGACAGCTCGAAGAGCCTGCTTCGGACCGACCGCCTCGACCATCGTTCCCAGGGCGCCATTGGTCTCGTGCGAAACCTTCCCCCCAAGAGCGATATCCAGATCGGCATCGTCGAATTCGATCGAAACGCGGAGATGATCTTACCGCTGACCACCGATCGGGTCGCCGTGATCGAGAAGCTCAAGGGGCTCGATCGCAAGGGAGCGACTGACATCGCCAAGGGCATCCAGACTGCCCTGGTCGGTTTCCGGGAAGCTGCGCGTCCCGATTCGACTCGCGTGATCCTGCTCTTCACCGACGGGAAGTCCGACGAGGACGAGGCTTACGCGGCCATGAAGCGGGCGCGGCAGGAGCGCGTCGCGATCCACACACTGCAGCTCGGAAGTGACGAAGACGGCACGGAGATGCTTCAGAAGATCGCCGACGGCACAGGCGGCAGCTTCATCCAGGTGACCGATCCAGCAGGGCTTCCCGAGGCCTTCCTGAACCTCCGCACCACGGGTGTCGACCACGTGACCCTGCGGGTCGGCGACGGCGAGCAGATTCCGACCACGCTGATCGGCGGAACCTTTTCGGGAAACGTGGCGCTCGAGCCCGGGCTGAACCACATCGTGGCCTCGGCCACGAGCCTCGATGGCGAGACCCGTGAGGACAGCGTGGACGTTCTCGTGTCGGGACCGTTGACCCTCGGCATCGAGACGCCCTTCGACGGCACTCTCTACCAAAAGCGTGAGAGCGAGCTCCTGGTCGAAGGACTCGCCTCGATCTTTGCCGGTCTCCCTTCCTTCATGTTGGAGAACCATTCCGATCGAGGCATCGCCAGAGTCGTGCTTCGCGTGGGTGAGGGCTCCGGACAGCCTGCTCTTCTTTCCGAGGGACATTTCCGCGGACGCGTTTCACTCGAGATTGGAGAGAATCGCATCATCGCTACCGCGACGAGCCACGACGGCCGCGTGGCGGACGCTTTTGTGACGGTCACGGTTCGTCTGCCCGGCTGTGCCGAGCTCCAGGTCCAGGCCGAGCGAGACGGCGAGCCCGTCGTCTCCCTGTCCGAGCGCGGTATCGAGCTCGTGTTCGATGCGTCGGGCAGCATGTGGGCCCAGCTCGACGGCAAGACCAAGGTCGAGATCGGTCGTGAGACGCTGGTGAGTGCTCTCGATTGGATGCCCGCTGATCTCCAGCTCGCATTGCGCGTCTACGGACACCAACACAGTCGCGAGCAGAAGAATTGCACCGATAGCGAACTGCTGGTTCCCCTGGCTGCAGGCGATCGCGAACGCGTAAGAACCGCGCTCTTGAGCTTCAAGCCTCGTGGCCAGACGCCCATCGCCTACAGCCTCGACCAGATCGCGGGGGACATGGCGTCCTTTGCGGGTGAGCGTGCCGTCGTGCTCGTCACCGACGGGATCGAGAGCTGTGGCGGCGACCCGGTGGCGTCTGCGCGAAAGCTCAAGGAAACCGAAGGCATCACGGTTCACGTGATCGGCTTTGGCATGGGCGGCACCGAGGATGAAGACCAACGCAGTTTGCGTGCCATTGCTGAAGCCAGTGGTGGACGCTTTGTGACGGCTCGCAGCGCGGCCGAGCTTCGCGACGCGCTGACGGCCACCGTCGGTACCGCTTGGACCGTTCGAAAGGGTGACGAAGTCCTGGGCGGAGGGTCTCTCGGCTCCGATGACGTCATTCGCCTACCGGAAGGCAACTACACCGTCGCCTTCGCCAGTGCACCGCCGATCGAGGTTCCGGTTCATCTCACGAGCGAGGAGCACACCAACCTTCTTCTCATCCGCAACAGCGACGGCGTGACCTGGTCGACCCGGCACCGTGAGGCCGAATACCGCACTTGCGAAGCCGCCGCCGTTGCGGACTCCAGCCCGTCCATGCCCGCCGTCAGGTCCCACGAGACCGCGGCGCCTCCGGCGGCGCCGGGGGTGAGCGTCGATTAGTCCCCGTGGCGCGGGCGATCGGCCCTTGGGTCGGACCCCGAAGTTGCTCCGGGCGCCGCAGGCGGGTACTCGGTGAGCGTGGGAATCTCACTACCGGACTGCGGCGTTGCCGCCCACCGCGGAGGCGCCGCCCATGCCCCGGAAAACACCTGTTCTTCGCTTCGGGAGGCGGTCCGACTCGGCGCCCATCAGGTCGAGTTCGACCTCCGCCGCAGCGCCGACGCAGCCGTCGTCGTGATTCATGACCCGCGGGTCGACCGGACCAGCGATGGTCGCGGCGCCGTCTCGAATCTGACCCTCGAGCAGTTGCGCAAGTTGGATGCCGGTGCGTACTTCGGTGCCAACTTCGTCGGAGAACGGATTCCCACGCTCGAGGAAGCCCTCGATGAACTTCCCTTCGACATTTGGATCAATCTGCAGATCAAAAGCGGCGAGGACATCGCGACCCAGGTGGTCGAGACCGTGATTCGTCGGGGCCGCCTTCAGCAGTGCGTGCTCGCCTGTGGAAACGCAGCCGGGCGCGAGGCGCGCCGGGTCGCTCCCGAGGTGATGCTTTGCAATCTGGTGCGGCAGCGATCACGGCTCGACTACATCGCACATGCGGTGGAATCGGGATCTCAGTTCGTCCAGTTCCACCACCTGCGCGGCGTACCGTCCGAACGCGAGGTGAAGCGGGCTCACGACGCTGGGCTGAGGATCAATTTCTTCTGCACCCCCGATGCCGAAGCTGCCGCCCAGGGCGAAGAAGTCGACGCGCTCTTTACGGCCGGGGTCGACTTCGTCCTGGTGGACGATGTCAGCCGCGCTCTGGCCGTTGCGTCAAGGCACGGAATCTCCGCTGTTCAGAGACGCTTCTAGAGCGTGAATCGCTTGAGCCAGGAGTGGACGAAGCCTCGGAGCAGATCCGTCGACTTCTCGTTGATTCGGGTAAAGGCCACGCCCATTCCATCGGGGACGTCGGCCCGCCCAGTGACGTCGGCGGTCTTGGCATTGCGCACCTCGCCCTTGGCCACGAAGGGTCCGTCGGGCAGGGGGATCTCGATGCTCAACTGGCTCCCCGGCAGGAACGGATGCGGGCTGGCGAAGTAGGCGCCACTCAGTGAGAGGTCGTAGACGGTCACGTCCTGGCGGTAGCGTCCCATGAAGACGGCGGTGGGAATCTCGGTCGGAATGCGCAGCGATTTGCGCCGGTCGTCCGCGTGTTCCTTGGACATGGCCAGGCTCAACCCGAAGCGCAGGTCTCTTTCGTCGTAGGGCTCGCAGATGCGC
>SMWR01000028.1 GCA_004356735.1 Deltaproteobacteria bacterium
GTTCGTGGCGGCACCGATCGTGGCCTTGCTCGCAGCCAGTCCGTGATGGGGAGCGGCAGCCGTCATCGTCGCTACGCGGGTCGCTCACGACGCTCGGCTGGTGGTCGGAAACACGGCGGACCGGATGCTTCCTCCGAGAGAAATCGAGCGTCTGTGGCACCACTGGGAGCAACCCACCAGCCTCTGGGACCGGGGAACCCACTGTCTTTGGCGTGATCCGCAGGCAATCCGCCAGCGGATCGTCCGCCACCTCAAAGACCATCTCTGCGACACACACTAAGGCAGGAAAGCCGTTCATCCGATCCAGGCTGAGTGGTGCAATGGACGCTCGCTGCGATGCTCGTGTGCGTGGCCGGACTGGGGACAGCCTCGCTGTCGGCTGCGACCGAAGAGCAGACCGACTGGCGCGAGTACGTGTCGGAAGCCGGCCGCTTCTCGGTCGAGCTGCCCGACCAACCGCGTCAGTCCCATTGGACGCGCAATACCTGGGGGGGTGAGGTCGAGTCGGCGGAATTCGGTGTCGAGACCGACGACGTCCGACTCCGGATCGAGACCCACGACATGCCCCGCCTCGCGCGCTGGGTGATGTCGCCGCTCGATCTGCTCAAGCGGGCCTCGCGCGGTCTGTTGGACGACGACGGTGGTGAGGTGGTCGGTACTCGCAAGTTCGAGGTGCAGAACCATCCCGCCTGGGAGGTCTCCTACTGGATCGCGGATTCGCCCGAAGACGATTTCGCGGCGACCGGAGCGATCGGACTGGCCCGCTTCGTGCTGGTGGCCGACCGCGTCTACCTGCTGTCCACGGTCCATCGCAGCGGCCGCGCTCCGGAAGCCGCGATCACGCGGTTTCTCGATTCCTTCCAGTTTTGGCCAAACTAGGCAACCGACGCTGGCCGAACTGGGGCGCGCGCGCCGGCCGAACTACGGCGCCGGTGCCAGGATCGCCAACACGACGAGTCGGCCGTCGCCGGTATTCCGGATGCCGTGGGGAACGCCTTCGGGCGCCACCAGCAGGGTGCCCGCTTCCATCGGAAGTTCGCGGCCCTCCAGCAGGAAGAGACCGTTGCCTTCGAGCACCTGGTACACCTTGTCCATGCCTTTGTGGGCGTGGAGCTTGTGCTCCTGGCCGGGTTCGAACGCGTTGATCCCGACCATGATGCGGTCGGATTTGAAGAGCGTGGCCTTGCCCATCTTCTCGGATGAAAAGACTGCGTGATCCTCGGGCCGGAGCGGTGTCGGATGGTCCATGGCACGATGTTATGTCCGCCGCCCCAGCAACTCCAGGGCCGGACGGCAAGCATCCATGAGCAACTCCTGTTCCCGGGGTGGGAGCCTGTCGAATCGGGGCGCAGGCAGTCCGCGACTGAGTCTTGCAGCGCGGTCGATCCAGCCGCGTTCGCCATCGAGTTCGAAGAAGTCGGCGATCTTCGTGAGGACCCGACGCGGCGCCAGCACGAGCTCCTCGAAGCGCACGTCGAGGCATCGGCCAGGACCGAGGCTGGGGAGCACCTGCATGCCGCGCTGCACCTGGTCGTGCCAGAAGCGTCCGAAGTATTCCACCGGCGGGCGCGAAGCGATGATCAGACTGAGGGGATCGTCGCCGTCGGGTGACGGGACGGCGTGAAGGTCGAGGCTTTCGAGCTGGGAGGCCCGCAGCCCCGACTCGGTCGGTGCGTCGTACATCACGGTCACCGGCAGTCGGAAGGCATGGTGCTCGCGAATCGAGAGTGCGACCTCGCGGCCGTCCCGGTGGATGTGAACGAAGCGTGATTCGGGAAATTCGGTGGCCAGGCTGCCCACGTAGTCAATGGAAGATCCGGCGCGTTCGATCCAGTTGTCCCGATCGAAGCGCTTCGTCAGCCAGTCGAAGAGCGCCCGGTAGTGGTCGCGCAGCGGCTGCTCGGGTTGTTGCTCGGCGAATTCCAGCACGGCGTCGAAGAGCGAGTCGGGCCGATCGGTGATGCGCGGAATCGTTCCGACCAGGATCCAGGGCAGGGGATCGTCTCGCCGGTAGCGACCCGCAGGGCGGTGCTCGAGGGGCGGATCGTCGGCGAAAGGGTAAAGCACTTCCGCGACCGGGTAGCCGCGCCGCAGCACGGCCGTCAGGAAAGGCTGCTCCGCCGAGATCAACGCGCCGAACGCGCCTCCGCCGACGGGTTCCGGTGCGAAGCGCTTCAGGGCATCGAGGCCGTTGAAGAACTCGAAAATGCTGAGCAGCCGCGGATTTTCGGCCATCATCTTCGATAGCAGGGTCGATCCACAACGGCCGGTTCCAACGATGAAGCGATCCACTGGACGTCCTCTTTGCTCTATGCTGTGGCCGACCGAGAAGGAGTCAGTATATGACGTCATCGCGCCATGTTGACGCTCATGGTGCCGATCCCGCGGATGAACGGATCTTGAGCGGCGATTCGTGGACCGAATTGTGCCGCACCCTGGAACGCGCGGGTCGTCTGGTGCTCGGAGACGCCGTGCCGGACAGTCCGCGCGACCGCGCCGAAGGCTACCGATACCTTGCGCGGTTTCTGGCCTCTGGCATCGCCAACTGCATCACCCACGACGATCCGGACTACCCCGTGTTCGGTCGCATGATCGACTACGCCCGCCCCTGGGGCCTGGACAATCCCGACTGCCTCTACCTGTATGCACCGCTACGCGGCGGAGCGACGTATCGAGTCTGGGGAAATCGGGGCAGCGCCAATGCCATCGACTTCCAGGTGAACTTCGGCCACTTCGCGGAAGGCGACCTCTCGAAGTGGGGCACTGTTTCGTCCCTGGACGGCTTCGATCTCCAGGTCGAGCCGGACGGAAGCTTCGATCTCTGGATCGGTGGCGACAAAGAGGTCGGCAATCGGCTGGCGAGCTCTCCCGATGTCCAGTTCCTGCTGGTGCGCCAGTACTTCGAGGACTGGGAGACGGAGAAGCCCGCCGATCTCTTCATCGAGCGCGAAGGCGCCGACTGGCCGATTCCTCCCCCGCGTACCGATTGGACGGCCGACCACCTGGAAAAGCTGTCGCGCTGGATCGAGAAGGGCGGCGGGCTCTGGGAGAAGATGAGCCAGGGATTCCTCTTGGGCGAACCCAACAGACTGATCATCCACATGCCAGAGGCCGCTGCTGAGCGGGCGGGAATGGCCGGCCTCGCTTACGGGATGGGAAACTTCCAGTGCGAGCCGGACGAGGCGGTCCTGGTGGAATTCGAGCCGCCCGATTGTCACCACTGGGGCGTGGCCCTGGCGAACTGGTACTGGGAGTGCGTCGAGTACGCGAGCCGGCAGAGCTCGCTCAATCGTGCTCAGGCCACCCTCGACGCGGACGGTCGTTTTCGCGGCGTGATCTGCCACCAGGATCCGGGCGTGCCGAACTGGCTCGATCCGGCCGGGAACACACGGGGCACCCTCACGGCCCGGTTCCTCCGGGCGGACCGGGCGCCGGAGGTAAAGGTCACGCGGCTACCGCTTTCCGATCTGGCTGGCGCCCTGCCTGCGGACACGAAGCCGGTCACGCCCGAAGAACGTTCCACAATCCTCGAGCGCCGCCGCCGCGCCGTGATCGCACGCTTCCGGCGCTAGCAGGGAACGAGCGTCAAGCAGGCGCTGAGCGGGGACGTTCTTGAATATTCAACTCCTCGACCCCGGGAAATGATCATGAACGGGACGGAGTTGAATATTCAAGAACGTCCCCGCCAGACTCGCCAGACGGGAAGAAACGCCCGATTGCTGGCGTTCAGATGCCCATGCGGGATAGAACGTCGGCGACCCGTCCCACGGCTTCGGTCAGCGTCGGGTAGGACTCCTCGAACTCTCCGGTCGCGCTTCGCAACCGGTCCAGCAGTGAATCGCTGGTGTGGTCCGACTCCTCGCTCGCCAACAGCGACTCGATGTCGCGCAAGACCTCGACCAATAGACGGTGCGACTCGGCGTCGAGCGACGGGGTCTCTTCAAGCTCGCTGTGAAGCTTTTGGAGGGTCTTGCGGAGCTGTTCGGTGGGCATCAGGGTGTCCTTGGATCGTAGAAGATATCACGGATCCGTCAGAACGAAGCTTCAGTCGTTGTTGAGCTGGCGCTTCTGGATGTTGCTCAACAGCACGTTGAGCCGCCGCATCAGCCATGGAGCGAAACGCTTCAGGTAGTACATCAGCCAGGCTTCGGCCGAGATCGGGGCCACGACCCGGTTGCGGCCGATCGCCTTGAGAATGTTGCCGGCCACCCGGGCCGGTGTGTAGTTGCGCTTGCGATAGGCGGCGACCATCCGCTCGCGGGCCTTGTCGGTTCCAATCTCGCCGCGCAGGCGCGCGCTGCGGGTGATGGGTGTGTCGATGATTCCGGGGCAGATCACGGTGACCCCGATGCCATCCCCGCGCAGCTCGTCCTGGAGCGCCTCGCCCAGGCCCAGCACGGCAAACTTGGTGGCGTTGTAGGCGGCCAGGTTCGAGCTGGCAGAATAACCGGCTGCTGAGGCCACGATCACCACGTGACCCCCGCGCCCGCGCTCGACCATCTTTGGGATGAAATGATGGCAGCCGTGGACGACGCCCATCAGGTTGATGCCGACGATCCAGTTCCAGTCCTCGATCGACGTGTCCTGGAAACGGCCGCCGATGGCGACGCCAGCGTTGTTCACCAGGATGTCCGGGGCCTCGATCTGGCCGTGAACGGCCTCGGCAAAGGCCCGCATCTGCTCTGCGTCCGAAACATCGACACGGCTTGCAATGACGTCCCGGCCGAGCTCATGGATCGTCTTTTCGACATCGGACAAGCCGACCGCGTCGAGATCACAGATCACGAGGTTCGCACCGCGTCGCGCGCAGGCCAGGGCCGTCTCCTTGCCGATACCGCTGGCGGCTCCGGTGACCAGCACCTGCTTTCCGGTCAGGTCTCTCACGTCCATGTCAGTCTCCTCTCTCGCCCTCGACCCGGATCGGTGGGGCCTGACGACCCAGCAACACGCGCATCCCTTCGCCGATCACCCACACGTCGAGAATCAAGATGATGCTGCCGGAAATGGCGAGCAGCCATTGGTCCTGGAAGTTCGCGAAATAACTCCGCACTTCGGCGAGCATGGCGACAACGGTCGCGGCGCAGACCCCGATCATGGGAACCAGCGTGTACACGATCGGGCGGCCGAGTCGACGCAGCCACACCGAGATCACCAACAGCGTCACCCCGGCCACGAGCTGGTTCGTGGTCCCGAACAAGGGCCACAAGATCAGACCGCCCTTGCCTCCCGCCTGGGTGACGGCCAACAGCAGGGCGGCTGCGATTCCCACCGCGCCCGCCACGTAGCGGTTCGTCAGGGGCTTGATGCCGTAAGCGCGGGCCAGCTCGCTGATCACCAGTCGCTGGATGCGTGCGCCGGTGTCGAGCGACGTCGCCGCGAAGGCGATCACCATCACAGCGATGAAGGTCTTGGCGGTTTCGACCGGGATGCCCAGGGCGGAGATGAAGGCGGCACCCCCGTCGACGAAAGCGGCGAGCTTCATCGAGAGGCCCGAGGCGGCGCCCCAGCTGCCGTAGTGGCTCCACCAGTCCGCCGAGCTGGCGAAGCCGGCAGTGGCAGCCAGCACCGCCAGCACTCCCAGGACGCCTTCGCCCAGCATGCCGCCATAGCCGATCGGGCGGGCGTCGGTCATGCAGGCGATCTGCTTCGAGGTGGTACCGGAGGCCACCAGTCCGTGGAAGCCCGAGATGGCCCCGCATGCGATCGTGATGAACAGGAACGGGATCATGGGGGGCGCGCCCGGCGGGCTGAAGTTCACGACCGGCGCCTGGACCTCGGGGTTGAGCACGATCAATCCCATCACCAACAAGCTCAAGCCCGTGATCAATTGGTGGGAGTTGATGTAGTCGCGGGGCTGGAGCAGCAGCCAGACCGGCAGCACCGAAGCCATGAACGAGTAGATGAGCAGGATCCAGACCCAGCCGGTGACCGAGACGCTCTTCACGATCGGAACGGACTCGGCGAAGCTGTCGCCATAGAAGATGGCCCCGATCAGCACGGCATAGGCCAGCAGCGAAGGGGCCAGGATGCGGACGCGGTGGCGGTAGACGAGCCAGCCCAGCAACAGCGCCACGATGATCTGCACGTTGATCGGAAAGATTGCACCCGGGTTCGAGACGAACAGGGTGCCGATGATGAAGGCGAAGACGGCCAGCACCACCCAGATCAGGAACGAGACGATCAGCAGGAAGAGCGTGCGAACCCGGGGGCTGATCACGCTGGCCGCCACCTCACCAATCGAATGCCCCTGGTGGCGCAGGCTGATCACGAGCGCGCCGAAGTCGTGCACAGCGCCCATCAAGACGGTCCCGATCGCCACCCACAGCAGAGCCGGAAGCCAGCCCCAGATCACGGCGATGGCGGGCCCCACGATCGGGGCGGCGCCCGCGATCGAGGTGTAGTGATGGCCCCAGAGGACCTGCTTCTTGGTGGGGACGTAGTCGATGCCGTCTTCGAGTTCACGGGAAGGTACCGGTTCGTCCTCGGCGAGTTGGAAGATGCGCTTCGACAGGAAGCTCGAGTAGAAGCGGTACCCGAGGGCGAAGAGCCCGAAGGTCATGGCGGCGAGGAGAACGGCGTTCACAGTGTGGGGAAGCTAGCGATACGCGCTTTCGGGTGTCCAACGGCACATCTCATTTGCCGCGCAGGACGTTCTTCAGGAGCTTCCCGGCCGCGTTGCGCGGCAGTGGGTCGTCGCTGAAGACGACGAACTCCGGCACCTTGAAGGCCGCCATGTGGGCGGCCACGTGTTGCTGGACGCCGGCCTGATCCAGGCTCGAGCCCGGCACCCGGCGCACGATGGCCTTCACCCGTTCTCCCAGCTCGGCATCGGGGACCCCCACTACAGCCGCCTCATCGATCTCCGGGTGGTCGGCCATGCAGTTCTCGATCTCGGTGCAGTAGACGTTCTCGCCACCGCGCAGGATCATGTCCTTGGCTCGGTCGACCACGAAGAAGAAGCCGTCCGCGTCCCGATAGCCGAGGTCGCCGCTCTGGAGCCAGCCATCGACCACGGTCTCGGCCGTTGCGTCGGGACGGTTCCAGTAGCCGGGCGTGATGGTGGGGCCGTAGATGACGATCTCGCCGAGCTGGCCGTCTGGAACTTCCTTGCCGTCCTCATCGACCACCTTCATGTCGAGAAAGGGAAGGGGGCGGCCCACCGACGTCATCTTGTCCAGCAGATCCTTGCCGCCGTTCACGGTCGCGACCCCGTGGGTTTCGGTCAGCCCGTAGGCGTTGGCGAAGCTCGGCTCGATGGGCAGCACCTCGCGGGCCTTCTCGATCGTCTCAGGGGCGGTCGGCGCGCCGCCGAAGGACACGGTGCGAAGCGAAGAGAGATCGTATTTCGTGACGTCCGGATGGTGGACGAGGCGGTGGAGCAGGGTCGGAATCGCGCCCCAGATGCTGACCTTCTCGCGTTCGATCAGCTCCATGGCCTGCTCGGGCGTGAACTTGCCCTGGCCGAAGACCAGCTTGGCGCCCGCCGTCATTCCGACGCAGAAGCCGCTGTGCAGTCCGCCCACGTGGAAGAGGGGCGACGTCAGCAGCGACGCCGCTTGGCGCCGCTCGCCGGCCGGCAGCGGATCGGCTCCGCCGGTGGTGGCCCCGACCAAGGTGGCGAGGATGATGCCCTGGACCTGATGGATCGTGCCGCGATGGGTCGTGATGCAGCCCTTGGAGCGGCCGGTGGTGCCGGAGGTGTAGAGGATCACCCAGGGATCGTCCTCATCGATCGGAACCGTCGGGAGCTGATCGCTGCGCTGGATCAGGTCGGCGATTGGAACCGTGCCCTGGGGCGGATGCTCGCCGATGTAGAAGACGGTCTCGAGCGATTCGATCTGTTCGAGCACCGGCGCGACCCGGGGATAGAGTTTCTCGTCCACCACCAGGAAGCGACTGCCGGAGTCGTTCAGCCCGTACTCGAGCTCTTCGGTGGCCCACCAGCCGTTGAGGCCCACGCCAATGCCGCCTGCCGACGTCGCACCGAACAACGCGATCAGCCAGTCGGGACAGTTGTAGGAGAGGATGGCGATCCGGTCGCCCTTCTCGAGGCCATGGTCGCGCTGCAGGTTCTCGGCCGTTCCCCAGCAGAGGCTGGCGAACTCGCCGTACGAGACTCGCCGGTCGCCGTGGACCAGGAAGTCCAGATCTCCGTGGAGTCCGGCGTTCGCGACCTTCTCGCGCAGGCTGAGTTCACGGTTCTTGAACACCCGCATCGAGCGGCCCTGGACGGTTTCCTGGATCAGCTCGAAGGGTCCGCCCGGGCCGGTGAGCCCCGCGATCACTTCGTCGTAGCTGGGGATTGCCATCGGAGCAGACTATCAGAAACGGTTCCTGCTACGGCGCGTACGTCAGCGGTCCGGTTTCGCCCAGCGGCAAGCCCAGCCCGATCCATGCCGTCAACAGGATCGTCCAGGCTACGGCGAAGACCAGCATGTAGGGCAGCATCAGAGCGACGAGGCTGCCGATGCCGGCCCGCGGCGCATAGCGTTGCATGAAGACCAGCAGGATCACCATGTAGGGGTTCAGGGGGGTGATTACGTTGCTGACGGAGTCGCCGACCCGATAGGCCGCCTGGGTGAGTTCGGCACTGATGCCCACCTGCATGAACATGGGGACGAAGACCGGGGCGAAGAAGGCGTACTTGGCCGACATGGAGCCGATCAAGAGGTTGGCCAGCATCACCAGGCCGATGAACCCGACCATCAGCGCGCTGTTCGAGAGCTCGGCACGCGCCAGCATCTGTCCGCCCGACAGCGCCAGCATTTCGCCCAGGCCCGAGTGGGCGAAGTAGGCGATGAACTGGCCCGCGAAGAAGGCCAACACGAGATAGGGACCCATGCCGGCCATGGTCTCGCTCATCATCTTTGCTGCGTCCTTGTCGTTGCGGATCACGCCGACCGCCACGCCGTAGACCAGGCCCGGCACCAGGAATGCGACGAAGATGACAGGGACGATCACCTTGACCCAGCGCGGGAATACGCCGTCGAGCCCGAACAGAGGTGCACCCGGGATCAGGGTGAGGCTGACCACCCCGAGCAGGGTCGCGGCCGCGGCGCCGCAGGCCAGCAGCAGTGCACGCTTCTCGACTGCACTGAGGCGCTGCCTGTCGAGATCTTCTTGTGTCACCGGAACCGGTCCGCCCTCCGATGCGGGCAGCTGGGCGAAGCGCGGTTCGACCCACCAGGCCGTGACGGCCCAACCGACGAGCGTGAGCAGCACGGTCGAAGCCTGCATGAACCAGAGGTTTGCGTTGGCAGCGACCCTCACGGTGGGGTCGATCAGCTGGGCGCCCGCTGTCGAAAGAGCGCCAAGCAGCGGATCCAGACTGGTCACGAACAGGTTGGCGCTGAAGCCCGCCGACACGCCTGCGAAAACCGCGGCAAGTCCGACCAGCGGCGAGCGTCCCACGGCCGCGAAGAGCGCGGCCGCCAGCGGCGGCAGCACCACGTAGCCGGCATCGAGACCCATCGACGACATCACGCCCACGAAGAAGATGGTGGGCGTCAACAGCCAGCGGGGGACCGCCATCAGCGTGGCCTTGAGCAGCGATCCGATGAAGCCGCTCTTCTCGGCGACGCCGATCCCGAGCATCCCCACCAGTACGATGCCCAGCGGGGGGAAGCGGACGAAGTTCTCCACCATCGAGTTGAGCATCCAGTAGACGCCATCCGCGCTCAGCAGCGAGAGGGCCTTCACCGGCTGCTGGACGAGCTCGCGGGTGGCGACTCCCGTGATCGGGTCCACCAGCTCGCGCGAAATCGTTTTCTCGACGGTCCAATCGAGGCTCACTGCGACCTGGGAGAGCAACACCACGGCGACGGCCCCCAGCAGAAAGAGCGTGGTGGGGTCGGGCAGGGCGTTGCCCAGGCGCTCGATGCGGTCGAGCCAGCCGCCGGCTCGCGTGCGTTCTTCGGACTCTGCGTGGGATGCGCTCATGCTCGCTCCCGGTCCGCGCCTTGGCTGCGTCGGCGCCACAGCACGATGACACAGACTCCCAGCAGTCCTCCCAGAGTGTCCAGCCAAACGTCCGCCAGCGCGCCCGTCCGTTCAGCGAGCAGGGACTGCCGCCACTCGTCCGCGCCCGCCATGGCCACGACCAGAACGGCCGCTGTCAGGGCTGACCGCAGGGTCCCGAGGTCGAAGGCGGCGGCGCGCCAGGACACCAGACCCAGCACCGCGTACTCGGCGAGGTGGGCCGACTTGCGGACCAGGAAATGGGCGCGCTCCAGTCCTTCGGGGCCAATGTCGGGGAGCAGGAAGTGCAGCAGCGGTGCCAACAAACGCGACGTGTTGAAGGCATCGAAGCTCGCACCCGCGAATGTCCAGATCACGCCGGCCCAGACGAGCAGCAGCAGCCAGCCTGCGAGCCGCTCTCGTAGGTTCCCCGTCATCCCTGCGCACTCCCCGAATCCGCTTGCCGGCTGGTCGGGAAGGCCCGCGCCGACCGGAGCGGTATCCTCCGCCGCCGTATGGCATCACCCGTCTTCGGACTCGTCTACGACCTGCTCGGGTCGTATCCTCGTAAACCGCGGGACCCGGCCGCGGTCGAATTCGAACCGGAAGAGACGATCGAGGTGCTGGAGCGAGCGATTCGTCGCCTGGGCCACCAGCCTCTTCGTATCGGCCATCCCCAAGGACTACTAGCGCAACTCGGAAAAAGTGAGCTTCCAGCTGTGGACCTGGACGTCGACTTGGCGATCGCGGCAGCAACGCGCGGCCGGGATCGGGGAGTCTGGGCTGCGGTGTTGTTCGAGATTGCCGGCTTCCCCCGCCTGGGTCCCGATGCGCACTCGGTCGCGAGGACCGGCGTCGCCGTGATCACCCTGCCGTGACCGAAGGCGCCGCGTCGAAGCCGCGGGTCAGCCGTATTCCCTTCGTCGCGCTGCTGCTGGCGGGCAGCGTGCTGACCTCGCGCCTGCTCGGGGTCGTGCGCGAGATGGTGTTGGCGGCCCAGCTGGGGGCGGGCGCCGAGGTCGACGCCTATCGTGCGGCCTTCCAGCTGCCGGACCTGCTGAACCACTTCCTCGCGGGCGGCGCGCTCTCGCTGGCGTTCGTTCCCTTCTATACGCGGAAGCGAGAGCAATACGGTCAAGAGGCAGCCGAAGAGCTGCTCGCCAAGGTCTTGGGCAACATGACGCTGCTGGCGATCGTGGCTTCGGCCGCGCTCTGGTGGTGGGCCGAGGAGATTGCGGCGCTGCTCTTCGATTTTCCGCCCGAGACGCAGGCGCTGACGGTGAGGCTCACCCGCATCGTTTTGCCGGCCCAGATCTTCTTCGTGGCCGGCGGGATCCTGCGCGCTGCGCTGATGGCTCACGACCGCTTCCGCACCCAGGCGTTGGCGCCCGTCCTCTACAACGCCGGAATCATCATCGGCGGGGTCGGCTTTGGCGCGCGCTTCGGCGCCGAAGGTTTCATCTGGGGTGCGCTGGTGGGTGCCGGGGTGGGGACCTTCCTGGTGCCTCTGGCCGACGCGATCCACAGCCGGGAGTTCCGCGTCCGGCTACGTGTCTCTCTACTGGATCGGGACTTTGGTCGCTATCTGTGGATCGCGACTCCGCTCATGTTAAGCCTTACGCTCTTCGTCGTGGACGAGTGGTACGAGCGCATCTTCGGCGCACGCATCGGGGAAGGTGTGGTGGCACAACTGGGCTATGCGCGCATGTTGGCGTTCGCACCCGTGGCCGTGATCGGACAAGCGGTGGCGACGGCGGCCCTTCCCGCGCTCTCCCAGCTGTGGAACGAGGGTCGCGGCGAGGAGCTCGACCGGGTCCTGCAGCGCACGCTCCAGGCCGCGCTCAGCCTGTCCTGCCTCGCGGCCGGCGTCCTGATCGTCCTCGCCGAACCGATTGTGGTCGTGCTCTTCGAGCGCGGCGCGTTCACGGCCGATCATACGCTGGGCGTAGCGTCGTATCTCCGAATCCTGGCGGCGGCGATCCCTGCATTGGTGGCTCAGCAGATCGCCGCGCGCGGTTTCTTTGCGCGCAGCGACATGTGGCGGCCGATGTTGCTCGGAACGGCCGTCGCCTTCGCGGTCGTTCCCGTGTATTTGGAGTTCGGCCGGCGCTTCGCCGGCGAGGGGCTTGCCGCGGCCGGGGCGATGGGAATGAGCGTGAGCGCCGCGCTGACGCTGTTGTTGTTGCGGCGCGTGCACGGGGGTCCGTCGCTGTTGCCCATCGTCTCGACCCTATTGCGAAGCAGTGGGGTTGCAGCGCTCGGTGCGGGCGCGGCCTGGGGTGCCGTCCAGCTTCTGGCGGTCTCGGGCCGGGCGAGCTTGGTGGTAGGCATCCTGGTCTACGCAATCATTTCGATCCCGGGGGCTTACTGGGTTGGAGATGAGGTGATGCGTGAGACTTTGAGCCGGCTGCTGGTGCGGCTCAGGAGAGGTGGCGGCCGTGGCTGAGCCGGACGACCGGCTCTGGTCCTTCTCGATCGATCGGGGCGGCACCTTCACCGACGTGATCGGCCGTGCTCCGGATGGGGCGCTCCACGTGGCCAAGCTGCTGTCTTCGGACACGGCCCCGGTCCAGGGGATCCGCCTCGTGCTGGAACGTGCCGGCGTGCTGACGGCCGGTAGCGCCTTGCCTGCTTGTCGCGTTCGGCTGGGGACGACGGTCGCTACCAATGCACTGCTGGAACGCCGCGGCGTTCCCACGCTGTTGGTCGCGAACCGGGGTCTCGGCGACGTGCTGGAGATCGGGACCCAGCAGCGACCGGAGCTCTTCGATCTCGCCATTCACAAGCCGGCGCCCGTACACAGCCGGGTCGTGGAGATTACGGGGCGGGTCGATGCCCGCGGCCAGACGATCGAAGCCTTCGACCGCGACGCAGCGGTCGCCGCGCTGGAAGAGGCCCGCCGGGCCGGCTTCGAGTCGGTGGCGATCGCGTTGATCCACGCCTACGTCTCGCCCGAGCTCGAGGCCGAGCTGCGCGAGCTGGCGCGTCAGGTTGGCTTCACGTACACCGTCGCCTCTTTCGAGATCGCACGCGAGATGGGATTGCTGGCGCGCGGCGAGACCGCGGTTGTCGACGCGTATCTCACGCCGCTGCTACAGCGCCACGTGTCCGAGCTGCGCGACGCGCTTCCGAATTCCCAGCTGCGCTTGATGCAGAGCTCGGGCGGACTCACCGATGCCGAGCGCTTCCGCGGTCCGTTCGCGCTGCTGTCGGGACCCGCGGGTGGCGTCATTGGCGCAGCAGCGGTCGCGGCCGCAGCGGGGGAGCGCCGTGCTGTGGGCTTCGACATGGGCGGGACCTCGACCGACGTCTCGCTGCTGCACGACGGTGAGGTCGACCGGAGCTTCGAGACCGTGGTGGGCGGCGTGCGCGTGAAGGCTCCGATGCTTCGGATCCACACGGTGGCGGCCGGTGGCGGCTCGATCTGCCGCTTCGACGGCTTTCGTTTGACAGTCGGTCCGGAGAGCGCAGGTGCGAAACCCGGTCCACTCTGCTACGGCGGGGGGGATGCCCGGGAGCTGGCGCTCACCGACGTCAATCTCCAGCTGGGCCGTGTTCAGCCGGACCGCTTTCCGTTCGAGCTGGTGCGGGAGCCGGTGAACGATGCCTTGGGTCAGCTCCAGGCCGAGCTGCTCGAGGCGGGACATCGCCTCACGCTGGACGAGATTGCGGCCGGCTTCGTGGCCGTCGCCAACGCGAGCATGGCCCAGGCGATCGCTCAGGTCTCGCTGGCGAGGGGCGTTGATCCGCGGGACTGCGCCTTGGTTGGCTTCGGTGGGGCGGCCGGACAGCATGTCTGTGCCATCGCCCGGGAGCTCGGCATGGGCACCGTGTTGCTGCATCCGCTGTCCGGCGTCCTCTCCGCTCATGGCATCGCACGGGCTCCGCTGTCCTGGGACGGTCAACGCGACGCTGGCCGCGTGCGGCTCGAAGCGGAGCTCCCGTCCGCGATCGATTCGATCTTCCAGGAGCTCGAGCAACAGGCCCGGCAGGCGCTCTCAGCGGAGACTGTGGCGCCTGCTGACGTCCGGATCCAGCGGCGTTTGGATCTTCGCTATGCGGGCACCGAGACGCCGCTTTCGGTGCTCGAGCCCGAAGACGGTGACTGGGCGGCGGCCTTCGCCAGCGACCACCGGACCCGCTTCGGCTACGAGCGGCCCGGCCGCGAGGTGGAGATCGTGACGGCACGGGTTCGCGCTGTCGCCGAGGTCCGGGAGGAGGATGGGGCGGGGGAAGTCGTCGCCCCGGGCGCGGCCGTCGCCCCGACCGGGCCGTCAGAGCCGGTTCGAACCGAGTCGATCTGGTTCCCCGAGGTCGGCCGGGTGGAGGCGCCCGTGTATGCGCGGGAGGCGCTCGCTCCGGGGCAGGTGGTGCGGGGCCCCGCGCTGCTGCTCGAGGACACGGGAACCATCGTGCTGGACCCGGGCTTCGAAGCCGAGCTCGGAGCCGAAGGCATCCTCTTCGTTCGCGACGTGGCGGGGCCCGAGCGTCCCGCCAACCTCGATCTCGAGCGCGCCGACCCGGTGCGGCTCGAGGTCTTCGGCAACCGCTTCATGTCCATCGCCGAACAAATGGGGGCCGTCCTCCGCAACACCTCGGTCTCCACCAACATCAAGGAGCGCCTCGACTACTCGTGCGCCGTGTTCGACGAAGCAGGGGGCCTGGTTGCGAACGCGCCCCACATTCCGGTGCATCTGGGGGCCATGGCGGAAACGGTCCGGGTCGCGCGCGAACGTTTCCCGAATCTCGAAGAGGGTGACGCCGTGATGACCAACGATCCCCAGGCCGGTGGCTCGCATCTGCCGGACGTGACCCTCGTGACGCCCGTCTTCTGCGGTGCGAGGGCAGCCAGCTTCTTTGTGGCGAGTCGCGGTCATCACGCCGACCTGGGGGGTAAGACACCGGGCTCGATGCCAGCCGACTCGACCTGCCTCGAGGAAGAAGGCGTCGTGTTCGAGCCCTTCCTGCTGGTCCGCCGCGGGCGCTTCGATGAGGTCCGGGTTCGCGAGCTCCTGAACGGCGCGCGCTACCCGGCTCGAAACCCGGACGACAATGTGGCGGAGCTCGAAGCCATGCTGGCCGCGAACCGCGCCGGGGAGGGTCTGCTCCGGGCCCTGGTCGTCGATCACGGACTCGATGCAGTCACGGTCACCATGCGACAGCTCCAAGAAGCGGCCGCCCGCAAGGTGGCGCGCGAGATCGGCCGGCTGCCGGACGGGGTCCACCGGTTCGAGGACCAGATGGACGACGGGACGCCCGTGTGTGTGGCGCTCAGCATCGATGGCGAGCGCATGATCATCGACTTCGAAGGGTCCGGCCGCGTGCATCCCGGCAACCTCAATGCTCCACGCGCCGTGGTCTACGCGGCCGTCATCTACTTCCTGCGCACCCTGGTCGAAGAGCGGATTCCGCTGAACGGGGGCTGCCTGGCGCCCGTGGAGATCCGGATCCCGGCGGGGTCGTTTCTCGATCCGCCGCCCGAGGCCGCCGTGGTCGGGGGTAACGTCGAGACTTCCCAGCGGATCGTCGACGTCCTGTTGGGCGCTCTGGGCCGAGTCGCCGCCAGCCAGGGCACGATGAACAACGTCGCCTTCGGCGACGATACCTATGGCTATTACGAGACCATCGGCGGCGGGGCGGGCGCGGGGCCGGACTTCGACGGTGCGTCGGGCGTGCACACCCACATGACCAACACGCGCATCACGGATCCCGAGGTCCTCGAGGCCCGTCATCCCGTCCGACTGCTGGAGTTTTCGCTGCGGCGCGGGTCCGGCGGGGCAGGGCGCCATCGGGGCGGCGACGGTCTGGTGCGCCGCTACGCGTTCCAAGCACCCGCCACGGTCTCGCTTCTCACCGAACGCCGGACCTGCGCGCCATACGGGCTCGAGGGCGGCGCGCCCGGAGCGCCCGGCCGCAACGAAGTGCAGCGGCGCGACGGTCGCCGGGAGGTTGTGGGCGGTCGGGCGACCGTGTCCGTCGAAGCGGGCGACGAGCTGTGCATCGAGACGCCTGGCGGCGGCGGATTCGGCTGCCCGTGAGCGGCGTCATCGTGCCGCGGGCCCATTGCCCGGGCGCCGCGGGCCTCCTAACCTTGGCGATTCGAGAGTTTGGGGGATGGTGGCAACCGGCCTTCGGCCGCTTGCCAAACCGTTTGAACGCTCTCGCTGTGAAGGGCGCGTAGCTCAGTTGGTAGAGCAGCGGACTCTTAATCCGCCGGTCGTAGGTTCGATCCCTACCGCGCTCACCATCCCAGCGAACGCGTTCAAAGAGATCTGGCAA
>SMWR01000196.1 GCA_004356735.1 Deltaproteobacteria bacterium
CGCAATCCGCGAACGCCTTGATCGACACGCCGTGGATGCGACATCCGATGGCGCCGACCACGATTGCCCCGACCAGACCGCCGTACCAGGTGATCCCACCTCGCGAGAGCAGCAGCTCCATGAAGGGACGGCCCTCACGGAACCAGATGTCGATGGCGAAGTAGAGCTTCGATCCGACGATGCCGCCCAGCATGACGTAGATCAGCAGGGTTGACGCGTCGGCATCGAGGCCCTTCTCCTGGATCTGAAGGTTTGCGATCCAGGATCCGACCAGAAACGCGATCGCCAGCATCACGCCGAAGCTGCTGATCTCGAGGCCGAGGCCCGGGATGGTGAACAGGGTCGGATACATGGTTGCCGTTTGGGCAGCTTGCAATCCGCCGAGGCGGCGTAAAGCGGAGCGCCCGGGCGCTCAAGCTAGCAGAGGTCGGCGGGTCACGACTCGCCGCTGCGGGGTCAGTGACGCGGGAGTGTGACGTAGAAGATGGCGCCCTGGCCCGGCTCGCTCTCGACCCAGGCGCGACCGTCGTGGATCTCGGCAATCTTGCGGACGATGGTCAGTCCCATTCCGCTACCGCGATGGCCCTCGCGGCGTCGTTCGAGGCTGTGGAAGACCTCGAAGATCTTCTCGTGGTGTTCGAGTGCGATGCCACGGCCGAAGTCGCGCACACTCAAGCGGTGGCACGCTGCCTCTTCGATGATGTCGACCCGGATGCGTCGATCGCCTTCGTCGCCCATGTGCTCGATGGCATTGCCGATCAGGTTCGAGAAGATCTGGTACAGCCGCGTCCGGTCGCAGTAGACGTGGGGCGGATCCTCGATCAGCTCGAGGGTGATGTCTGCAGCGTCGAGACGCGGCTTCAGTTCTGCTGCGAGCTGCATCAGAACGGCACGTGCATCGACCATGGTCGGCTGTTCAGCAGGGTGTCCGATCCGGGAAAGCTCAAGCAGGTCGTGGATCAGCGCCTCCATGGTGCGGCCGGCCTGTTCGATCCGGTCGATGAAATGGGTGCCGGTGTCGTCGAGCTTGTCCCCGAAGTCCTGGCGGAGCAGGCGGGAGAATCCGAGCAGTGCGACGAGGGGAGACCGAAGGTCATGAGCCAGCGTGGCCACGCAATGCTCGAGCTCATCGTTGCGCCGGCCCAGCTCGTGTTCAGTGGCGTGGCGCTGCGAGGCGTCTCGCAGGCTGACGATGGCGCCGCGGGCAGCCCCGTTCGGGCACGGGTGGGGAGAGACGTGGGCCCCGACCGGGATCTTCTGGTGGCCTGCGGCGCGCACGGTCAGGTCGAGCTGGCTCACGCCATCGGTTTTCAGGGCGACCATGAGCCGCTCGAGCTGCTCCACATCCGCGGCCAACAGCGCTGCGGGGGCGCCGAGCAAGGCCTCTCGGGGTCGCCCCAGAAGCTGCTCGGCAGCGGGGTTCACCTGGGTCAGGAAGCCGTCGGCGTCGACGCACAGCACGGCGTCGGGGAGGCTCTCGAGAATCGCGTGGTCTGACACGCACTTCAGCACTTCATCACGAACCCGTGCGGTCACGAGCTGGAGCGGGCCTGTTTCGTCCACGCTGCCAAGCGGCAATAGGCTGATCTCCAGGGGCTGTCGGTCCGCGAAGTGATCGACCAGGTCGACGGGCGCACGCAGCACCGCGCCATTCTCGGTCAGTTGCTGGAGCATTTCGAAGGACTGCTCCGGATGGGAAAGCATCGGCAGCGCTTCCCGGAGATTGCGCCCAATCACGCTGCTGCCTTCGCTGCATAGATTGGCGAATCGATCGCTCAACCAGACGACTTGGCCCTGCGAGTCGACGAGGAGGGCCAGCGGATGCACGCAAGCGATCGCGTCGAGCAAGGCCCGACCGGGCTTTTCATCCGCCGGCGTCGAGCCGATGTGCACTTGGGCGCTCATTGTGTCTGGTGATTCCTCAACGGGGGAAGCATTGCCACCTTCACGCTTCGAGCCATGCCGTTTCAGCCGTTGCGTCGAGGCAGGACTTCGGAGCGACGGGATCAACCTATGCTCCCATCCCCACTCGGAGGATGGATCCTACCACCTCGATTTCCGAAGCGTCAACGAAGCATTGCGTTCCAATGGGCATGCAATGCTTCAATTGGGTCGGAGTTGCTGTGAATCGATCGTTCTCATGGTGAGAGTCGGATCACTCGACTATCCTGTGGGTGTCCGATGGATGGGTCAGTGTGGAGCTCGCGCCCCCCAGGGGGCAGGGGGTGGCCCCCGTCGGCGCATCCCACTCACAACGCGAACCTCGTATCAGCTCGTTTGAGCGCACGGACGTGCAGGATCAGGAGGTCGAGATGGATCGACTGAAAGTCGCATGGATCACATTGATCGTGGCTCCCCTCGTCTTCGACGGAGCGCGGGATGCGTCCGTGGGGACGGCGACCGATTTCGGTCCGACCCAGGTCGTGCTCGGGTCCGAGCTGAGAGCGCTCGGCCAAGCTGCCGTTGCTGCGCATTTGGACGCGCTGAACCCGACGCTTTCGGATCGTCAAGTCGAGCGCATCTCGCGCGCAGTCTTGAAGTACAGCGCCAAATACGAGCTGGATCCGGCACTCGTGCTGGGTGTGATTACCCAGGAGAGCGGGGCTCGTCTCTGGGCCCGCAGCCCAAAGGGAGCGATTGGCCTGATGCAGGTGATGCCGTACATGATGGGAACGCTCCCGGTGGCGGGAAACCTCACCACGATCGAGAGCAACATCGAAGCCGGCTGCATCATCCTCTCGAACAACATCCGTCGCTTGGGCGAGCAGAAGGGCATCCTGGCCTACTTCTGGGGCAACGAGATCCGCGGAGTCCGTTACTGGAAGCGCGTTGAGCAGGCCCGGGCGTCCATTCGGCGCCAAGCCGAATCCTAGGCCTCCCCGCGCCCCCGCCCCGTCTCCAGGAGTTTGCCGCCGCGGCAAACTCCAAGGCGCCTTGCGCCCGTCCGGGAGTTTGCCGCCGCGCCAAACTCCAAGGCGCCTTGCGCCCGTCCGGGAGTTTGCCGCCGCGCCAAACTCCAAGGCGCCTTGCGCCCGTCCGGGAGTTTGCCGCCGCGCCAAACTCCAAGGCGCCTTGCGCCCGCGCCCCGTACGCCCGCCCGTGTTAGCTTGCGCGCGTGGACGACTCCGTGATGCGCCGTACGCAGTCCCACTTCGCCGGGGGAGGGGGTCGGACGTTGTTCCGGCGCGCCTGGATTCCCGGCGAAGCTCAGCGGCTGCTCGTGCTCGTGCACGGCTTCGCCGAGCACAGCGGGCGCTACGAGGATCTGGGCGCCTGGTTTGCCCGCCGCGGCTGCGTCGTCCACGCCTTTGACCAACAGGGCCACGGTCGCTCGGATGGCCAGCGTGGATACGTCGACCGCTTCAACGAATTCCTGGACGACCTCGCGAGCTTTCTGGAGCTGGCGAAGTCGGAGCACCCCGGCCTCCCGACCTATGTGGTCGGACACAGCATGGGGGGACTCATCTCGGCCGCCTTCGCCCAGCGGCGCCAGCCGCTGCTGGCGGGCCTCGTTCTGTCGGGCCCGCTGCTCCACCCGGGCGATGAGATCGGCGGCGTCAAGCGGGCGTTGGCACGGGCTGCGAGCCGCTTGCTACCGCGCTTCCAGCTCAGCCAGCCGATCGATGGGGCGACCCTCTCGACGGACCCCCAGGTGGGCGTTCTCTACGCCGCCGACCCGCTCGTGTTTTCGACGATCACCCTTTCTCTGGGGCGAGAGCTCCTCGACGCCGCCGACCGAACCGTGAGTGGGGGCGCCGACATCCGGGTTCCGACGCTGATGCTACACGGCGGTGACGATCGCCTCTGCCTTCCATCCGGGACAGAAGCCCTACGCCAGCAGGTCGTGACCTCCGGGAGCGAGATGGAGATCTATCCGGGTCTGCGTCACGAGATCTTCAACGAGCCGGAGCACGAGAAGATCTTCGAACGTGTGCTTGGCTGGTTCGAGGCAAGAGAGGAGGCCGCAGCATGAGGCGATTTCAGGAGGGTCCGACATGTCCGACGAGCTGACCCACATCGATGCCAGCGGCCGGGCGAAGATGGTCGACGTCGGCGCGAAGCCCACCACGCACCGCGTTTGTACGGCTCGTGGTGAGGTTCGCATGGCACCCGGGACACTGGCCCAGATCGTCGAAGGCACGCTGCCCAAAGGCGACGTATTGGCCACCGCGCGGTTGGCGGCGATCCAGGCGGCCAAGCGAACCGACGAGTGGATCCCCCTCTGTCACAGCCTCCCCCTGGACGCGGTGGAGGTGGAGTTTCAGCCGGATCCGGAACGTTCCTGTGTGGTCATCGAGGCGACGGCTCGGGTCCACGCGCGCACCGGGGTCGAAATGGAGGCCCTGGTGGCGGTGACGGCCGCCGGGCTCACCATCTACGACATGTGCAAGGCCGTCGATCGGGGCATCAGCCTGGAGGCCGTCCGGCTGGTTCGCAAGAGCGGCGGGAAGAGCGGTGAATGGGAGCGGCCAGGGGAGCCCCCCGGGATAGGTGCTGCCCCCGGGCCTTCGCGCTCATAACGGGGTGGAACTCCGACCCCTTTTCACAACACAACGAACCGGAGGGACACGGTCGGTGTCCTACGAGTCCGAGGCAGAACGTGTCGTACGAGATGCTCGAAGCCAGCGGTGCTGCTGCAGCAGGGGTCCGGGTCGTGACCGCCGTCGCTACCGGCATCGAGATCCAGCGGCCCCGGAGCGCCCAGGCAAGGCCGGGAGTCATCGTGGATCCCGACGCTGAGCTGGTCGACCGCTGGCTGGCGGGCGACGAGGGCGCGTTCGAGTCCCTGGTACGACGCCACGAGCGACGCGTCTTCGGTCTCGTGCTGCGCATGCTGGGCGACCGCGAAGACGCCCAGGACGTGGCCCAGGAAGCCTTTCTCAGCCTGCACCGACACGGCCATCGCTTCCGGCGCGAAGCGCGCTTCTCGACCTTCGTCTATCGCGTGGCGGCGAACGCCGCGCTCAATCGCCGCCGCAGCCTGGGACGCAAGCGAGCCCGCGAGCAGGCCCTGTTCCAGCGCCAAGAGGCCGGCATCGATCTTCCCAGCACTCCTCGGAATCCCGAAGATGCCGCGGCCGGCACCGAGATCCAGCAGCAGGTGCAGGAGGCGCTTCTCGAGCTGCCGCCCGATCTGCGAGCGGCCATCGTCTTGTACGACATCGAGGGGCAGTCTTACCGGGACATCTCGCAGTTCCTGGGGATTCCCGAGGGCACCGTGAAATCCAGAATCCATCGCGCACGGAATACGTTGCGCCAGCGGCTGGCTGAGCTGGCCCGTTCTTCGAGGGGAGGAAAGGCGTCGTGAATCATTCCAAGGTACGCGCTCGACTGAGTTCGTTCATGGAGCGGGAGCTCTCGGACGGTGAGAACCGGAAGGTGGCGGCCCACTTGGATGAATGCTCCAGCTGCTCGGAAGAGCTCGCTGAGCTGCAGGATGCCGTCAGGTTGTTGAGAGGTCTGCCCGATCCCGAGCTGCCGCTGGCCTTTACGGAGTCGGTGATGGCCCGCATCCGAAACGGCGAGGCCGAGCCGTCCGGTATCTTTGGCTGGCTCGGGCGCCTGCTCGATCCGATGGTGTTGGTCCCCGTGGCACTGGGGCTCGCTGCTTTCGTGTACATCCAGGGCATCGAGGCTGCGCCCCTCGCGACGCCCGACAGCGAGCCCCTCGTCGTTGCCGCGGCCGAACCGACGCCGCCGATGACAACCGATCCGATTCCCCTTGCCGGTGTTACCGGGGGTACCGCTCCCGAGGGTTGGCTACCCGTCGGCACCGTTGGATCGGTGGGAACGGTCGCCGGCCTCGACGTGAACCAGCTTCGTCAGGCCCGCGCCCGGCGCGACCTGATCCGTCAAATGCAGCGCATGCAGGTTCTGGTCCGAAGCGGGCGCACCGACGAAGCGGCACGAATGCTGCGGGGTGCGAACCATCCGAGTTCGCAGCGGCTGGCTGAGCACATTCTGTCGCCCCACGAGATCACGGTCGTGGAAGTGGGCTGGACCATCCGCTGACCGGCGTTTTCCCGAAAAAGTTGCCGCTGGCGGCTCGATCCCGGTAAGCTGCGCCGGTCCAGCTTGAGGCTTATGACCGCGCGCCAACTCCTCTTACGCCTGACGGCTCTGTCTCTCGCAGCGGCGATCCTCGTGGCGACCGCGGCCATTGCAGAGGATGAGTTCGAGACGGTCGAACTCATCCCCGAGGACAAGGCCGGCTTCACTGCCACCCACGTCTTTGCTCCCATCACCGGACTGTTCCGCGGCGGCCCCGGCTTCTGGTACGACCAGCGCCGTCTCAAGATCGAGACCACGCCGCCCGGCGCCGCGCTCGATCTCTTCTACGTCCGCAAGAACTTCCAGAAGGGTTACGAGCAGGCCGACTCTCCCGTCATCGTGTTGCTACCCAGCCGGATCGACGCCGGTGACCGGGATAGCATCACGATTCGCGCCTTCCTCGACGGCTACAAGCAGCGCGAGATCTCGATCCGGGTGCGGGGCAAGGAAGAAGAAATCCTCATCGAGCTCGAGCCCCTGGCGAACACACTGGTCGCCGTGACCCATCTGTACTTCGCCGGCCGAGCGTCGCTCACGTTCCTCACCAAGGAGGCCCTGACCTTCCGTGTGCAGCACCGGGAGGGTGGCTACTCGATCATCTTCATCGAGACCGGTACCTCTGACGAAGCGACAGCGGCGCTCTCGGTCGTGAACGATGCGTTGGTGGAACGAGTCTGGTCGCAGCAGCTCGGTGAAGACCTGGTTGTGCGTATCGAACTCACCCCGGAAGCGATCGCACGGCGCGTCGACCTACGTCAGCAACAGTCCCATGACCCGATTCGCCGACTCCACAGCTTCACCCTCAACGTGATTCCTCCGGACGGTGGCGCCGAAGCCGTGCGGCGGACCAGGAGCGCCTTGGCGCGGATCACCGGTCACCAGGTATCCAGCTGTGCGACGCGCTATGACGGCGACCTCCACGAACACATCGAAGCCTCGGTGCTGGCGCGCGCTCTGACACCCAAGGGATCGTTCGTCGACCCGTACCTGCGCGCTGCCATGAAGCGGCTTGGTGAAATCTCGCCAGGCGGTCAGGTCGTGCTGGGAGACGGAACCCGCTTCAGGACGTCGATTCCGCTCGAGCTCTCGGCCGCGTCGAGCCAGGCGTCCGAAGTGAGGGGATACCTCGCTATCTTGCGGCAGTTGGTAAACGAACTCGAACCCGCGGCCAATCAGCGCAACACCCTGCGCGGTCTGATCGCCCCGGAGGTGACGCCCGCTGACTTCGATGCCATCATCGACGGGGCCGAGGCCGCCGAACGTCTCTGCCTGACCAACGCTGGCTAGGTCGCGTCTCCATCTCGCTCACCCCGCTCCCGGTCCCGAGGAGCACATCAACGAAATGATCGATCGACCGCGTGAGCGGCTCGCGACGCTGGGCGCCGAGGCGTTGAGTGACGCCGAGCTGCTGGCCTTGTTGATTCGCACCGGGGGACCCGGTGCTGACGCGCTCACCATCGCGGGCCGTATTCTCGGAGCCAGTGGCGGTCTCCAGGGACTGATGCGGATGGGTCCGGGCGAGCTATCCGCGACTCGGGGCGTGGGTCCGGCGAAGTGCGCAACACTCGTCGCATCGCTCGAAGTCGCTCGCCGTCTCGCCGGCCGGCGTCTCGAAGCCGGCGCGACGATTCGCAGCCCCGAAGACGTGTATCGGCACTTCCACCCTCAACTTCGCCACCTTGAGCAGGAACGCTTCCACGTCATCCTGTTGGACGGACGTCACCGGGTGTTGCGGCACACGCTCGTTTCCCAAGGCACGTTGACCGCGAGCCTCGTGCACCCACGCGAAGTGTTTCGCCCGGCGCTCCGGGAATCGGCGGCGGCGCTGATCCTGGTCCACAACCATCCGAGCGGAGATCCGACTCCGAGTCGCGAGGACGAGGAGGTCACCGAACGGCTGGTACGCGCCGGCGGCATCCTGGGCATTCCGGTGCTCGATCACGTGGTGGTAGCGGAACGGGGATATTGCAGCCTGCGAGAGAGAGGCGGTTCGTTCGACGCCGGCCGTCCTGCGGACGCCGGCCGTCCTGTGGACGCCGGCCGTCCTGTGGACGGCTAGCGGTACGCCGAAGCGGCGCACCGCGGGACGCGGGCGCTTGAAGATGGGGTGCGAAATTCGTGTGCCTGGAGCAGGAGGGCGCAACTCGTCCGCAACGTGAACCAGACCTAAAGCGGGCGGGCCGGTTGTGTCGATGAGGAACGAGACGCGGGGGGTGTCGATACCTGGCCGGCCCGAGCCGGCCCGCATTGCGTGGATGTGCAAGGGAGAGAAGTGGTGAACAAGTCGAGCGCGGAGATCCTCGCAATCCCCTTGGACGCTTCGGGGCTGGAACGACGCCAGACCAACCGAGCCGAGCTGGTGGTTCGAGTCGATTACCAGACGGTTGACGAGCTGTTCTCAGAGTTCGCCCGCAACATCAACGAAGGCGGCATCTTCGTGAAGACCGAGACGCCCCACGGCGTGGGAACGTCAGTCGATCTCCAGTTCAAGCTGCCCGGCAGCGACGAGCCCGTGCGGATCACGGGCACCGTGATGCACCTATCCTCCGGTAACGCCGATGATCCCCCCGGCATGGGTATCGAATTCTCAGAACTCAATGCCAGCACCCGCGATCGGATCAATGACCTGGTCCGGAAGCTGCGCGCCGCATCCCCTCGTTGAGCTGATTCCCTAGAAGGGGATCTCGCTGCCGTCCGGACCCGGTTCGGGGGGCGGGGCGTCCTGCTTTTCAGCGCCCGGTCGGCCGCCGCCACCACCGCCCTCGCCACGTCCGCCGAGGAAGGTCACGTTCTGCGCCACGATCTCGGTGGTCTGGCGCTTGTTGCCTTCCTTGTCCTCCCACTCACGGGTCTGGATCCGGCCCTCGATGTAGCAGCTGCGACCCTTCTGGAGGTACTGCGCGCAGTTCTCCGCCTGCTTGCCCCACACCACGATGCGGTGCCATTCAGTCCGCTCCTGGTTCTGACCGTCCTTGTCGCGCCAGCGCTCGTTGGTGGCGAGCGTGAAGTTCGCAACGCCCTGTCCGTCGCGCGTGAAGCGGAGCTCCGGGTCGCGACCCAGGTTCCCGATCAAGATGACTTTGTTGACACTGGCCATCGTGGCTTTTCTCCGTCGAAAGGGGGTGATGACCAATCATCCCGTCCCACCGGCGTGGAGTCAAGCGGTCCAGGCGGCATCACGCCTATGAAATCCGGCGAGAACGCGGTTTGATTCACCCTCAGTGATGTGTTGACGAGTGTTCACGCTTTCTCCAGCATCGCAGCGGGACGGTCCGACGTTGCTGCGCGCATCTTCACGATCCCCAACGTCTGGAAATTCGTCGCGGAGCGCGAGTTGACCTCCAGCCCGTTCTCTGGCTGGGCGCTGGCGATCAGCCAGCGGGGGCGGATCGATCGCAGGAATCGCGAGATATCGGGGGCGAGCCCGGCGGCGACGGCTGCGCGGCGGAAACGCCAACGGGATCTTCCTCTCGGGGACTCCTGAGGTCTGGATCGGACCCCTCTGCCCTTCAAAGAGTTGCGGCCTCCACCTCGACACCCTCCAGGCCATCGTCGCCGTCGCCGTTCGTAGCCACCTGCTGGCTGCCCTGGCTGCCCTGGCTGCGACGGGAGTGGGTCGTTACCCTACGGAAACTGCCCATCCCGGGGGGGTGAAGGGCGTGATACCCACCAGTTGTGGCCATGGCTAGGGCTACCGCGCGCGCGCGGCGGCGGAAGAAGAGCGGGAGGGACGAGAGTTCTTCGCGCATTCTCCAGGAATGCGTCGGAGTCGGCCTGCTGGGTCTGGCGCTGCTGGTGGGTCTGGCGCTCGTCACCTTCTCGATCGCGGACCCGGTCTTCGAAACCGGTCCGGTGAGCAATCGCGCCGGCCTCTTCGGTGCCGGTGCCGCCGCGCTGCTGTTCGGAACCCTCGGCATCGGAGCCGTCGTCGTGGTCGGAGCGGTGGGCGTCTTCGGCGCGCGACTGGTGCTGGGTTTCGGCATCCCGCGCCTGGCATCCCGCTTCTGGGTCGGAGCCCCGATCCTGCTGGTGACCGTGGCGACGCTGCCGCCGCTGTTGGACCGCGCGTTCGGTGGGCGTTTTGGCGAGCTTCCGGCCGGTGCCCTGGGGCTCCAGCTGGCCGCGGGCGAGAGCTTCCTCGTCGGTGTGTGGGGAGCCCTGTTGTTGAATGGCGTGATCTTCAGCATCGGCGCGCTGAGCGCGACCGGCATCTCGACGGGGGCGGCCCTGCGGGCGGTCGGGATCGGGGTCGGCTGGCTCGGAGGCCTGCTTGCAGCCCTGGGCGAGCAGCTTTTCGAAGTCCTGAGGGCGGGCGTGCTCGGCTTGCGGCGGGGCACTCTCGAGTTGGCCCACGGCGTCCAGCGCGGCTTCCAGAACCTGGCGGTCCGGCGGGAGCAGCGGCGACGCCGGGCCCGCGTCGCGGCCGCGCGATCGCCCACGGACGACGCCGAGGAGGACGAGGCGAACGCCGCTGAACCGGTCACGCGTGTGCTGGCGCGGCGTGCAGGTCGCGATGACCCGATGATCGTGGATCACGCGTCGGACCGGGCCAAGGAACGCGGCGGGACGCAAGAAGCCTTCTGCTTCGAGGAGACCGGACCGTCGGGTCCCTACCGACTGCCCGATCTATCGATCTTCCGGGAAGCGGCGAGCCGACAACGCGAGTACGACCGCGACAGCTTGATCATGAACTCGCGGATCCTCGAGAAGAAGCTGGCGGACTTCGGGGTCGGCGGGCGCGTCATCACCGTGCACCCCGGGCCCGTGATCACCATGTACGAGTTCGAGCCCGCGTCGGGCGTGAAGGTGAATCGCATCGTGAGCCTGGCCGATGACCTGGCCCTGGCGCTCAGGGCGCTGTCGGTGCGTATCATCGCACCGCTGCCGGGAAAGTCCGTCGTCGGAATCGAAGTGGCCAACCCGGAGCGGGAAACCGTCTACATCCGCGACGTGCTCGAGTCCGATACCTATCGGACGAATTCCCACCGACTCGGAATCGCCCTCGGCAAGGACATCTTTGGCAACGCAACCCATGTCGATCTTGCCAAGATGCCCCACCTGCTCGTGGCCGGTGCGACCGGTACCGGCAAGAGCGTATTCCTCAATTCGTTGCTCTGCTCGATCCTGTGCCGCGCGTCGCCCGACGATCTCAAGCTGTTGCTGATCGACCCGAAGCTGCTCGAACTGTCGATCTACGAAGGCATCCCGCATCTACTGGCCGACGTGGTGACCAATCCGAAGCGGGCCGCGGCAGCGCTCCAGGGCGTCGTTGCCAAGATGGAAGAGCGGTACCAGATCATGGCCGCGCTCGGGGTCCGCAGTATCGACCAGTACAATGACAGGGTCGAGAAGGAGCTGAAGCAGGGGAACAAGACCTTCCGCCTCAAGCCCAAGCCGGGCGAGGAGGAGGGCGAAGAGGTCGAGTATGTCCACTTCCCCTACATCGTCGTCATCATCGACGAGCTGGCAGATCTCATGGTCGTGTCGGCCCGCGACGTGGAAGAGTCGCTCCAGCGGCTGGCCCAGATGGCGCGCGCTGCGGGCATCCACCTGGTGCTGGCGACACAGCGGCCCAGCGTCGACGTGCTGACGGGCATCATCAAGGCCAACTTTCCGGCGCGCATCTCGTTCCAGGTTTCATCCCGAACCGATTCCCGCACGATTCTCGACCAGAACGGAGCCGATCACCTGCTCGGACAAGGCGACATGCTCTACCTGCCCCCCGGCACCTCGAAGCTCCAGCGCATCCACGGCGCCTTCGTGTCCGAGGACGAGGTCAGCAAGCTCGTGAAGTTTCTGCGCAGTCAGGGTGGTCCGCAGTTCGACGAGACCCTGATCCGGGTCAATCTGGAGGCGGAATCCAATGCTTCGAAGTCCGACGAGGACGTCGATGAGATGTACGACAAGGCCATCGCGATCGTGGCCGAGACTCGCAACGCGTCGATCTCCTACATCCAGCGCCGCCTCAAGGTCGGATACAACCGCGCGGCGCGAATGATCGAACAGATGGAGAACGAGGGCGCGATTGGGCCTCAAGAGGGGACGCGGCCCCGCGAGGTCTACATCCGTGCCATCGAGCCGTGAATCGACGGGCCCGCGCTGCGTCGAAGTCCTGGATGACGGATTTCGACGGTCGACGCCTGGCGGCGCTCGGGTCGCTGGCCCTGCTGCTGGCTGCTGGAGCCGCTGCGGGAGGCGATCCGCAGCCCTCGACCGGGGCCTGTCTCGAGCGCGCCGTGGTGTCCATCCAGAAGCGGTATGAGGGGATCCGCGACCTGCGAGCGCGCTTCGATCAGACGACGCGTTCGGTTGCCTTTGGAACGGCCGGGTCCGTGAGCGCGAGCCGGGGTACGGTCATCTTCGCCAAGCCCGGCAAGATGCGCTGGTCCTACGAGGAGCCCGAGCCGAGCCTGGTGGTGAGTAACGGCCGATGGCTCTGGATCTACGACCCCGCCCACGCCGAGGTCCAGAAGATGCCGGTCGGCGACGGCTTCATGTCGGGTGCCGCGTTCCAGTTCCTGCTGGGCGAGGGCGACCTCCGCAAGGGGTTCGAAGTCAGCGCGGACGCGTGTAGCAAGCAGCGCGCCCGGCTGACGCTGCATCCACGGGCACCCACCTCCTACGAGCTGTTGCGGCTGGTGGTGGATCTCGAGAGCGGGGATCTGATCGAGACCGAAATCCAGGACCTGCTGGGAAACGTGACTCGCGTTCGGCTCCAGGACGTGCAGATCAACCTGGACCCGGCCGCATCGGTGTTCGTCTTCGAGGTGCCGGACGGTGTCAGCGTGATCGAACTCCAACCGCTCCCGGAGACGCCGTGAGGCCATCGGAAGACCCCAGGATTGCCCAAAGAGGGCATTCGACTTCCGTAGCATGCCCGATGCCGCAAGCTTCGGCGGAGTGCGCAGATTGGGTCCGTGAGTCTGTTCTCCGTGCCCATGCGTCAAGATTCCGGCAACTCGAACGCAGGATCGCATCAAGAGGCGGCACCTGATGCGCAATTTTTCAGAGAGTCGCGAAGTATTCTCATGCATTCTGGTGCAACAACGTCGTTTTTCGGAGAACGACCGATCGGTCGGATTGCCAGCCCGCCGGCCCGGGCTTCGACGCCGTGCGTCGAGAACGCTTTCCTTGCGCAGACTTTCCGGCTCTTCTGCGCGCTTGCGCGGGGTTCGACGGCTGCTAGACTTGAAGCTTGAAAAGACGCGCGTTTTCAAGAGGTTCGGCGTCTTCCGACACCTCCCCTACAGGCGCGATAGTGGCGGACTAGAAGCCGGTTTCTTGGACGCTGGTGTTCGGCTGCGAGAGCGCACGGGGGAACCGATGATCGGCACTCGGACCACAATTCACGTCACTTTCGGCTCACGGTTTCCGTTCATTCCGCGCGAATTCCAGCTCGACTGCAATCCCATTTGGAACACGGATACGCAGCTGCGCATCCAAGCTTGCGAAGTGTCGTGCGCCAGGTCGTCGAGGGTCGGCACGGGTCTTGCTTTGTCATTCCTCGGAACGCCACCGCCCCGCTGGGGGGGCTGGAGAACGAGGAGACGATCTAAATGAGCGAGTTCGAATCGGGGTCGGGCCGGAAGAGCTTCGTGCATGATGTGATGCGCCGCATCTCGTCGTCCAGCCCGCGTGGGGGGGATGCCACCGAGGAGAATCGGGACGAGCGCACCGATAGCGCTCCGACGTCTCGGGACGACGTGGAAGATCTGCAGGACGCCATGCGGCTGTTTGGAAGCGACTCGGATGAGTCTCGGCGCCGGCTCGAACACCTGGTCTCCGAGTTCGAGGCCCTGCGGCGTCGTTACCAGTTGACGCGCGAGCAGGCCTCGGACGCCGAGCGCCAGAATGAGCGGCTGGTGAGCGTGCTTCAGGAATCCAAGCAGCAGATCGAGCTGCTCAAGGAAGAAGTCGACAAGCTCTGCGCACCGCCCAACAACTACGGGATCTTCAGCCGACCCAACAAGGACGGCACGGCCGAGATCTTCGTGGATGGGCGCCAGATGCGCGTCAACGTTCACCCGAACCTCGATCCCTTCCAGTTGGAGGAAGGTCAGCTCTGTCTGTTGAACGAGGCGTTCAACATCGTGGAGCCCGCTGGCTACATCCCGCGCGGCGAGATCGCTTCGATCGTCGACCTGATCGCCGACAACCGCGCCATCATCCTCGGCCACGCCGACGACGAGCGCGTGGTGACCCTCTCCGTGCCGCTGCGGTCGGAGAAGCTCAAGGTCGGCGACCATGTCCTCTACGATCCCCGCACGAACTACGCCTTCGAGAAGTTGCCCAAGTCCTCGGTCGAAGAAGTCGTGCTCGAGGAGATCCCGGACATCACCTATGACGAGATCGGTGGCCTGAAAGAGCAGATCGAGGTCCTGCGCGACTCGGTCGAACTTCCCTACATCTACCCGGAGGTGTTCCGGGAGCACAAGCTTCGGCCGCCCAAGGGCATTTTGCTCTATGGCCCCCCGGGCTGCGGCAAGACGCTCATCGCCAAGGCCGTGGCCAACAGCCTGGCCAAGAGCATCAAGGAGCGTACGGGGAAGGAGACCATTGCGTACTTCCTCAACGTGAAGGGGCCCGAGCTTCTGAACAAGTACGTCGGGGAGACGGAGCACAAGCTGCGCGAGGTCTTCAAGAAGGCCCGTGAGAAGGCCAGTGAGGACGTTCCCGTCGTGATCTTCTTCGACGAGATGGATTCGCTGTTCCGCATGCGCGGATCCGGCATCTCCTCGGACATGGAGGCCACGGTGGTGGCCCAGTTCCTGGCGGAGATCGACGGTGTCGAGTCGCTGAACAACGTGATCGTGATCGGCGCCAGCAACCGGCAGGATCTGATCGACCCCGCCGTGCTGCGGCCCGGACGTCTGGATCTCAAGATCAAGGTGAACCGCCCGGATCAGGACGCCGCCCGCGAGATCTTCTCCAAGTACCTGGTTGCGGACCTGCCGTTCCACGCCGAGGCCCGAGCCAAGTATGGAGACGATCCCGAGGTGATCGCCAAGCGGATGATCGAAGACACGATCGAGCGCATGTACCGAACGGACGATGAAAACAAATTCCTCGAGGTGACGTACGCCAAGGGAGATCGTGAGATTTTCTATTTCAAGGACTTCTGCAGTGGCGCGATGATCGAGAACATCGTGGCGCGCGCCAAGAAGATGGCCGTCAAGCGCACCATCGATCATGATGAGCGCGGGATCCGGACTGAGGACCTCATGCAGGCGGTGAACGATGAGTTCAAGGAGAACGAGGATCTGCCCAATACCACCAACCCCGACGACTGGGCTCGGATCTCGGGTCGGAAGGGCGAGCGCATCATCAACGTACGCACCTTGATCACCAATCTCAGCCGCACGGAACGGTCGATTGAGAACGTCTCCTCGGGCCAGTATCTCTAGCCGCGCGAACGATGCGCAGGAGATGGAATGGCCATACCGAAGGTGATGGGGACGGAAATCGAGTATGGGATCACCGTCAGGGGTGATCCCGACTTCGATCCCATCTCGAGCTGCGTCCTGCTGGTCAACGCCTATCACGAGGACCCGACCGGCGAGATTCTCTGGGACTACGATCAGGAAAATCCGCTGGCGGATGCGCGAGGCTTCCAGGTGGACGGGGAGAAGTACACGCCCAACCAGCAGGAGAACATCGCGCGCAACAAGACGCTGATCAACGGCGCCCGATTCTACGTCGATCATGCGCACCCTGAGTACTCCTCACCCGAGGTGACCAACGCCCGCGATCTTGTCATCCACGAGAAAGCGGGCGAACGGATCCTGGAAGCCAGCCGGCGCGAGGCCAACGCGCTCCTGCCGGAGGGCACCCAGATGCTGCTCTACAAGAACAACAGCGACCGCAAGGGCAACAGCTACGGCGCCCACGAAAATTTCCTCATGGACCGCCGCACGCCGTTCAAGCAGGTGGTCGAGCACCTGCTGCCTTTCTTCGTCACGCGCCAGATCTACTGCGGCGCAGGCAAGGTGGGCAGTGAGAATTGCAATCAGCCCTGCGACTTTCAGATCTCCCAACGGGCCGACTTCTTCGAAACCGAGGTCGCCCTCGACACGATGGTCAAGCGCCCAATCATCAATACCCGGGACGAGCCCCACGCGGATCGGGAGAAGTACCGGCGGCTTCACGTGATCGTCGGTGACGCGAACCTGTCCGAGTACACGATCTACCTGCGAACGGGCGTGACGGTTCTTGTGTTGTCCATGATCGAGGATGGGGCCATCAAGCGCAGCCTGTCGCTGCGCGATCCGGTGCTGGCGATCAAGGAGGTCTCCCACGACCCGACGTGCAAGCGGGAGATCCAGCTCGAGGACGGCAGGCGCCTGACCGCCGTGCAGCTCCAGGCCGAATACCTGGAGATGGCGCAGCAGTACGTTGGGAACACCGACACCGCCGAGACCAAGGACATCCTCGAGAAGTGGGCCTACGTGCTCGACTGCCTCGAGCGCGATCCGATGGAGCTCGACCGGCAGATCGACTGGGTCATGAAGAAGGCCCTGATCGATGGATTCATGGAGCGTAAGTCCCTGGGCTGGGAGGCTTCCCAGGTGCATATGCTGGATCTGCAGTACCACGACCTGCGGCCGGACAAGGGCCTATACTATATCCTTGAGAGGCAGGGACTGGCCGAACGGATGGTGACGGACGATGAGATCCTGGTCGCGGTCCACAAGCCGCCGGAGGATACGAGAGCCTATTTCCGTGGAGAGTGCTTGAGGCGATACGGCTCCGCCGTCTTCGGCGTGAACTGGGATTCGATCTCGTTCAGCGTCGATGAAGAGACCATCAAGCGCATTCAAATGCCGGAGCCACTCAGGGGTTCGAAAGCCCATGTGGAGGATCTGCTCGATCGTTCGAAAACCGCTGCTGAACTCGTCAAGAACCTCAGTCTCTGACCCATCGCCGAGAGAGAGTCATGAAGATACCGACCCAACCGCACAAGCATCGAAGCCACAGTCAAGATCCCTCCGATCTGCCCATGATCATGGCTGCCGAGTCGACCCAGACCCAGAAGCAGCAGCCCAAGAAGGGGGGCGACGGAGACGGGAAGGACGGCTCCGATGGCGCCCAGAAGCTCGCGAAGAAGGGTGAACAGCTCAAAGAAGAGATGGACGCCTTGGTGGAGGAGATCGACGAGGTCCTCGAAGAGAACGCCGAGGAATTCGTGAAGAACTACGTCCAGCGTGGTGGCCAGTAGGAACTCAGCGAGCGCGACACCGCGCTCAACGCCAGCGCGCTTCGCACTACACGGAAGGGAAGTTGCCTTTGCAGATCGGTGGGAAATACCAGGGTTCCAGTTTTTCGGAGCACCTGGCCGTCGACCACCCCCAGCTTGTGCCAGACTGGAGCCGTCTAGCCGTTCACTTCGATTCGAGCAAGCTGCCTCACGGAACCACGGTCCTCGCCTTGAAGTACAGCGACGGAGTGATCGTCGCCGGAGACCGTCTCGCCACCGAGGGCAACCGGGTCGCCTCTCGTGACATCGAGAAGGTCTTCGCGACCGACTCGCACTCGTTGATGGCGATTGCCGGGGCGGCGGGGCCCGCCATCGAAATGGCGCGAATCATGCGCATCGAGCTCGAACACTACGAGAAGATCGAAGGCGAGGCCTTGGAGCTCGACGGCAAGGCCAACAAGCTCTCGCAGATGATCCGCCAGAACCTGCCTGCCGCCATGCAGGGTCTGGTGGTGATACCGCTGTTCGCGGGTTTCGACCTGCGACGCCAGACCGGTCGTCTCTGGAAGTTCGATGTGACTGGCGGCCGCTACGAAGAGGCCGAGTTCGAAGCTACGGGTTCGGGCGGTCTCTATGCTCGAGAGTCGCTGAAGAAGAGCCATTCCCACGACATCGCGAAGGAAACGGGCCTGAAAATCGCGATCCAGGCTCTGACCGATGCGGCCGATGAGGACCGCGCCACGGGCGGTGTCGACCTGCAGCGCGGGATTTATCCCATCGTGGATTTCTGCACTGAGGGCGGTGTCGAACGTGCGACCGATTCTGAAATCGAAACGATCTATCGCGCCATCATCGGGGGTGGATCATGAACATGCCCTTCTACGTCTCCCCCGAGCAGGTCATGCAGGACAAGGCCGAGTATGCCCGCAAGGGAGTCAGCCGCGGCAAGTCCAGCGTGACCCTCGAATTTCAGGATGGCGTGGTGCTGATGGCCGAGAACACGTCGTCGCTCTCGAAGATCGGCGAGATCTACGACCGGATTGCTTTCGCTGGGGTGGGCAAGTTCAGTGAGTTCGACCAGCTGCGGAAGATCGGTGTGCGCTACGCCGACACCAAGGGCTACTCCTACAGCCGTGAGGACGTGCGGGGAAAAGCCCTTGCCAATGCCTATTCCCAGGCCATCGGTGATGTATTCACCCGGGAAATGAAGCCGCTGGAGGTCGAGGTGATCGTGGCCGAGGTGGGCGAAACCAGCTTGGCCGGACACGAGCGGAACGCGATCTATCGGATCCAGTTCGACGGGAGCATCAGCGATCACCAGGGCTACTGCGTCATCGGAGGGGCCGCTGACGACCTCAACGAGATGCTCCGCGGTGACTACCGGGCAGATATGTCCCTGGGGGATGCCCTTCAGCTCGGCCGACGGGCGCTGCAGCGGGCATCGGATGGCCAGCCGCAAGTATCGCCGGAAAACCTCGAAGTTTGTGTCCTGGATCGAAATCGACCGGGACGCAAGTTCACTCGGCTTTCCACCGATGAACTCAGGGAATCCCTGGGAAGCGACTAACAGGACCTTCCGAGCCGAGGCGGAGCCACCGTGCAGAAGCGGATCTACGGCATCGAGACGGAATACGGCATCATCTTCACGCCCGAAGGGCGGAAGACGCTGCCTGTCGAAAAGGCGATCCGCTTCCTCTTCGAGAAGCTGATCACAACGGAACATTTCCTCAACGTATTCCTCGAGAACGGTGCCCGCTTCTACCAGGACACCGGCTGCCACCCGGAGTACGCCACGCCCGAGTGCGCGTCTCCGCGGGACGTGATCCTCTATGACAAGGCCGGTGAGCGGGTCCTCGAAGAACTCCAGATCTACGCCGAGGAGAAGATTCGGGAAGAGCGCATCGCCGGGAAGCTCTCGATCTTCAAGAACAACACCGACTTCGTCGGCAACAGCTATGGCTGCCACGAGAATTACCTCGTGGATCGCGACGTCGACTTCTACTACCTCGCCGAGCAACTGATCCCGTTCCTCGTCACCCGTCAGATCTACATTGGCGCGGGCAAGGTCTTCCAGACCCAGGATGGCGTGCACTACTGCATCAGCCAGCGAGCTCAGCACATCTACCAGAAGATCTCCGGGACGACGACCAACGACCGGTCGATCATCAACACCCGCGACGAGCCGCACGCGGATCGCGAGAAGTACCGCCGCCTGCACGTGATCGTGGGTGACTCCAACATGTCGGAGTACACGAACTTTCTGAAGGTCGGAACCTGCGCCGTGGTCCTCCAGATGATCGAGGACAACTACATCAATCGGGACTTCACGCTGCGCAACCCGGTCAAGGCGATCAAGGACATCTCGTACGACGCCACCTGCAAGCGCAAGATGCGCCTGGACAACGGTCGCGAGTATTCGCCCATCCAGATCCAGCGCGAGTACTGCGAGATGGCCCAGAAATACAGCGAACAGTATCCAGTCTCCGATGAGCTTCGGACCGCGATTGAGATGTGGCAGTACGTGCTCGATGCTCTCGACACCGACATCAGCAAGCTCGATCAGCAGATCGACTGGGTGATCAAGCGCAAGATGATCCAGAGCTACGTGGACGCGCGGGACATCACCTGGAATGACCCACGAGTCTTCATGCTCGACCTCCAGTACCACGATCTGCGCATGAACCGAGGCCTCTACTACCTGCTCGAGCGCAAAGGTTCGGTGGAGCGGCTCTTGAACGATGCAGAGATCATCAAGGCCAAGACCGAGCCGCCCTCGGACACCCGCGCGCGGATGCGCGGCGAGTTCATCAAGCTCGCCCGAGAGAACTCGATCCAGTACGACCTCGACTGGTCGAACATCCGGCTGGGCAATCTGCTCAACGTCCGGGTGATCTGCAACAATCCGTTCGAGACAGACATCGAGAAGGTGGCCGAGCTGGTTCGCACCATCCAGAAGACGAACCTACGAAAGACCAGTCTCTCCAAGCTCGTCATCCAGAGCTGACCATGTCCAACGCCCCCCCGCAGCTCGAAGTGATCCACGGCGGCTCCGAGGCCGAGGCCTCTGCCTCGATCGCCGAGCGCGATTCCCGCGACCGCAATCTACTGGCCTGGGCCCTGGCTGGACTGCTGGCCGTCGCCCTGCTGGGGTTGGGGCTCCAGAGCCGTCAGGCCGCCGAGCTTCGGGTGGAGGTGACCGCGCTCACGGTGGAGCTGGATGCGACCCAGCAGTCTCTGGACGCCCATGAGCAGCATCTGGACCGCGTCAGATCCTCCATCGCTGAACTCCAGCAACTGGTCAGCCAGGGCCCCACCCCGACGCTCCCAGAGCCCCGCTAGACCGCCACCAGCCCCGCTTGCACTCGGCGCCCGAACGCCCCGGTGCCCGCATCCGGGCTGGAGCTGCGAGTTCGATGCTGAGGCTGCGCCTCAACGGCGCCCGGGAGCCGCCTGGCTGGAATCGTAGGCGCCCTGCTGGCGGGCGGCGCCTCAACGAAATGACCAGCTTCCCCTCAACTGTTGCCGCCTCTCACCGAAGAGCATGTAGGAAGCCCCCCCCATTCGAGGGACCTGGCCAGGATGATCTTTGATTCGATCGCAGGCGCGTTCTCGCACGATCTGGCCATCGATCTTGGTACGGCCAATACGTTGGTCTATGTGCGCGGCAAGGGGCTCGTCTGCTCTGAGCCGTCGGTGGTGGC
>SMWR01000029.1 GCA_004356735.1 Deltaproteobacteria bacterium
AACCACTCGGCCCAGATGGGGCTATCGGCCCAGGAGAGATCCAGCAAGCCGACGGTCAGCGCCGAGACTCCCAGGAAAACCAGATAGAACTCGGCGTCGACCATCATTTCGGCGCCGAGCAGAACGACTCCCAGGACGATCCATTGCCACCAGACCATGATTCACCTCCCGAAGCACGGTAGGCCGCGCCGGAAAGGAGTGTGCACATCGGCTTCGATTGAGCAACCGTGGCTCACGGGCAAAGACTAACGCAGCTCGTCGATCAGACCCCAGTCGAGTGCGCGCTGCGCGTCGAGTCGTTCGCCGCTGAGCGCGAGCCAGGCGGTTCGCTGCCGGCCGATGCGCCGCGGCAGGCTGACGGTTCCACCGGCACCCGGCACCAGACCCATCTGGATCTCGGGCAGTTGGAACCAGCTGTCCGGCTGCGCCACCACACGGGAGGCGAAGGCCGGTAGCTCGATGCCGGCTCCGACGCAGGCGCCATGGACCTCGGCCCGCACGCGCTTCCCACAGGCCGCAAGCAGGCGAGCCACGTTGCGCGTCGAGCGGATGGCGTGGGCCGTGGCCGGATCTGGCAGGCTGCCGAACTCGTCGAGATCTCCACCGCTCGAGAAGGAGCGGCCTTCGCCGGACAGGATCACCGCTTCGATGCTGTCGTCGCGAAGCGCCAGTTGAAGCCCTTCGCACAGGCCATCTCGCATTTCGGCTGAGAAGGCGTTGTGCTTCTCCGGACGGTTGAGTCGCAGCCGCAGCGTGTTGCCCTCGCGGTGCATCAGGACCGCGGGCTCGGGGTTGGGCACCGGCGGCTGGGTCGGGGAACGGGACTTCAGCCAGCCCTGGAACTCGGGTCCTGCCTGGAGCGTCGAGTAGACCCAGGACTCGGCCATCAGGCCGCCCTCGATGTCGAGCGCCTCGCTGTGCCGGAGCAGCTGCACGAGCGATAGGGCCGCGCACGGAGAGCGCTCGACGCAGCGCGCGATCACTTCGACTTCGTCAGCGGTTTTGACCCTCACGTCGACTCGCTCGGCCAGGGCTTGGGCCTCGGGCGATGAGGCTTGCAGCAGTCCAAGCGTGGGACAGGGGAGTCGGACCAGGCCCGCGAGTGCCGCTTCGAGCCGGTCGGGTGCGGTCACGGGGGCCTCGCCCGCGAGGCGAACCACCAGCAGGCCCGAGCCGGTCAGGGGAGAGCAGGCCTCGGTGAATTCCGGGTCGCCGAGCCGGTCGAGGGCCTCGGCCAGATCCAGGCAGAGGACGTCCGGCTTCGCAGCGCTCACGCCTCGCCGGCCAGGTCTTCCCGCACGCGTCGGCGCAAGAGCTTCCCGGTTTCGTTGTACGGAAGCTGGTCGCGGAAGCCGATCTGCTGCGGAACGCGCGAGGAGCGCAGGTGTCGTTTGACCCAGTCCTTGAGCTCTTCGTCGCTGGCCTGGCATCCGGTCTTGAGGACGACCGCGGCCGCGACCCCTTCGCCCCACCGTTCATCCGGGATGCCGACCACCGCGGCGTCGGCCACGGCCTCGTGCTCGAGCAGCACGTCCTCGATCTCGCCCGGCGACAGGTTCTCGCCGCCGCGCACGATCACGTCGTCGATGCGGCCTTCGAGAAAGAGATAGCCCTCGGCGTCGAGGTGGCCAGCGTCCCGCGTCGGGAACCAGCCTGCCTCGTTCAGCAGCGAGCCGGTTCCCAGGTACTCGCCCGACACCTGCTCGCCGCGTACGCAGATCTCGCCGCGTTCGCCGGCTGCGACTGGCAGGCCTGCTTCGTCGTGGATCTCGATCTCGATGCTCGGCAGCGCCCGCCCCACCGAGACCAGCCGCCGTCGCACGGCGTCGTCCTCGCTGTTGGCCGCCGTCCGGTGATCGTCGGGGTCGAGGATCGTGATGGTCGAGCTGGTCTCGGTCAGTCCGTAGGCGTTGGTGAAGTTCGCCTCGGGGAACAGTGCCATCGCCTTCTCGATCACCGAAAGCGGCATCTTCCCGCCGCCGTACGATAGCGAGCGCAAGTGCGGCAGATCGGCGCGCGTCTGCCCCTCCAGAGCGTCGATGATCTGAGCCAGCATCGTCGGAACGACGAAGGCGTTGGTGACGCGCTCCTTGCGGGCGAGGTCGAGCCAGCTCTGGGCGTCAAAGTTCGCAAGTTGCACCACGCGTCGCCCCGCGTAGACGGAGCTGAGCAGCGCCGCCATGCCGGCCACGTGGTAGGGCGGGACACACACGAGCGCGGCGTCGTCTTCGCCGGCCGCACCGAATTCGACCGAGCCGAGGATGTAGGAGACCAGGTGCTTGTGGCGGAGCACGGCGGCTTTCGGAATGCCTGTGGTTCCACTGGTGAAGAGCAGGATGGCGATGGCGTCCGGGTCCGTCTCCCAGTCATTGCTTTCGGGGGAAGTGGCGCTTCGCGCCGCCTCGAGGAAGCTGTCGCGGCCCCGGACCTGGATGCCGGCTGGAGTCCTCAGGTTGGACGCCCGCTCGTCGTCCGTCAGCAGCAGCGCGGGATTGATGCGCGCCATCAAGGCGGCAAGTTCTGGGCCGCTGAGGCGGTAGTTGAGCGGGACGAAGGGAAGTCCGGCCCAGGCACTGGCGAAGAGTGCAACCGGCACGGCCAGGCTGCTGACGTCGAGCAGCGAGACGTGATCGGCCTTGCTGTCGCGGAACTCCCGGGCTGCGGCACCGGCGGCGCGGTAGAGTTCGTCGTAGCTGAGGCAGTCGCCGCCGTTCTGGATGGCCACCCGCGAGCCGAAGCCCTGGGCCGCCATCTCCAGCAGCATCATCAGGTTCACGCTTCAGTCCGATGCGGGGAGTGGCTTGGCGCCCTTCACCGTGAGGGGGGTTCCGTCGCTGGCGAGGCTGCCCTTGCCGGGCTTCGTGACCAACAGCTCGAGATCGCCGGCTTCGTTGATGTAGCGCTTGCCGAGCTGGGTCCCGTCGGCGGCATCCGAAGCGAGCGTTGCGCCGGCCGGCGGCTCGTCGGCGATGCCGACGAGGGCTGCGCCGCCGCAAGTGACATCCACATCACCGCCGGGCGCAGCGATCAGCATCACTTCGGTGTCGCATACGGCGCTCTTCAGGCGCGAGCCGGGTTTGAGCTGGGCCATGGAATCTCCTCTGCGAAGGCGAAGAAAGATACCACGGCTGATCGAAACCGTGCCGCAACCCTTCGTCGCTCGAACCGATGGCGCATTCGTGCAGTGGCTCGCCACACTCGTCGAAGGGGCTCTCGATGAACAACCTCCTTGGGAATCACCTCCAGTCCTCGGAGTCAGCTTTTCTCGTGAAGCCGCGCAGCGGCAGGAACGCCAGGGCCTGGGCCGCGGCCATGACCATGAAGAAGGCCCGATAGACGCCGAGCGGCGCAGCACTCGAGTGGAGCGAAGCGTCCAGGATCCCGCCCGCCAGCGCCGGCGTGAGACCGGCAATCATGCCGACCGCGACCGCGCCCAGGACCAGCGCACGCGACGGGGCGTGGGACGGCGTCAGGTTGAAGAGCACGTGGGTATCGGCCACGCCAAAGCCCGATGCCAGCAGCGAGTGCAGGAAGAAGAAGCCCACCAGCCCCAGCAGCGTTCCGGACCCCGCTCCGCTCACGCCGACCAGGGCCAGCACCAGTGCGGCCATTCCGAGGTTTGTAATGCGGAAGATCGGAGCGGCGCCGAAGCGATCGACGAGATGTCCCCATCCGTAAAGGGAAACGAGCCCTCCGGCGAACATGGCAACGGTGGTGGTGACGATCTGGGCATCGCTGAAGCCGATCTCCCGGCGCAGCATCACGATTACGAAGGGCAGCGTGGCGACGCGAACGCCCGTCGACCAGGCGACGCCGATCAGGTAACGACGCATCCGCGGCTCGCGCGCCAGCGCCACGGCTTCGCGGATCCGGATCCGCGCGCCGGTACGCTCGCTTCGCTCGGGGAGCCGCGCGATCAGGATCGTGCGCAGCAGACCCAAGCTCCAGGCGACAGCGAAGAGGGGCCCGAACCCTCCCGGGTGTTTTTCAAGCCACCACTGGGAAGCGATGAAGAAGAAGATCAGCGTCAAGTGCCAACCGGTGCGAAGCGTTCCAAAAAATCGACCGATGCGGTCGGGCTCGACGAAGGCGCGCAGCAGGGGAAACCAGACGGTGTTCGACATCGACCCCGCGGCCGCCAGCAGCGCGAAGCAGAGCAGCGCGATCCACACGCCCGTCTCGTTCGGGAGATCGGCCAGCCTGTCGAAGCGCAGCAGCGGAGCGGAAGCCGCCAGCGCGAACAGGTGTCCGCCGACCAGGATCGAACGCTTGGAGAGGCGAGCCACCAGCCGCAAGGTCGGAAGCTGGAGCAGCAGGGTTCCCTGCACGGCCGCGATCTGCAATCCGACCTGGGTTTCGGAGGCGCCGAGGGCGAGCAGGGCCAACGTCGGAAGCGGTTGGGTGAAGACCATCAAGAAGGTCATCCCGAACGGGTGGCTCGAGATGGCGAGCCTGCGGCCGCGCGCCCGCGCGAGCTCGTCGAGGGGCGCTTCGGCGGCGGAATCGATGCGGGGTGCTTCCGACATGGGGTGGTGCGGGAGATATCATGCACCGATGACGATTGCCCCCCAAGCCGGAGCGTCGCGCGGCTTCGAACCGACGACGGGTGATGCGCTGCTGGAGGCCACGGGCCTCGGCTGGTCGGAAGCCGAGGGTCGCAGCGGATCGGGCGCGGACTTCGACTGGGCGCAATCCGGGGCCATGTGGCTCAGCGGCGAGCCCGACGCCCCGCCGCGGCTCGCACCCGCGCCACTTGCGACCCGGGCAGCGGAGGGGCTCGATCGGCTCCACCGTCTGGCACCGGGGGGTGGCTTCGATCGGATCGATGGCGCCGCGCTGCTGGGAGAACGAGCTGCGATCTTCGGATTCGAACGCCAGGGGGACGTGTCGCCCAGCGGGAGCTGTCGGCTGCTCCGGGCGAGCGACGGTTGGCTGGCGCTCAACCTGGCGCGGCCGGACGATGTCGCGAGCCTGCCGGCCTGGCTCGAAGCGGAGTGGGGCGACGCCCGCGATGCTTGGGAGCTTGCGCGGCGCGGCGTTGCGCTTCGGACGCAAGCAGACCTGTTGGAACGCGCCCGCCTTTTGAGCCTTCCGGTCGCGCCTGCGTCCCGCGTGAATCCGCCCCCGATCAATCCAGACTGGCCGACGAGTCCGTCGCCCTGGTGTCGCGTCGTCCGATGCGCAGTGCCGGGCGTCCGGCGCTCAGTGCGGAGGATCCGGGTCGTGGATCTCTCGTCGCTGTGGGCGGGACCGCTGTGTAGCCAGCTTCTCGCGGTGGCGGGAGCCGAGGTCGTCAAGGTCGAGAGCCGGAAACGTCCCGACGGTGCGCGCTCGGGTCCGGCCGCATTCTTCGATCTCCTGAACGCCGGCAAGCGGAGCGTCGCCCTCGACTTCGACGCTCCCGATGGCGTCCGCGCGCTGTGGGGCCTGCTCGACAGCGCCGACGTGGTGGTGGAGAGCGCGCGTCCGCGCGCTCTGGGCCAGTTCGGAATCGATGCGAATGATTGGGTGCGAAGCCATCCCGGCGCGGTGTGGTTGAGCATCACGGGCTGGGGGCGCGAGGACGGCGCGTTGCCGCGGGTCGCCTTCGGCGATGACGCGGCGGTCGGTGCCGGACTGGCCGTGGCCACGGGTTCGGAGCAGAGGCCCCTCTTCTGTGGAGATGCAATTGCGGATCCCCTCGCGGGGATCCACGCGGCCCTGGCGATCCTGGTCTCGCTCGAACTCGGCGGTGGACACCTGCTCGACGTTGCCCTGCGTGACGGCGTGGCCGATCTGTTGGACGGCGCCGGTCTGTTCGACGAGGCCGGTTCGTTGAACGAGGCCGGTTCGGTGACGAAATCAAGAGTCGAAGCGTCGGGAGAGGGCTGGCAGGTCGTCCACGGCAACCAGCGCGTTCCGGTTCTGCCGCCCCGGACTCGCGTGCCGAGCCAGGCCGCACGACCGTTGGGCCTGGACACCGGGACCGTGCTCGAGTCCTTGTCGAAGCCGTGCTGATCCGGCGCGCCGAGATCGGGGATGGCGAGCTGCGCGACGTTCGTCTGGTTGGCGATCGAATCTCGGAGCTGGCTGAAGGCCTCGTCGCCGCCAATGGAGAAGAGGTCGTCGATGCCGAGGGGGGCGCGCTGCTTCCCGGTCTCCACGATCATCACCTCCACCTCTTCGCGCTGGCGGCGGCCCGCTGTTCGGTGGTTTGCGGGCCGCCGGGTCCATCCAATCGCGACGAGCTGGCCGCGGTGCTTCGGTCCGCCAATCCACGGGACGGCTGGATCCGGGGCGTGGGCTACCACGATTCGGTCGCGGGCCCGCTGGACCGCTGGAGCCTGGATCGCCTCGAGCCGGATCGCCCGCTTCGCATCCAGCATCGAAGTGGTGCTCTCTGGATCGTGAACTCACTGGGCGCAAACAGACTCGGTCTCGACGCGGCAATCGACGTTCCGGGTGTCGAACGCAGTGCGGATGGGCGTGCCAACGGCAGGTTGCTGCGCATCGACGGCTGGCTGCGCGAGCGTCTCGGCGAGGCGTCGCCCCCCGATTTTTCTGGGGTCGGAGCCTGTCTCGCGGGCTTTGGTGTCACCGGGGTGACCGATGCGACCCCGGGCAATGGTCCGGTCGAGTTCGAAGCGTTCGGGAGCGCGGTGGCACGTCGCGATCTGCCCCAACGTCTGATCGTCATGGGTCGGGCGGACCTGCCCGACACCCCCACGCACCGTGTCGAGCGCGGTGCGCGGAAACTCCTGCTCGCCGAAGACGCACTGCCGGAGTTCGACGAGCTGGTCGGCTGGATGCGAGACGCCCACGCCATCGATCGGCCGGTCGCCGTCCACTGTGTCACCCGTGCGGAGCTGGTGCTGGCCGCGACCGCGTTCGCGGCGGCCGGGTCGCACCCTGGAGATCGCATCGAGCACGCCTCGGTTGCGCCGCCCGATGTCGTCGAACTCCTGAGCGAGCTGCCCCTGACGGTGGTGACCCAGCCGAACTTCATTCACGAGCGCGGCGACGCCTATCTCGAGGAGGTGGAGGTGGGCGAGCGTGCCTGGCTGTACCGGTGTCGCGGCTGGCTCGAAGCGGGGATCCCGCTCGGAGGGGGGACCGATGCACCTTTCGGCGATCCGGACCCCTGGAATGCCATGCGAGCGGCCGTGGAGCGATCGACTCGCCGGGGTCAGGTGATGGGAGAGCAGGAAGCGCTGGCGCCCGAGCGGGCGCTCGCGCTGTTCACGACGCCGTCGAACGCACCCGGTGGTGCGCCGCGCCGGGTCGAAGCGGGCGCGCTTGCAGACCTGTGTCTTCTCACGCGCCCGTGGTCCGAGGCGCGCAGGGATCTCTCGAGTCGGCAGGTCCGCATCACGTTCTGTGAGGGGCGTCGGGTCCACGGCGCCTGACGAGACGGAAACCCGCCCGCGGCGATCCACCGAGGGTCTCCAGCGCAACGGGTTTTCCGTCTCGACCTTCGTCTCGAACCACTGTCTGCACCCGACAGATGGCGGTCTCCGGTGCGTCGACTGCTACCATCGGCGCCCGTGACAAGCCTGCGTGTGACCTATCACCTCGAGGTGGAAGCGGCCGAAGCTCCGGCTCGCGCCGCCGAGGTCGCCCTCGAACAGACCGTCGAGGTGCCGCGCTCGGCCGTCACGGACCCGATGATCGAGGGCGAGGTGATGGGCCGGGTCGAGTCGCTGGAGGCCGACCCGGCGGGCGGCTTCCGGGCCGTGATCGCCTATCCGTTGGAGACAACGGCGCTGGACCCGGCCCAGCTGTTGAACGTCGTATTCGGGAACTCTTCGCTTCACGCCGACTGCCGCTGCGTCGATCTGGAAGCTCCGATCGAGCTTCTCGATGCCATGGGCGGTCCGCGCTTCGGAATCGAAGGGATCCGCAAAGCGGCGGGGATCTACGATCGTCCGTTGACCTGTACGGCGATCAAGCCCATGGGGCTCTCGACCCCGGCGCTGGCCGATCTCTGCGAGACCTTCGCCCGCGGCGGCATCGACGTCATCAAGGATGACCACGGGCTGGCGGACCAGCAGTGGAGCCGTCTGGAAGAGCGGATTCCCGCCTGTCTTGCCGCATGTGAACGCGCGGCAGACGCGACCGGCCACAGGGCGCTCTACGTTCCGAACCTGATCGGTTCTCCCGAGCGCGTCCTGCGCGCGTTGCGTTTCGCCGAAGCATGTGGCGCTCGCGCCGTGATGGTTTCGCCGATGCTGCTGGGCCTGCCCTTCTTCTGGGAGCTGTGCCAGCGCCAC
>SMWR01000197.1 GCA_004356735.1 Deltaproteobacteria bacterium
CTTGACCCTGTTCGCATCGATGTGGATCGGTGCGGGAGCATCGACGGTCCAGGACCTCGTGCTCCCACGAATGCGCGCCATCGCCTCGGCGTTTTACATCCTGGTGATTACGCTCGTCGGATTCGCACTGGGGCCCTACACGATCGGATTGCTGTCAGACCTGCTCGACGATCTCCCGGCTGCCATGCGCTGGTCCATGTGTGCGAACGGCCTGGCCGCCGTCTTCCTGCTGCTGGCGATGAAACACCTCGAATCGGACGAAGCTTCGCTGGCCGAGCGGGCCATCGCAGCGGGCGAGAAGCTGGATCCGCTCTGAATCGACTCTTGTGCGGAATCCGCCCGCGTGAGGCGCTTCGCGGGCCCGGTGATTGGGGTACCTTCGTCCCGTGACGCGCACTTGCTACTTCCACGCCGGTTGTCCCGACGGATTCGGGGCAGCCTGGTCCGTCTGGCGGGCCTGGGGCGACGACGCCCGCTTCGTGGCCCTGAGCCACGACGATTCCCTGGACGCGCGACGCCACGATGGTGAAACCGTCGTCTTCGTCGACATCGCGCCCCAGAACGAAGTGCTCCGGTCACTCGGCGAGTTCGCGGCCCGGGTGATCGTACTCGACCACCACATAACCGCGCGCGACCGCTACACCTCCGATCCGGGCGTCGAAAATTCACTGGCTGGCGATGATCACTACATCCATTTCGACCTCAACCACTCGGGAGCCATTCTCGCCTGGAATCACTTCCACCCCGACGACGAAGCTCCTCCGCTGCTTCGCTACGTGGAGGACCAAGATCTCTGGAACTGGAAGCTGTCGGACTCGGAGCAGGTCAATGCGGCGATCGGCTCCTACCCGCTGAGCTTCGAGTCCTGGGAGCAGCTGGCTTCGCGACCGATCGAAGAGCTGGCGAACGAAGGCGAGCACATCCTTCGGACCAACCGCATGGAGGTCGAGCGCGCGCTGCAGTCGGCCCACCCGATCGCCATCGGAACGGATCGGATCGAGGCGGTGAACGCCCGCCATCAGCGCGCGGCCATCGGCCACGAGCTGGCCAAGCGCGCCAGCTATGGACGGCCCCGGGGCCTCGTCTACCGGATCACGGGCAACCGGGTCGACGCCTCGATCTACTCGATCGGCGACCTCGACGTATCCAAGATCGCCGAATCCCACGGCGGCGGCGGACACCGCAACGCAGCGGGCTTTTCGGTGTCCCTGGCGGTCTGGGTCCGGGATTTCGTCTAACCGGAAACTTCGTCCAATCCGCCGCCGATCCGCCGAAAACCCTCTTGGCGCGGAGGCCTTCGGCGCCTTCTGCCACCCGCTGATGCCAAAACATAGATCAACTGCTTTTCCCCATTGGTCGATAAGCAACCGACGCCGTACGCGATCGGGAGATGTCTGCCGTGCAGCTGGGAACGGATTTTCAGCGCCAGTGCCGCCTGGCTTGGACGCTGATCGAAATGATGATCGGAATCGCCATCGTCGGCCTGCTGGCTGCGATCGCGGTGCCCCAGTACACGGGCTATCACGAGAAGGCTCGGAGGACCGAGACGATCGCAGCGTTCCGCGCCATCGAGGGGCGAATCGAATCCTACCGGTCCGAATTTGGCGAGCTGCCGGAGACGCTGGCCGCCGCCATCAAGCCACCTCCGGTGGACGCCTGGGGCAATCCGTACGAGTACCTGAACCTGGGCACCGTTTCGGGCCCCGATATGAGCAAGATCCGCAAGGACAAGAACCTCCACCCGATCAATTCGGACTACGACCTCTACAGCAAGGGGCCGGACGGACAATCCGTCGCGCCGCTGACTGCAATGGCCAGCCGCGACGACATCATCCGAGCGAACGACGGCGCCTTCATCGGCGTAGCGGTCGACTATTAGGCGGCGGCCATGAAAGAACGCCGGCGCCTGCTCCGAAGCAAGTTCGCCCGCAGATTGTTGTTGATCTTCGTGCTCTGCGCGTTGGTTCCCCTGGTCACATTGGCCTTCGTGACCCTGAACCAAGTGACGGCCGGGCTTCGCGCCGAAAGCGAGAAGCGCCTGCATCACGCGAGCAAGGCGACCGCGCTGGCGATCCTGGCACGGCTTCAGCAGGTCCACGCGGGACTGGTCTCCCTTCCGATCCCCGAGGGCTCCGACGACCTGACGTTTCTGCGAACTTCTGCAGGCGAACTCCACGGAAAGCTGGACTCGCTGGCTGTGCGGCTCGATCCCGACGCCGGCTTCCAGCCGGTGTTCGGCGATGCCGTCGACCAGGATGCACTCCTGCCGGAGTTGATGGAGACCTACCAGCAGGGGCGCCCCATCGTCACGACCACCCGCCAACCGATGGGCGATCTGCGCGTGCAGATCCATCAACACCTCGGCCCGCGAAGGGGCATCGACCTGGTCGGCACGATCTCGATTCCCTTCCTGCTCGACATCGGCGACCGGATCACGCTCCCCCCGATGGCCGAATTCTGCGTGCTCGACGACCAGCTTCGCGTCCTCGCCTGCTCACTCGACACGCACTCTTCGATTCCCAAAGATCTCGTTCGCGGCGACGAGCGAAGCATCGCGGGATCCATCGATTGGCATCAGGATGGCAAGCGTTTCCTCGGACGCTACTGGAAGCTGTTTCTGGAGCCTACCTTCGGGATCCCGAGCTGGACCGTAGTCCTGATCGAACCCGAAGCCTCGGTTCTCGCGCCGATCGAGAATTTCCGGCTCACGTTCATTCCCGTAATGTTGATTTGCCTGTTCAGTGTTTCTCTCCTCACGATCAGCCAGCTGCGAAAGCGCCTCGAACCCCTCGACCAACTCAAGGAAGGCACTCGCCGGATCGCCGAGCGCGACTTCGCTGTAGAGCTCGACGTCACCAGCGGCGACGAGTTCGAGGAACTGGCCTCCTCCTTCAATCTGATGGCCCGGAATCTGAGAGACCAGTTCGATGCCCTGACGTCGTTGATCGACATTGGCCGCGCCGTGATGTCGGCACTTGATCTTCACGCCATCGCGGATCTCGTGCTGTTTCGAATGGGTGATCTGTATTCGTGCGACGAGATCATACTGATGGTGACCACCGCGGAGTCGCCGAACCGACTCCGCGTCTTCTCCTCCTCCGGGGCACCGGACGAACGCGCCATGTTGGAGATCGAGGGCTTCACGGCGGGCGAGCGGCGCTGGCTCGATTCCCACGCATCGCACCTGGTGGTGCTTCCGGGTGAGAAACGCTCGCAAGCCCTGCGCGCCATCGGTGACGACGGATCCGGCGCCACCGTGATCCTGCCGCTTTTGATAAAAGGCGAAGTTGCGGGAGCACTGGTCTGCCGGCATGACAACCCGGAGGACGTGGACCCGACACGCCTGGTCTTCGCGCGACAGCTCGCAGACCAGACGGCCATGGCCATCTCCACCGCACTCGCGATAGAAGAGAAGCGTGTGCTCGCCTATTTCGACACGCTCACCGGTCTTCCGAACCGGCTGCTTTTCAAGGAGCGCGCCGAGCAAGCGCTGATCCAGGCGCAGCGCCACGATCGGAAGGTCGCCATCTGCCTGCTCGACCTCGACGGCTTCAAGCGCGTGAACGACACCCTGGGTCACGAGAGCGGCGACCGGCTTCTCATCAGTCTGAGCGAGCGTCTGCAGCGGATCGTCCGCTCCGGAACCTTTGCCCGGTTGGGCGGAGACGAGTTCACACTTCTGTTGACCGACGTGAGTCGCATCGACGACCTGGCCCGAATTTCCCAACGCATCCTCGAGACCGTTGCAGAGCCGTTCCATCTCGGGTCCCAGGAGGTGATCGTGACCGCCAGTATCGGAGTCGCGATCCACCCCGATGATGGAGACGACCTGGAGACGATCCTTCGCAACGCGGACACGGCCATGTACTACGCCAAGGAAAAGGGTGGAAACGCCTACCACTTCTATACGACCCAGATGCACGATGCCGTGCACAAGCGCCTCACGCTCGAGAGCAAGCTCCGGCGCGCTCTCGAACGCGACGAGTTCCAGCTCGTCTATCAACCGATCGTCGACGTGCAAAGCCGCGACATCGTCGGCATGGAAGCGCTTCTGCGCTGGATCGAGCCGGAGACCGGCATCATCTCGCCGATGGAGTTCGTGCCGCTCGCCGAGGAAACCGGCCTGATCGTACCGATCGGCGAGTGGGTGCTGAACGAGGCCGCCAGACAGAACGTGTACTGGCAGCAACAGGGCCTTCCCCATCTGCGAGTGTCCGTCAACGTAGCCAGCCGTCAGTTCATGGGTCCATCCCTGCTCCCGATGGTGCAACGAGCGCTCGATTCGACGGGCCTCCACCCCCAGTACCTGGTCCTCGAATTGACGGAAGGGTCGCTGATCTCGGTGGACGCCGCGGTCCGCACCACCCTGATGGCGCTTCGCGAGCAGGGCATCCACATCTCGGTCGACGACTTCGGCACCGGGTACTCGTCGCTGAGCTATCTCAAGCACCTGCCATTGGATCATCTGAAGATCGACCGGACCTTCATCATCGACGTCACGCGGAACCGGGCTGACGCTGCGATCGTCCGGGCCGTCATCGCCATGGCGGGGGGACTCGATCTCCAAGTGATCGCGGAAGGCGTCGAGACCGAGGAGCAGCTGGCGTTCCTGCGGCGACACGGCTGCGAATCTGCGCAGGGATTCCTCTTCTCGGAGCCACTGGCGGCGGACGCGTTCGAGAAGCTCCTGAGGACGAAGCCGCCCTCCTAGACGGCAGACTGCCTGGACGGCGAAGGCCCCGCTACACGCCCGGATCACCGTGTCCTGCGCCAGCCCGCGATGCAGCTCGCCACGGCCGGCGTCGGGGGTCGTGTAGACGCGGACCCGTGCTCCGCGGAGTTCGGGGCCAAGACCTGGAATCGGCTAATCCTGCTGGTTCCATTCGTCTGGGGTGAGGGTCTGCATCGACAGCGCGTGGATCTCGGCCTTCATTTCGTCGGCCAGCACGCCGTAGACCATCCGCTGTCGCTCGACGGCCGATTGCCCCGCGAAACGATCGGACACGATCACGGCCCGGAGATGGCCGCCACCGCCTCGCGCACCTTCGTGGCCCACGTGCAGGTGACTCTCGTCGACGATCTCGACGCGCTCCGCCGCGAGTTTGTCACGCAATCGGTTCTCGATTCGCTCGCGAAGTTCCATCGACCCTCAATCAGTCCTTGGGAAGGCCCAGCACCCGCTCGGCAATGATGTTCTTCTGGATGTTGGGCGTCCCGCCTCCAATCACCACCTCGGGCCAGGACAGCGCGTGGCGCTGCCACAGCCCGTCGTCGGGCACTGCCGAATCGCCCTGTACCAGGACCCCCAGCCCTCCCTCGATCTCCAGCGCCAGCTCGCCCAGCTCGATCTCGAGCTGGGCCCGGTGGAGCTTGTTGATCGAGGTCTCGCTGCCCAGCGGCTCGCCCCTGAGCTGCTTCGTCAGAAAGCGCATCCCATTGAGCCGCATGGCCTCGATCCGTGCGTCGGCCCGGGCAAAGCGGCTCCGAAACCCCGGATCCTCGCTCGCCGGCCGCCCGTTGCGATGGCACGACTTCGCCAGCACCTTGATCCGTTCGAGGCTTCGCGTCAGGCCATAGACCTCGGAGATGCTCGAGCGCTCGTGGGCCAAGGCCGAGACCGTCACCTTCCAACCCTGGTTCTCTTCGCCGAGCCGATTCTCGACGGGAACCCGCACGTCGTCGAAGAACACCTCGGCGAACATATCACCACCCGCCATGTTCTTGATCGGACGCACCGTGAGGCCGGGAGATTCCATCTCCACGAGCAGGCAGGAGATGCCGTCGTGCTTCGCTTCCACGTCGGTCTGGGTACGCACCAGCAGGATCATCCACTTGGACCACATGGCGATGGACGTCCAGATCTTTTGCCCGTTGACGATGTACTCGTCGCCCTCGCGCACGGCCCGGCACTGGAGCGAGGCCAGATCGCTGCCGCTGCCAGGCTCTGAGTAGCCCGTGCACCACTGGTACTTTCCGTCGAGGATGTCGGGAATGAAGCGCTGCTTCTGCTCCTCGGTGCCGTACTCGATCAGCGCCGGAGCCACCCAGGCGAGGCCCATGAAGCAGGCACCCAGGGCTGGCGCCTTGCGACGCGCCATCTCCTCCTTGAGGATCACCTGCTCCATGATGGAGCCGCCGCCTCCGCCGATTTCCTTCGGCCAGGAGAAACCGACCCAGCGCTTTTCGCGGATCCTGCGCTGAAACTCGGCCACGGCCTCCATGTCCCGCGTGCCATTCTCGGGCAGGTTTTCATCGAGAAAAGCACGCACCTCGTCACGGAATGCTTCTTCTTCGGGCGTGAAATTGAAGTCCATCAGAAACCTCTCAATTTCGCGACACGCTGGTAGTGGTGTTCAGCATCTCCGAACGCCGGACGCGCCCACTTCGCGCGCTTGAGATAGAGCTGGATGTCGTATTCCCAGGTGTACCCAACCGCTCCATGGAGTTGAACCGAGTCGACGCCGATCCTGGCGAACGATTCGCTGGCGTAGGCCTTGGCGCGGGAAACCGCCAGAGGCGCCTCGGGCGAACACTCGTCGAGCAACCACGCGGCATAGTAGCAAAGCGACTTGAACGACTCGATGTCGATGAACATCTCCGCCAAGGGATGCTTCACGCCCTGAAATCGGCCGATCAGCTGACCGAATTGCACACGCTGGTTCGCAAAATCGGTCGTGAGCTTCAGCGCACCCTCGGCTGCACCGACCATCTCGGCACAGACCGCAGCGGCAGCACAATCCTGCAGGTGCTCGATCGCCGCCCAGGCCGAGCCCGCCGATCCCAGCAGGGCGTCCGCCGAGACCCTGACGCCATCGAAGTGCAGACGCCCCATTCTGCGGGTGAGATCCATCGTGCGGTGAGGCTCGATATTGAGCCCCTTGGCCGAGCGCTCGACGACGGCCAGCGAGAGATCTTCCTCACCGCTGCCGGTCCGAAACGCGACCACGAGGATGTCCGCGTTCTGGGCGTCCATGACGAGGAGTTTCTCGCCGTCGAGCGTGAAATCGTCCCCGTCGGGCCGTCCCTCGAGCGCGATGCCGGCGGCATCGAGACGTCCCTCGTCGCCCGTGATCGCGACCGCACCGATCCGTGAGCCGTCCGCCAACCCCGGCAGCCAACGGCTCTTCTGCGCTTCGGTTCCATTCAGGTCCACGGCCTTGGCGGCCAGAACCGTCGAGAGCAGCGGCGAGGGGAAGAGCGATCGCCCGACCTCTTCGAGAACCACCACCAGGTCGACCCATCCCAGACCGACACCGCCGCCTTCCTCTGAGATGGTCAACCCGACCCAGCCGAGCTCAGCCATGCGCTCCCAGAGGCTGCGCGAGAAGCCCTCGGGGGTTTCACAGAGCTTGCGCACCTCCTCCAGAGGACAGTTCTGATCGAGAAACTTCCGGACCTCGGCCCGCAGCAGCTCCTGCTCTTCGGTGAATCCAAAGTTCATTCAGCTCTCCGTCGCCTGGCTGAAGCTAGGCGTTCCGCGCCCCTGCGGCCACGCTCGAAGACGTCGGCCCCTCGGAGACATCGAGAATTCGGGGACTTCGCAGGCTTCCTGCGGCCGATTTCGCGGGCCCGTGGCCGATTCGTGGCAATCGACGTCCGGAAACGGCACGGGCTGCTTCGGTCGCGAGATAAGATGGGGGCGTGTCAGGAACCCTGGAGATCCGTGAACGCATTGCTCGTTTCGATTGGGAGCGAGTGACGAGCGAGCTCGACGAACGCGGCTATGCGCGGCTACCTGGCCTGTTGAAGAGCGCCGAGTGCCGCGCAATCGACGAACTCTACGACGACCGGAAGCGTTTCCGCTCCCACATCGACATGGCCCTGCATCGTTTCGGAGAGGGCGAGTACCGTTATTTCGACCGCCCGCTCCCGCCGCTGGTGGAGCAACTGCGGCGCCATCTCTACCCACCCCTGGCTCGCGTCGCGAACCAGTGGAACAAGCGGCTCGGACGAGACGATCGACTTCCGACGAGCCACTCGCGTTTTCTGAAGCGCTGCAAGGCTCACGACCAGCTGCGGCCAACTCCGTTGTTGTTGCGCTACCGGACCGGTGGCTTCAACTGTCTCCACCAGGACCTCTACGGGGACGTCGCCTTTCCGCTCCAAGTCGCCTGCCTGCTGGATCGACCGGACGAAGACTTCACGGGCGGCGAGTTTCTCCTGATGGAGCAGCGGCCTCGAATGCAGGCTCGGGCCGAGGCCATCCGGCTTTCGCGTGGCGAGGGAATCGTCTTTCCGACCCGCGAACGGCCGGTTCGGGGAACACGCGGGTTCTACCGCGCCCAGCTTCGCCACGGGGTCAGCCGCATCCACAGCGGCCGCCGCACGACCCTGGGAATCATCTTTCACGACGCCCGATGAAAGGCATCGAAGCCAGGCCCGCGGATGGCGGACCCGGCCTGATGCTCGACGATGCTTCGCCTCGAGTCAGCTCGAAGAAACCGGGATCGTTCGGACTTCCGGCTGCGGCTGTTCGGTCTTCGGGAGCGCGATGCTCACGACACCGTTGTTGAAGCTCGCCTTGACCGAATCAGCGTCGATGCCTTCCGGCAGCCGGAGACGTCGCTCGAAGTGACCGCTGGCCGTTTCCAGGTGGTGGTAGTCCTCGCGGTCCTCCGGGTACCGCGACTTCTTCTCACCCTTGATGGTGAGGACGTCTTCCTCGAGGGAGATGTCGAAATCCTTCTCCTCGAGGCCGGGGAGCTCGACGGTGATGACGTACTCATCGTCGTTCTCCTTCACGTCGAGTCTCGGCGCAAAGCCTGCCACGGTGCGCTCGGCGCCAACCAGCGGTGTCAGGGCAAGATCCTTCCAGAAATCGTCGAAGAATCCATCGATATCGCGTCGACCCCAGGCCGCCGCAACTACGGGACGCAGTGACATGCGGGGAATCATGAAGCCTCTCATGGCGCTTCCTACCTCCTTGCTCGGTGAGGTGGCCTTTTCGGGGCCCCTCGGTCCATGCGCGAAAACCTGTGCACCGTGAAGGCGGCGTCAAGGATCTGAAAGAACTTCTTAGATGACGCCCTGCTTCGACAGCTCTGCGAGCTCCGCGTCCGTGAGACCGAGTTCCCCATAGACTTCGCGGTTGTGCTCCGCGAGGTCGGGAGCCAGCGCGCGCGCCCGCGGCTCAGCATTCGAGAAGTGAAGTGGATTGCCGTGGAACACGACCTCGCCCAGGGTCGGATGGGGATGGCGCTCGAGCATGCCGCGAGCCAGCAGCTGTGCGTCGTCAACCAGCGCTTCGGGTCCCTCCACCCGCGCGCACGGAAGCTCCGCACCGCCAGGACCGATCACTGCCAGGACCTCGTCGCAGCTTTGCTCCCGGACCCAGTCTCCGATGATGGCGTTCAGCTGCTCGCGATTCCGGGCACGGCCCCGGTGACTCCGAAAGCGTTCGTCGCTGGCCAGATCGGACCGACCGATCGTTTCGCAGAGGATGCGGAAGAGCTTGTTGCTGGCGGTGGCCACCACTACCCAACCGTCGCGGGCCTCGAAGCAATCGTAGGGCGCCGCGAACGGGTGCTGGTTCCCGACGCGTTCGCTGTTGGCGCCGATGGCCTGATGAATGCTCACCGCCGAGTCCGTAATGGCGAAGACGGCGTCCTGGTTCGAGAGGTCGAGCACGCGCGCTCGTCCCGTGCGGTTCCGATCGTGGATCGCGGCGACGATGCCGAGAGCGAGATAGAGCCCACCAACGAAATCAGCCAGCGCGCCGCCGCCACGCACCGGCGGACCATCGGGAAAGCCCGTCATGGACATGAGGCCACCCGCCGCCTGCGCCACGATGTCGTAGGAAGCCTGCCCCGCCCGTGGCCCGGTGTGCCCGAAGCCCGAGAGTGAAGCGACGACGCAGCGCGGGTTGCGCGCCTGGATGACGTCAGCGCCGAGTCCCTGGGATTTCATGAAGCCCGAGCGGAAGTTCTCGACGACGACGTCGACACGCTCGACCAGACGGAGCAGGAGCTCGCGTCCTGCTTCGCGCCGGAGGTCCAGGGTGATCGACCGCTTGCCGCGGTTCGAATTCTGGAATGACAAAGACGTCTCGCCCTTGGGCGACGGTCCGTAGCGATAGTCGTCTCCGGTCTCGGGGCGCTCGACCTTGATCACGTCGGCACCGAGATCCGCCAGCGCCGCGGTCGCGAACGGGCCCGCCACCACACGGGTCAGGTCCAGGATCCGGATGTCGTCGAGGAGTCGCCCGCTCACGGCTGCGGCAGCCTACCACCGGCGTGGTGAGCTTGAAACAACGTCCCCTGCCCCGACGTCCCTTGGAGGCTAGAGACGGATGACGGCGACGATGCCCAGCAGGCTGCCGACGATCGCGATCAGGTAGAGCAAGGACCCGACGATCGCATCGCGATCACCGCCACCAAAGTCGACGGCCAGCGATCGCAGGTGATGGGCCCCCTTCCACAAGGGCAGGACGATCAGGCCCAGCAGCACGACCCGGCCGATGACGTTCGAGCCGAGCATGTGCATGCGCTCATAGGCCAGTGCATCCGCCGGGAAGATCCCCATCGGAACACCCACGCCCACCACGATCAGCCAGCCGGTCAGCAGGATCGTTCCGATCATGATGCCCTGACCGAACATGAACCAGATCACAGGTTCGAGGACGATGAGCAGCTGCTTCATCAGAAGGCCCCGCCGGCAAGAACCCAGGTCATGACCAGGGTGGTCCCAATCCAGACCGAGTAGAGCATGCCCTTCAAGATGGCGGCCGGCGGCGGCCGGACCGGGCCGATTCGCGGCGGCTGCGCCTTGGGGAAGAGCCAGAAGAAGCGCACCCCGACGAAAATCACGCCGACCAACGCCAGCACGTGGAAGCCAATCATGATTGGATTCCGGTAGGCGTCCATCACACCGTTCCAACCGGCCTCACCCGCGCCCAGCTGCCAGATGGCGCGCAGGATGATGAATCCCATCAGCAGGTAGATCAGCCCTGTGGTCTCGAAAGCGACGTAGGTTCGATAGCGGCCCTTGCCAGGGAAGCCATCCGGCATCTTGGGCGGCGCCGTCCGGGTGGTGCCCGGTTTCTTGGGCTGCATGGCTTGGGGATGGGCAGCGCGTGCCATGACTAGTCCTTTCCGCCACGCGGCAGGACGAGGCTCGCGGCCCAGTCCACCAGCCCGCTCAGCTTCGCCTGGTTGATGGCGGCTGCGGGATCGACGTTCTCGGGGCAGACCTCACTGCACTCGTTCGCAAAAGAGCACGAGTACACCGAGCCCTCGCCTCGAAAGATCGCGTTGCGTTCGGAGGCACCTTCATCGCGCGAGTCGAGGTTGTACCGATACCCCAAGGCGATCGCGGCCGGCCCGATGAAATCGGGCTCGTTGCCCACCACGGGACAGGCCGCGTAGCACAGCATGCAGTTGATACACAGGCTGAACTGCTTGAAGTCCTCGAGCTCCTCGGGGCTCTGGCGGTACGGCCCCTCTTCGACGGCCTTCTCCTTGGCGCGAATGATCCAGGGTTTGACCGCCTTCAGTTTCTCCATGAAGCCATCGAGCTCGACCACCAGGTCGCGAATCACCGGGAAGTTCGAGAGGGGCGTGACCTCGACCGTATCGCCATAGCTCGAAAGCGGCGACTTGCAGGTCAGCGTCGGGGCGCCATCGACGTTCATCCCGCAGCTGCCGCAGACGGCCATGCGGCACGACCAGCGGTAGGATAGCGACCCGTCCAGCTGATCCTTGATGAAGTTGAGGGCATCGAGAACCATCCAGTCGGACTGGCACGGGACCTCGAAGGTATCGGTGCGCGGCACCTCGTCCTTGTCGGGATCGAAGCGTGTCACCACGAACTTCTTGATCTGCACGTCGCTCATCAGTACTTCCGCTCCTCGGGCACCCAGGTGCCGAGCGTCACGTCCTTCTTCTCAATGCGCGGCCCCGCCGGATCAAAGAAGCACAGAGTGTGGTAGAGGCAGTTCTGGTCGTCTCGGGTCGGCGCGTCCCGGCGGGTGTGCGCGCCTCGAGATTCCTTCCGCGAAGCCGCAGAGTTGGCCACCACCTCCGCAATTTCGAGCATGTTGTGCAACTCTAGGGCCGAGACGAGTTCAGTATTGAACACCTTGCTCTTGTCTTCCAACGCCAGGTCGGCGAAGCGACCCTTGATCTGAGCAATGTCACGAACGGTCTGCTGCATCGAATCTTCCTGCCGGTAGACGCCGCAACCGCTCTCCAGGGTCTTGTTCATGTCGACCCGGAGCCGGGCCAGCTTCTCGCCGCCCTTCACCTTGCCGCGCAGCTGGTCGATGCGGGCCTGCTCTTCTTCGGCCTGGGCGCGCACAGCCCGCTCGTTGCCGTCGTCGGCTCCCTTCGAGAACTGCAAGGCCTGCTCGCCTGAACGCGCGCCGAAGACGAGACACTCGGTGAGGGAATTCGAACCCAACCGATTCGCACCGTTTAGCGAGACACAGGCCGTCTCGCCGGCAGCATAGAGCCCAGGCAGCTGTGTCGCAGTGTCGATGTCGGTGTCGACGCCGCCCATCATGTAGTGGACGACCGGACGGACCGGAATCGGCTCGTAGACCGGGTCGACACCGCCATAGACCTTCGCCAGCTCCCGCACCATCGGCAGGCGCTGGTTGATCTTCTCCTCGCCGAGGTGGGTCAGGTCCAGGTGGAGGTACTCGCCGTAGGAGCCGCTGAAGCCGCGGCCAGCCTCGAACTCCTGGACCATGGCGCGCGAGATCAGGTCGCGCGGCCCGAGTTCTGCCTTGCTGCCGACCCCGTAATCGCGGGTCACCAGAAAGCGTTCGCCGTCCTTGTTCTTGAGGTAGGCACCCTCGCCGCGGGTCGCCTCGGTGATCAGGATGCCGGTGCCGGGCAGTCCGGTCGGGTGGTACTGAACGAACTCCATGTCCTTGAGCGCCACACCGGCCCGGTAGGCCAGGGCCATGCCGTCGCCAGTCTTGATGTTGCCGTTCGTGGTGAACGGAAAGATCTTGCCGCCACCGCCCGTGCACAGGATGACCGAACGACCCAGGAAGGCGCGCATCGTGCCCTGGCGGATGTCCAACGCCACCACACCCCTCACCTGACCATCGTCGATCAACAGGCGCGTCACGAACTGCTCGTCGTAGCGCACGATGCGATCGAAACGCATCGAATGTTGGAAGAGCGCGTGGAGCATGTGGAAGCCGACCTTGTCGGCCGCGTACCAGGTGCGCTTGATGCTCATCCCACCGAAGGCGCGTGTCGCAACGCTGCCGTCTTCGTTGCGGCTCCACGGACAACCCCAGTGTTCGAGTAGTGTCAGCTCCTTGGGAGCCTGTTCCACGAAGTACTCGATGACGTCCTGATCGCCGAGGAAATCGGAGCCTTTCACGGTGTCGTAGCCGTGCATCTCGAAGCTGTCGTCCTCGCGTGTTACGGCGGCGGCACCACCCTCCGCGGAAACCGTGTGGCTCCGCATGGGATAGACCTTCGACACCAGCGCAACCGTGATGTTCGGATCGGCTTCGACGGCAGCGATGGCGGCGCGCAGTCCTGCCGCGCCACCCCCGACGATGACGACGTCGTGCCGGTGCGTCTCGACCACGGCTCGAATCCCCTTGGGTGTTGAGTGGGAACAGGTTCTAGCCCATCCAGACTCGAAGGGAAAGACGCTCAGAGCCCCGTTTTCGGCACTCTCACGCCACGAGGGGGTCGCATGGATCTGTCGGATCCTTCCCGTTCGGACACCTGTGGGCACTGGCAGCGTCACGCTCGTCGCCACGCTCCCGGGGCCGAAGACGAGCATGCTGATTCACCGCTGTGCGACTGGATCGCGGTTGACTCGGAGTCAAGCCGGCTGTTGTTGCGAGAGACAGTGGAGCGCACCGAGGCCCAGGACGAGCTCTGCGCACGGAACTCCGACCACGTCGCGGTCCGGCAACAGTTCGCTCAACACCGCAAGGGCACGCCCGTCGGCGTCGCAATCGAAGGTCGGTACCAGCGCGCAGCCGTTGGCGAGCATGAAGTTGGCGTAGCTCGCGGGGCAACGAAGGCCGTCGATCACGACTGCGGGCGGCATGGGCAAGGTCGCGACGGACAACGGCTTGCCGTCCTGGTCGCGCATCGAGCGCAGGCGCCGCAGGTTCTCGGCCAGTACGGGATGATTCGGATCTCCGGCGTCGGCCTCGACGACGGCCACCACCGTCGAGGCATCGACGAAGCGGGCGATGTCGTCGACGTGGCCATCCGTGTCGTCGCCTTCGATGCCATCGGCCAGCCACAAGACGTGCTGCGCACCCAGCCATTCCTCGAGCCTGCGCTCCATGCCCTCACGGGTACGGCCTGGCTCCCGACTCTCGGCCAGCAGGCAGGCTTCTGTGGTGAGAATCGTTCCGGCGCCGTTTCCGTCGATCGAGCCGCCCTCGAGAACGAAGTCCGCGACGAAGCGGGGCAGTTCCAGCAGCCTGCCAAGCTCACCGGGAACGGCGGCATCCAGATTCCAGGGTGGATACTTGCCCCCCCAGGCATCGAATCTGAACTCGACCATCGCCAGGTCGTCGCCCCGTTTCACGAAGATGGGACCGGTATCGCGCAGCCAGGCGTCGTTGGTGGGGACCCGATGGAACGAGACACGCGCCTCGGCTTCGAGTCCGGCAGCGGCGAGCCCGCGCCTCGCGGCGTCCTCCATCGACTCATCGGTCACGAGCAGGTGGACCGGCTCGTATCGCGCGAGCACTGCCACGAAGTGGGCGAAAGCGCGAACAGCAGCGTCCATGTGACCGGGCCAGGTCTCTGGATTATGGGGCCAGGCGAGCCAGGTCGCGTGCTGCGGTTCCCACTCCGCGGGCCAGCGCCACTCACCTGCGGGGCTGCGGCCGGCCATGACGATCAGTCGTCGCGAAAGCGCTTCTGGATGTCGGCGTAGGCGTCGATGCGGCGGTCGCGCAGGAAGGGCCAATCGCGTCGCACTTTCTCCACCAGTCCCAGATCGCATTCGACGCACAGGGTCTCTTCGTCTTCCGACGATGCCCGGGCCAAGACGCGCCCGAACGGGTCGGCGACGAACGATTGACCCCAGAAACGGATCTCGCCCTCGCGTCCGACCCGGTTGGTGGCGGCTACGAAGACACCGTTGGTGATGGCGTGGCTGCGCTGCACGGTCTCCCAGGCGTCGTGCTGAGCCACATCGACCGCATCTCCCTCGTCGAACTGCCAGCCGATGGCGGTCGGGTAGAAGAGGATCTGGGCACCGCTGAGCGTCGTCAGCCGCGCGGCCTCGGGGAACCACTGGTCCCAGCAGACCAGCGTGCCGATGCGTACATCACCAACGTCGAAGCTTCGAAAGCCCAGGTCGCCGGGCGTGAAGTAGAATTTCTCGTAGTAAAGCGGGTCGTCCGGGATGTGCATCTTGCGATAGCTCCCCAGCAGGCGACCCTCGGCGTCGATCACGACCGCAGTGTTGTGATAGAGGCCTTCGGCGCGTCGCTCAAAGAGCGAGGCTACGACCGCCACGCCACGGGCCTCGGCCAGCTTGGTGAGCGCCTCGGTGGAAGGGCCCGGGATCGGCTCCGCCAGCTCGAAACGAGCCGGATCCTCGGTCTGGCACGGGTAGGTAGAGCGGAAGAGTTCCTGCAGGCATACCACGCGGGCACCCTGGGCGGCGGCCTCCTCGATCCGGACCAAGGCCTTGTCGAGGTTCTCGCGCGGATCCTCCGAGCAACGCATCTGGACGAGGGCCAGCGGCAGCAGCATGGGGTGTGGGTACGCCAGCCCCCAACTGCCCGCAAGTCTGGGGGTTCGGAGCCAGCCGGGAGAAAATCCGAGGCCCGATCCGTTCGTGACCGCGACTGTCACAGCGACCGGCCAAGCTGGCACTCAACAACGGTGACGGGGGTGGACCCGTCGCATTGGACGGGAGGCACGGGCATGCAGATCACACCTCGCGGGCGTGGGATCTTCGAGACCGTCGTGGTGATCGGCGGCTTCGTGGCTTTCGGCCTGTTCTGGGCCGCCCTCGAATCCGATCTCGAACCCGGCGGCGAGGCCTATGCTCACCCAATGACCGAAACCACCAGCAAGACTCCCCGAATCTGGCTCGTGGACGGCTACAACACGGTCTGTGCCGGCCTGCTGGGCGGACGCGACCGCACCCAATGGTGGAGCAGGCAACGGCGGGCCGAGCTGATGCAGCGGCTCGCAGGCTTCGAGGGACTGGCAGCTCCATCCTCCGAGATCTGGGTGGTCTTCGATGGAGCTTCCCCGGCGCAGGACGACGAAACTGGATCGAGGCGAATTCGCAGCGTGTTTTTTCCCTCCGCAGACGAGTGGCTGGTCCGTGAGGTGCGTGATCGTGCCAACGACGGGGGGGTCGCCGTCGTTACAGACGACCGGCGGCTCGCCAATCGTGCGCGCGACCGCGGCGCCCTGATCTTGACGCCCCAGGAATTCCTGCGCTGCTGCCCGAAGACGCCACCCGCTGACGAACCCCCCGTCTAGGCTCCCCCCCAGAACGGCGAACTGCGGGAGCGTCGCCCTCCGGGCGGCCGGGTTCCGCCTAACTGCCGTTGGCGCAGTGCGGCAGGGGTCGGCCGTCGAGCCCAGCGAGCAGGTTCTCGACGGCCAGGTCCGCCATGCGCGCTCGCGTCGAAACGCTCGCGCTCCCGATGTGGGGTGTCAGAACGATGTTGGGCGCCGTAAGCAACGGGTTATCCGGGGCGATCGGCTCGTCTCGAAAGACATCGAAGCCGGCCGCTGCGAGATGGCCGGATCTCAAGGAGGCCGCGACGGCCGCCTCGTCGACGATGCCGCCGCGCGACGCGTTCACCAGCACCGCGCCAGACCGCATCCGAAGCACGGTGGCCCGGTCGATCAATCCACGGGTCTCGGGCGTCAGGGCCACGTGCAGGGTCACGAAGTCCGAGCGCTCGATCAGAGCGTCGAACTCGACCCTCTCTACGCCCTCGATCTCACGGCGTCTTCGAGACCATCCGAGCACGCGCATTCCGAAGCCACGAGCACGCGTCGCCAGCGCTCTTCCGACCTCACCGAGGCCCACCACCCCCAGTGTGGCGCCGTAAACGTCCACTCCCAGGAAGCCCTCGGGATCCCAGCGATGGCCCCAGGTCCAGCCACCCTCTCTCACGAAGCGGTCGGCGGCCACGACATGGCGGGCGGCGGCCAGGAGCAGCGCGAAACTGAAGTCGGCCGTCGTCTGGGCCAGCACGCCGGGCGTGTGACCGACGGGAATCCCCCGCGCCGTGGCAGCCACCAGATCGATGTGGTCCACGCCGACCGAGCAGCTCGAAATGACTCGCAGTCGAGGACAGCGCTCCAAAAACGCCGCGTCGACCCGATCCGTCAACAGGCAGAGCAGTCCGTCGGCGTCTTGAGCGCCGTTCAAGAGATCGGAGGGTTCGGGCGCCCCCGTGCCTTCCCAGACCGTGAGCTGCGCGCGCTCCGAAAGCCGCGCCAACGCATCTCCAGGAAGCCGGCGCGTCACGAAGACCTGGGGAAGGTCGCTCAAGACGTCCTCGAAGTTGCAGGAGCCGCGGCGGGCGTTGGCAGCTTCCGACGCCTTGGCGTGCGCGCCCCGGGCCCCCCCATCTTGATTCCGCACTGCAACTGCATAGGCCAATAGGTAGGCCACCACGGATTCGAATCGCAGCCGGCTTGGGGGTGCATCGGCACCCCCGGGGCTCACCTCACCGGGATACCAGCGTTTTCCGCCACCAGCGCTTGACCCGGGGGGGGCAGCACCGGAATAATGGGCGCCTCTTTCGGGGAGCCTGAACTCTCTGGGTGCCGGACCCGCAAATTCCCACGCGGCTCTCGCCTCGAACCAGCAGGGAACCAGAGCCGGGCTGGAACGAAGACGAACCGATCGCGGATAATCGAGAGGACCCCCCATGGCCGCTGGCGACCACGCACCGCGTGAAACGAAAACCCTACAGTTCGCGCGCTTCATCACACGCAATCGTTTCTGGGTCGCGCTCTTCCTGCTCTTCTCCACTCTCTTCTTCGCGTATCCCATCTTCAATACCATGATGCACGCGGTGGGTGTGCCCCTTCCGGGTCCGCAGGTCCGAATCGACACCAACGCGCGCGCCCTCTTCCCCGACCATCCGTATATCCACGCCCAGGACAAGTTCGCCAAGGTGTTCGGCAGCGCGTCGCTGGTGGCGATCGCGGTGACGGTGAAGGACGGGACGATCTTCACGCCCGAAACGCTCGGAAAGCTGAAGGAGATCACGCGAAGGCTCGACGGAATCGGCTTCAACAGCCATCTCGAAGAGCGCGATGCACTCCGCGATGAATTGGAAGAAGAAAACTACGCCGCGGAGGAAGCCGGCCAGAAGCCCCCCCACTCGCCCAAGGAAATCCGGGACAAGTTGGATCGGGCTTATCCGCCCTATCCCGTCAACCACAACCAGATCAACGCATTCGTCCACCGCAGCACCCGTGTGATCCAGATCGAGGCCGACGGCGCGCTCACCCAGGAAGTCCTGATGAAGAAGGTGCCGGAGACGGCGGAGGAAGCGGCGGAGCTCCGTGAGCTCGTCCGCCAGAACCCGCCAATCATTTTCGGCCGCCTGGTCTCACGGGACGAGAAGGGCGCGCTCATCACGGCCGGCTTCGTCACCGACCGCCTTTCGAATCTCAAGACCTATATGGCCGTCTTCGACCACATCCAGCAGATCAAATACGACTTCGAGGACCCGGCCTGTCGCGAGGCCGGCCAGCGGAGCTTCATCGGTTCGAAGCTGAACGCGGTCACCCGTCTGTTTCGGACCGCCTCCAGTCGCTCCCCAGGCTACGACATCGAAGGCTGCAACTTTCAGGTCTTCGTCTCGGGCCTGCCCATCCAAGTGGGCTGGATCATCACGCACGCCGGCGAGATTCTGCAGTACCTCGGGCTGACCATCACCGTGATCTTCGGCCTGCTGTGGCTCTATTTCCGCCGCTGGCACGGTGTCTTCATCCCCGCCTTTGCGGCGACGATGACCGTGATCTGGGGCCTCGGATTCACCGGCTGGGCCGGCTATTACTTCGACCCCTTGATCCTCGTGATTCCGATGATCATCACGGCTCGCGCCGTATCGCACACGGTGCAGATGGCCGAGCGCTTTTTCGAGGACTACGAGGTCCACCTGCCGCGGATTGGCGATCCCCAGGAGGCCAAGATCTACGTGGCCACCATCGCCATGGGCGAGCTGGTGGTGCCCGGCACGCTGGGCATCGTCACCGACGTGGCTGGACTGCTGGTGATCATGGTGACCTCGATTCCCCAGATGCGGGAACTGGCCATCTTCGGCGCCTTCTGGGTGGCCTCGATCATCATGACGGTGGAGATCCTCCACCCCATCCTGATCTGCTACCTGCCGGCCCCGACCGAGCACGAGCACTTCCTGCCCAACTTCATGGTGCGCTTCACGCGTGCCATCGGGAACGCCGCGACCCACCCCACCGGCAAGTACGTGATCGCTGCCACCACCGTCTTCCTGCTGATCTCGTCGAGCTACATCGCGCTCTTCCACTCGAAGATCGGCGAAGCCACACCGGGCACCCCACTCCTATGGCCGGATCATGAATTCAACGTCGCCACCGCCGAGATCGCCGAGCGATTCGGCGGCGTCGACTCGATGGTCGTCTACTCCGATGGCGACCGCCCCAATGCGAGCGCGGACTCGGAGCCGGTCAAGGCGATGGAGCGCTTCGAGCGCTACCTGCGGGTCAATACCAACCTGGGTGCATCGATCTCGTTGGTGCCCCTGCTCCGCACCTACTGGAAGATCAATCACTACGGAGACCCGAAGTGGTACTTCGTTCCCCAGCACGACGGCACGGTGCGCGCGGCGATCTTCCAGCTGCAGCAGAACGGACCGCCCGGCGCCATGCGCCCCTTCATGACCGACGATGGCAGGAAGGCGAACGTCCAGTTCTTCTACCCGGACCACAAGGGCGAGACGATCGTCTTCGCGACCCACTTTGCGGAGAAGTTTATCGAGGAGAACCCGCTCGGTGAGGTGACGATCCGCCTGGACATGGACCACGCCGAAAAAGATGCGGGCTTCTTCAATCTCGAGAACATCGCCGACATGACGTATTACATGTTCGGCCCGCTGTTGCCATCTCGAGACCACACGCTGAACATCCGCATTCGCCAAGACGATGGCAGCTACGAACACTTGGCAGCGATTCCGGCCGGCGAGAGCCTGCCAGAATGGATGGGAGAATTTCGGGAAGGCGCCCTTTCGGACTACCAGGACGAGCTCGACTCGCTCGATGAAGGCGAGGTGCTCACTTGGCCGGAGACGCTGGCCAACTGGGAAATCGACGACGTCGACGCCTGGTGGGAGAGCGAACGGTTCGGCATCCGGGCCGTCGGAGTCAACACCAAGAACCTGATCGTCGCCGACATGAAGGCAGTCAAC
>SMWR01000198.1 GCA_004356735.1 Deltaproteobacteria bacterium
CAGATGGAAAAGGCTGTGAGCAAGCGGCGTCGGGAGTTCGCCGCCGGCCGTGCGTGCGCTCGGGCCGCGCTGGAACGACTGGGGATTGTTGATGCCGTGCTGCTGAGCAACCCGGACCGCACGCCCGCTTGGCCCGCATCCGTAGTGGGCAGCATCTCTCATTGCGACGCCTATTGCGCGGCTGCTGTCGCACTGCGCACCGATGTCGTATCGCTCGGGCTCGATGTCGAGAGCCGTGGCCGCGTCGATCGCGAGCTGCTTGAACGAATCTGCAACGAACGCGAGCGGGATGCCCTTGAAGCGTTGGCCAGCCAAGATGGCGAGGACTGGGCCGCGATCTTCTTCAGCGCCAAGGAAGCCGCCTATAAGTGCTACTTCCCGATCACGGGCGCATTCCTGGGCTTTCAGGACGTCGAACTCCGACTCGAGCCTGCACGCCGGTGCTTTGAAGCGATCCTGCTGCGGGAGGATGCGCCCTCGGCCCACGGCGTCCGGAACTTCCACGGACGGTTCTCGGCCGACGAAGCTCGGGTCTACACGGCAGTGACGCTGCTGCCCGGAGAGGTGCAGGGTGGCTCTGGCGCGTAGGGGACACGGTTGGTGGCCGTACTGGTTCCCACTGGGAAGCTTCCTGTTGATCGGAAGCTTTACGAGCTGGTTTCCCGAATCGATCCAGCCCTGGCTGCTCCCGGTCAAGGTCGTCGTACCCGCTGCTCTGTTCCTCTACTACTGGCAACAGGGCGAGTATCCGGAGCTACGCAGCTTCCGGAGCAGCGGCGCTGGAATCCTGATGGACGTGGTGGTGGGTGTGGCAGGAGCCGCACTCTGGATGGCGCCCTACGTCGTGGTCGAGGAGTGGCGTCCGGACGAGGCTTGGGATCCCAACCGGTTGGGCGAAGACCTGGTGCTGCTGACGCTGGGGGTGCGCTGCATCGGCTATGGGGTGGTCACGCCCTTCATCGAAGAGCTCTTCATGCGCTCGTGGCTGTTGCGCTACGCCGAGGTCTTCGATCGGCGCGTCGATTTCCGGGACGTTCCCATCGCCCACTTTAGCTGGCGCAGCTTTCTCATCATGACCGTGTTCTTCACAGTCGGGCACGTTCCCTGGGAGTGGCCGGTCTGCGTATTGTGGGTGGCAGGGACGACGGCCTGGTTCTACTACCGCCGCCAGCTCGGATCCCTGGTGATTGTGCACGCCGCTTCAAACCTGTCGATCTTCGCCGTTGTGCTCGCGACGTCGTGGGGAACCGACGCACGCATGGATCTGTGGTTCTTTCTCTAGAGAGGGCGCTGAGAGCGGCTCTCTGAGCGCGCTCAGAGCGAGCCGCGATGGCCCAATCGGATCCGGTGGGACAGGTCCGTCAGTTTGACGAGTGCCTCGTGGGCCTCATCGACCTTGCCGTCCCGGGCGGCGTCCAGGGCGGTCTGGGCGACGCGGATGAAGTCCGCATAGCCCACGTTCTCGGCGTCCCGGGTGAGACTCTCGGCCAACTCGACCAGCCGATCCATGTCTCCCTCGCTCTCAGCGTCCTGAAGATGATCGATGCGTTCGGCGAGCTGGATGACGAATTCGTCGATGGCGGCGGTCTTGGCCGGGTCCTCCGTGTGGACCGAGTAGATGGGCGTGAGTCGGTCGGGAGGAGCCATGCACGCGTGTATCGGATCAAGTGGCATTGGACTGAACTCCCCAGCAGGATTTCGTGCCCACTGGCTTGCGCGCGCGTGAAGCCTGCGAGAGCCTTGGGTCATGCAATGCTTCGCATGCGCAGCCGCAATCGACGTCGCGGCCTCGGAAAGGGTCGGTTTCCGTGACAGCTGCGAGGCTTGCGGTGTCGATCTGCACGTTTGTCGCAATTGCGCTCATCACGACCCCTCCGCCTACAACGAGTGCCACGAGAGCAGCGCCGAACGGGTAGCGGACCGGGATCGTGCCAACCGTTGCGACTACTTCCGGCCGGCGCCAGGCGCCGCGACCGGCGCCACGGCCGTGGACACCACCACCCAGGCGCTGTCGGAACTCGACACGCTCTTCAAGAAGTAATGCGCAGCCGACACCCCGAGGCCCGGTGGCCGCGCCGGGGCAGCAGCGGCTTTCGGATTGAGGGAGGGAGAACGAGGGGATTTGGCCTCGTTCGTGTCGCCTCAAGCACCCGCGTCGCTGCTCCGATAGCTAGGAGGGAGCATGACGCCAAAGGGTGGGGCTTGCGGAGGATGCGATGGCCGCGTGCGCGGTGCTGGTGATTTGTACTGGTGGTTTCGAGGGCATGCAGCACGAGCTCTCGAACGAAGAGACGATCATTGGTCGCAGTCCGACCACCGACATCACGCTGCTCGACGAGAGCATCAGTCGGGAACACGTCATCGTGTCTCGGGACCCGGAGACGGGCGAGTACACGCTCGAAGATCTCCAGTCCACCAATGGCAGCAAGGTCAACGGCAAGCGTGTCCGCAATGCGACGCTCGTGGACGGCGACGAGATCGAAGTCGGCAAGACGAAGTTCAAGTTCATCTTGAACCCGTCCTGACCCTCCGGGCCCGCGCCGCTACAGCCTGCGGTGCTTGAGCGCCGGGAGCCCCCCGCGGATCCGCTCGAGATCGTCCAGGTCGCAGTCCGCCACGATCACACCCGGGTGGTCGGCCGCCTGGGCCAGTACGAGGCCCCAGGGATCGATGATCATCGAGCGCCCGTAGCTGACGCGCTCCTCGCTGTGACGCCCACACTGGGCCGGGGCGACGACGAAGACCTGGTTCTCGATGGCGCGCGCACGGAGCAGGACCTCCCAGTGGTCCCTGCCGGTCTGCGGAGCGAAGGCGGCCGGAACACACACGACCGTCATGCCCCGATCGGCCATGGAGCGGTACAGCTCCGGAAACCGGACGTCGTAGCAGACGCTGAGACCGACTCCACCGAACGGCGTCTTCGCCACCACGACTTCGTCTCCAGGCGCGACGGTAAGCGACTCGGTGAAGCGAGCGTCCTCGCCGAGATCGATGTCGAAAAGGTGGATCTTGCGATAGACCGCTTCGATCTCGCCGTCAGGTCTCACCAGCACGCTGGTGTTGTGAACGCGATCTCCACCGTCCACGACTTCCGGAAAGGTCCCGCCGAGGAGCCACACGCCGTGGCTGTGGGCGAGCTCGCGGACGGTGCTGATGATCTCGCCCTCCAGGCTCTGGGCGCAGGGAATCGGCAGCCCTTCACGGCGCAGATAGGCGAAGTTCTCGGGCAGGGCGATGAACTCCGCACCGCGCTCGACCGCCTCGGCCACCCGTTCACGAGCCGCCTGGAGGTTCGCCTCCAAGTCGTCCGTGGACGTGAGCTGTACCGCTGCTATTCGCATTCGGAAAGAATAGCGGCCGTGACGGCGACGCCTCGAGGGTCCGCGGCTAGCGGAATTCGGAGGGGTTGACCCCGGTGCGGCGGATGACATCGTAGAAGTCCTTGCGGTCCTTCTTTGCCAGACGCGCCGCGCGACTGATGTTGCCGCCGCAGCGCCGCAGCAGGCCGGTCACGTAGCGCGTCTCGAATGCACGCTTGGCTTCCTTGAACGACGGAACCTCGTCTGCGTCCGCGGCCAGCATGAGGGCCTCCGCAGAGATCGCACCGCCACCGGCCAACCGGATCGACTGTCGCACCCGCTCGGCCAGCTCCCGCACGTTGGCCGACCAGTTCTCGGCGACGAGCGCATTGCGCGCATCGGAAGTGAATCCGACGGGTGTGACGCCCTCTTCGTTCGCGTACAGACGCAGGAAGTGTGCGGCCAGAGGCAGGATGTCTTCGCGGCGTTCGGCCAACGGCAGGATTCCGATCGCGTGATGCGGCGGGTCCCCGAAGATCGAGCGTTCGGGAGCGGTCGCGATGATGCGCGCACGAAGCGGACTGGTGGCGCCGTCCCCTTCACGCTTGTAGGTTCCTTCGGCCACGGCTCGGGTCAACCGGACGAGCAGGGCCTGGGGCAAAGTGTCGATGCCGTCGATGATCAGCGTTCCGCCCGCAGCGCGACCGAGTCCACCGGTGGATTCTTCGGGAAGCGTCGGATAGGCCGAGGCGGAGCAGCCGAAGAGTTCGCGGGCCAGAAAGTTGTCGTTGACCGACGAACACGAGACGACGACGAAGGCACCCGCCTGGCGTCCGCTCCACGCGTGGATCGCCCGGGCCAGGTGGTCCTTGCCAGATCCCTCGGGACCGTGAAGCAGCACTGGGCGGTCGGATCGCGCCACGGCCATCGCCTGATCGACCACGCCCTGGGTTGCTCGTCCCGCTCCGACGACGCGATCACTGCGTCGGCGTCCGGAAGCACGGTCGATCGTGGCAGCTTCACCTCCCTCACGCTGGACACCCACCTCGCTCATGCCACCTCCCCACAAACGCCCTTCGGACCAAAGGGCCTAGACCACCCAAAGCTATTGGGATCCTAGGGGTGTTGTCAATGAAATTGCGGGTTTATCACCGCCCGCGATCCCCCCCGGAGGCTTCGACGCGCGAGCCGGATCGTCAGACCTCCGACCGGTGATCGATGCCTGCGTGAAGGGCGGTTGACGGGCTCCCAGGGACCGTGATACTCGCTTCCGGGGGATGGATTTCGGCACGAACCAGCGTCAAGGCGGGGCGGAAGGCGAGGCCCCGACCCCGTTCTGGAGCCGTGAAACCGGGCGGGTGCGGAGACCCGTCCGCCCGCTTCCCGACGCCGTGATCGACCAGATTGCCGCGGGCGAGGTGGTCGAGCGGCCGGCTTCGGTGGTGAAGGAGTTGGTCGAGAACGCTCTGGACGCGGGGGCTTCGCGGCTGCGGGTCGAAATCCGATCGGGCGGGCGCGACTGGATCGCCGTGACCGACGACGGCTATGGAATGCCGCCGGAGGACGCCCGGCTGGCGCTCCAACGGCACGCGACCAGCAAGATTCGTTGCAGCGAGGATCTCGCTGCCATCGGCAGCTACGGCTTCCGCGGAGAGGCCCTGCCGGCGATCGCTTCGGTTGCGAGGCTGCGGCTGCGCTCACGCCCGGCCGAGTCCGATGAAGCGTTCGAGATCCATGTCGACGGCGGCCAGATCACCCAGGAGCGAGCGGCGGCGGGACCGATCGGCACACGAATCGAGGTCGCCGACCTGTTCGCCAACGTCCCGGCGCGGCGTAAGTTCCTGAAGACGGTCAACACCGAGTGGGGCCACATCGCCGATGGGTTGGCGGCTGCCGCGCTCGCACTGCCCGCTGTGCACTTCGAGATCCAACGCGACGAAAAGCCGATCCTCGTCTGGCCGGCCTCGAACAGTGCCCTCGATCGGGTCGCCGCCGTATTGGGCGAAGACGCCGCCGCCTCGTTGGTTCGGGTCGAGCGCAGCGAGGGGCCGGCGTCGGTCTCCGGCTTCGTTTCACGACCGGACCGTCACCGGCGAACCATGGGCGGCATCCACCTCTACGTGAACGGGCGACCGGTTCGCGACCGGTTGATCCAGCACGCCCTGGTCGAGGTCTACCGGGACATCCTCCCGCGAGGCCGCTTTCCTTCAGCCGTCCTGTTCATCGCCATCCCGCTCGACGCCGTCGACGTGAACGTGCACCCGGCAAAATGGGAGGTGCGCTTCGCCGATCCGCAGTGGGTGCATCGACTGGTGCGGCAGGCAGTGCGCGACGCGATCGGTGCGCGCCAGTGGATCGGTGACGAGTCGACCCCATCGACGCCGGGGCAGGGTTCGGCCGGCTTCCGCTCCGAGAGCGTGCGGGCAGGGGAGGGCGACTGGGGATTCGCCGGCCGCTCCGCCGACTCGAATTCGGCGGCACCCTCCCTGCCGACCCCTCTGCCGGGCTTGGCAGCCGAGACCGGCGAGCTTCGTGCCGAAACCCGACTCCGTTTCGGCGATTTGAAGCTGCTCGGCCAGTTCTTGGCCACCTATCTCGTGCTCGAAACCAAGGACCGCCTGCTTTTGGTCGATCAGCACGCGGCCCACGAGCGCGTGCTCTACGAGCGACTGCGGGCGGATTGGAGTCGGGGTGGCGTCGAGCGCCAACCGCTACTGGCGCCGATCCCCGTTTCGCTGGATCCGGCGGCGATCCGGGCGCTCGAAGATGCGACCGAGTCACTCGGGAAGCTCGGCTTCGAGCTCGAAGGCTTTGGTGAAGATGCCATGGTGGTGCGAAGTATTCCGGCGTTGCTGGCCGAACGCGATCCGGTGCTGTTGGTGCGCGATCTGGCCGACGAGCTGGCCGACGCCGGCGCGGCTGCGGATCTGACGCGCGAAGGCACGCGCGTCCTCGAAGCCGCCGACCGTCTGTTCGCCAATCTCGCCTGCCGCAGCGCCCGCCGGAAGGGCGACGTGCTGGCTGGAGCGGAGCAGCAGGCGTTGCTCGATGCACTGGATGCGATCCCCTGGGCCCCGACCTGTCCCCACGGCCGCCCGGTGGCCGTTCCCTTCGAGTTGGCGGAGATCGAACGTCGCTTCGCCCGGCGCTAGCCAGAGCCAATGCCGTGCCGGAGCGGGGACGCGGGGTTCCGATAAGCTCCGGCCGCCATGGCTCGCTCGCATTCCCTCGATGGTCCGAAGCACGCGACCCGGCCGCCCGTCGTCGTCGTCACCGGACCGACCTCGGCGGGCAAGAGCTCGCTGGCGCTGCTGCTCGCCGAACGGTTCGATGGCGAGATCGTGAACGCCGACTCCATGCAGGTCTATCGCTACATGGACATCGGCACGGCCAAGCCCAGTGTCGAATTGCGCTCTCGCGTTCCCCACCATCTCTTTGACGAGGTCGCACCGGACGAAGTCTACAGTGCCGGCCGCTATACAGAAGACGCCCGAGAGGCCGCGGCCCGCATCCACTCGAATGGACACCGGGTCTTGCTCACGGGCGGCACGGGGCTCTACATCCGCGCGTTTCTCCACGGCCTGGTCGACACCGGGGCCGCCGATCCCGAGCTGCGTAAATCCCTCGAGCAGGAGCACGAACGCGCGCAACAGGCCGGGGACCCGACCCGCCTGTACCGCAGGCTCCAGCAAGAGGATCCGAAGACCGCAGCCGAGCTGCATCCCAACGATGCCCGGCGCATCATCCGCGCCCTCGAGATCCTGGAGCAGGGTGGCGTGGCCGCCTCCGAAGTGCGGCGCCGCCACGGGTTTCCGGAACCTCCGTATCGCGTCCTGCATCTGGCGATCGATCCCGGCCGCGAGGCACTCAAGGATCGGATCGACGCCTACTGCAAGGAAATGATCGAGCAGGGATTGCTCCAGGAGGTGCGCTCCCTGCGGAAGATGGGCTACGGGCCGGAGCTACGCTCGATGCAGGCGCTCGGCTATCGCCACATGCAGCCCGTGATCGAGGGGTCGGAAACCCTGGAGATCGCTCTCGAGAACATGCAGCGCGATACCCGCCGCTTCGCCCGTCGGCAGCGGACCTGGCTGCGCAAGGTGTCCAACGTCGAATGGATGGACCCCTCTCGTCGCGATGAGATCGTCGCTCGGGTGGAGTCGTTCCTGGCGGCACCGGACGATGATCAGCTGACGTAGTCGATGCCGATCTTGATCTCCAGTAATTTCGTATCTTCGTCGATGAGTGCGTCGGCGCGACCGGGCGGAGCGAACAAAGCGTTCATGTCCGCCTCGAAGGGCAGCAGGATCAGGCCCGGAATGAACTCGAGTACGCCGGTAAGGGTCCGCAGTACGCCGCCGGCCATGCACATGGCGCCGTTCCAGGCGACGCCGGGAATGATGAAGGCGATCCGCACCCCCGGGGTGTCGTCGATATCCTGGATGTTGTAATAGACCGACCTCGCCCCGACGATCGGTCCCAGCACCACATCGGTGGGTCCAAAGAGCAGGTTGCTGACGGCACGCCGAAGCGTCTCGGGGCTCGCCACGGCGGGCGACGCGATCGACAGGACCCACAGCAGGGCCGCGCAGGAAACGACGCAACGGCGCAGGGTCGAGCGCTCGAGATTCGAACGGAACACAGTAATCACGACTCACCTCCAAGCGTTCCGGCAGTCGACGGGCACGGAGCACACCCGGACGCCTGACCGGGTGATTGTGTCTGCTGCGGGACGGAATTGTCAAGCTGCGAATGGCGGACAGCTTGACCTCGTTGGCCTGCCGGGAGGCTCGCGATACCCTGCGCGCGACCCCACAGCAGCTTCCTCGCCTTGCGGCGCCCCGCACCAGCATGTCAACCTCTGCCCAACTCCCGATCGTGGCGATCGTCGGCCGGCCCAACGTCGGAAAATCGACCCTGTTCAACCGTTACGCGGGGCGTCGTCGGGTGCTGGTCGACAACCAGCCTGGCATCACGGTGGACCGCATCGCCCAGGAGATCGAGGTCTCGGACCGGCGGGTGCTGCTGGTGGACACGGCCGGCCTCGATCGAGATGTCGCCGACGAACTCGGAAGCGCCATCCAAGCCCAGGCCCGTTCGGCGGTCGAACAAGCCGACGCGATCCTGTTCGTGGTCGACGGCCAGCAAGGGCGCCTGCCCGAAGACGAGGCCCTGGCACGCCAGCTCCATCGGACCTCGAAGCCGGTCGGACTGTTGGTCAACAAGATCGACGTGCCGAAGCACGAAGGTCGCATCAACGACTTTCTGGGCCTGGGCTTCGAACCCACCGTGGGCGGCTCAGCCGAACACGGTGGCGGCGTGTGGGACGCGCTGGAAGCTCTGGTGGCGCAGCTGCCGGAGTCGGCCGAAGAAGACCTGCTGGACGACGAGGCCGAGGGCATCCGCATCGCCTTGGTGGGCCGGCCCAATGTGGGGAAGAGCTCGCTGCTGAACCACTTGGCGGGCGAGGAACGCGTGGTGGTCTCCGCCGTGCCGGGCACGACGCGGGACGCCGTCGACACTCGGGTCGAACACCAAGGTCGCACCTATACCCTCGTCGACACCGCCGGCTTGCGCCGGCCGGGACGTCGCGACCGCACCGCCGAGCACGGCAGCGCACTCATGACGGTCCGCGCCCTTGAACGGGCCGACGTGGCGCTGATCGTCCTCGATGCCTCGGAGGGAGCAACGGACCAGGACGCCAAGGTGGCCAGTCTGGCGCGCGATTCGGGCTGCGCTTCTGCCGTGCTCGCCAACAAGTGGGACCGGGTCTCGGGCAGCGACGACGAAGACCGGGCGAAGCAGGTCGAGCAGAGCATTCGTCACACACTCCGCTTCATGGCCGATGCTCCCATCCAGCGCGTCTCGGCCAAGACCGGGGCCGGCATAGGCCGGATCTTTCCGCTGGTGGAGAAGGTGGCGACTGCGGGAGAATGCCGGATCGGCACCTCCGAGCTCAATCGCTGGCTCGAGGAGACCGTGGCCCGCCACGAGCCGGCCATGGCCCAGCGCGGACAGCGCAAGAAGCCGGTGAAGTTCCAGTACGCCACCCAGACGGGCGTGCGGCCGCCGACCTTCCTGCTGTTCTGCACCGATCCGCGGGCGGTGCAGCCCTCCTACCGGCGCTTTCTCGAGAACCGGCTTCGCGAGTGCTTCGATCTGCGGGGCACGCCGATCCGGCTGCGACTGCGCGCGCGAGCCCGGAAGTGACGATACAATCGCGCGCCCGAAGCCCGGCCGTCGCCGTGGCCAAGCGGCAGCGAAGCTAAAGGAGAGGGTTCCGTGGCCAAGCGGCAGCATAAGCCGGACATGATCGAGGGATTCGAGTCCGGGGCCGAGCGGTTGGCCCGCTGGATCGGAGAGAACGCCTTGCTGGCGGGCGGACTGCTGTTCACGGTGCTGGCGATGGCGGGCGGCTGGGGCGGCTACACGAGCCTCCAGAAGAGCCGCGAGGCCAAAGCCTCGTTGGCGTTGGAGCAGATCCACGGCGACTACCTGCGGGACATGGGCGCGCGTCCGGGGGACATCGAATTTCCGGAGCTGGCCAATCCGGCCACCGCCGATCGGATCCGCGAGGAATACGTCGAGAAGTTCCGGGCCGTGGCGGAGCAGCATCGGGGCAGCGTGGCGGGGACGCTGGCGCTGTTCGAGGTGGCCGCGATCCTGGATGCCCTGGGTCGTGACGAGCAGATCCAGGCGGTCTGGGAGTCGGCCCTGGACGCCAGCGCGGGAAACGACCGATTGAGCGGCCTCCTGTGGCAGCGTGTCGGCGAGTCCTACGAACGTCGCGAGTCCTGGGTCGAGGCGGCCGAAGCCCATCAGGCCGCAGCCGAACTCGAGGCGTATCCGTTGCGCTATTGGGCGCTGCTGGACGCAGCGCGTTGCCTGGTGGCGGCCGGAAGCCCGCAGCAGGGCCTGACGCTCTACCGGCGCCTCCAGCAGGAATCCCCGGACCTGCCGGTTCCCGACCACCTCCGACTGCAATTTCGTGAGCTGGAAGCCGCCAGCGCGTCCTGATAGCGGCGGCTTCGC
>SMWR01000199.1 GCA_004356735.1 Deltaproteobacteria bacterium
CTTCCGGACGGTCTACGACGCCGCCGTGATCGCCGTTCACCGCAACGGCGAGCGTGTGCCCGGGAAAATCGGCGAGATCGTTCTTCGTGCCGGGGACACCCTGCTGCTCCAGACGGCACCGGGCTTCGGCCGTGCACACCGAAACAGTCCGGACTTCTACCTGACGAGCGAGATCGAGGACAGTGAACCGCCTCGCTACGACAGGGCCTGGATCGCCATGGTGATTCTCGTTTCCATGGTGGTGAGCTCGGCTGCGGGCATCCTCCCCATTTCGATCGCCTCATTCGTTGCGGCCGGCGCATTGATCATCACACGATGCATCAGCGGGTCCATTGCCAGGCGCAGCGTCGCCTGGCAGATCCTGATCGTGATCGGGGCGGGCCTTGGAATCGCCGTGGCGATGAAGAAGACCGGAGCCGCGATCGCAGTGGCCACGATATTGACCGGCTTCTCCCACGATCCGATGCTGGCACTCATCGTCGTCTATCTGACCGGACTGGCGATGGCCGAACTGCTTCACCACAACGCGGCTGTCGCCATCATGTTCCCGATCGCGATGGCGGTGGCCGAACAGGCCGGAGCCGATCCCCGCGCCTTCGTGATCGCCGTAGCCGTATCCGGTTGCTGCGCCTTCGCATCTCCCGTGACCTACCAAACTCATCTCATCGTGTACGGACCCGGTGGCTATCGCTTCACGGATTTCACCAAGGTCGGACTGCCCCTGGACGTGATCTGCGCCGTGGTCGCACTGATCGCGATTCCCTGGTTCTGGCCGCTCACGCCCTAGCGTCCGGGTCCGAAGTTCGCGGGCAATTGGGACACTAGGAGCCGGCTGAGCGGATCGGCGGTGGTAGACCCCCTCCGATCCCGTCGCTCACCCGCCCGAAGCGCTGCGCAAGTACAGTCTTCCCATCCTCGAGGGTCAGGTAGAGAGTGGGCACCACGAAGAGGGTCAACAGGCTCGCCACACTGAGCCCGAAGACGATGGCTGTTGCGAAGGGGCCGAAGACGCGCGAGTAGCCGGTGAGTCCGATGGCCATCGGCAGCAGGCCGGTCACGGTCGTGACGGTGGTCAACAGGATGGGACGGAAGCGCTTGCGGCTGCCTTCGACGACGGCTTCGATGGGTGAGGCGCCTCGATCCCGGGCCTTGTTGATGAAGTCGATCAACACCAGCGAATCGTTCACAACGATGCCGGCCAGACCCACCATCGCGTACATCACGTAAAATGAGAGTGCGTAGCCCCCCACTAGCAGGTTCATGATCGCCATGCCGATGATCACGCCGATGAACGAGAACACGATCACGCTCATCACCAGCAGTGGCTGCAGGTACGACCGGAACTGGGCGGCCAAAATGCCGAAGATCGCCAGCAATGCGATCCCGAAGGCGCGCTTCAGATCGCTGATGGAGCGGTCGGTCTCCTGATACTCGCCGCCAAAGATCACACTCACGCCGGGGTAACGGCTCGGGATATCCCGGAAGAGAGCCTGCATGATCTGGTTGACCGACAGTGAGGTGCCGAGATCTCGGTCCACGTCGGCATACACGGTAACCGTCCGTCGGGTTCCCCGGTGGTAGAGCCGTTGATAACCCCGATCCACCTCGATCCGGACCACGTCGCTCAGCTTCACCCGATAGCCGGCCGGCGTACGGACCTCGACGTCCAGCAGGTCACTGATGCTGGTGCGCTGGTCCTCTCGGAGCATCACGCGGATGTCGACGTCTTCGTCCGAGCGCGGGTCCTTGAAGGTCGAGGGCACCACACCGTCGTTCGCCGCCAGCAGGGCAAAGGCAATGTCCTGGAACGTCAGCCCGTGCAACGAGGCGCGATGCTCGTCCAACGCGACTCGTAATTCCCTGGGACCCACCGGCAGGTTGTCCTCGATGTTGTAGACGCCGGGAATGTCGGCGAGCGCCCGCTTCATCTGGTCGGCGATGTCTTTGGCCTGCTCGTATTCGTCGGTCTGAATCCGGATCGCCACGGGCTTGCCGATGGGCGGACCCTGACGGGGGGGAGCCACTCTCAGCGAAACGATCTTGTCGGGATGCGCCGCCTGATACTGGTCCATCTCGTCCTTTACCAACCGCAACACACGATCGGGATTGGCGATGTTGGCGTAGCTGTTGGGGAACGAGATGAAGATCATCCCATAGTTGACGCCCGCCACCGGGTTCTCGTCCGCGGTCATCGAAAAGCCGGTGTAGCTCGAGTAGTCCAGCAGCTCGTCCCGAATCGGCTGGAGAGCGGCCTCGAGCCCCAGGATCACCTCGTCGGTCTGGTCCAGTCCGAAGTCGGCCGGCGTCTCTACGCCCACCATGATCTGGTTGAAGTCGCCAGGGAAAAGATCGACCGGAACGTGACAACTCACACCGAACGAGAACCAGAGAGCGGCCACCGTCATCAACAGAAACGGACCACGCTGAGCGAGCACCCGCCGCTGGCCACGGATGTACCTCTCACGGAGACGCTCGATGGCACGCTCGGTCCTTAGCCGCAGGCCGTAGCTCCACTGGACGATGCGCGGCCACTGCCGGCTCATCGACAACGACTCGGACGCCTTCTTGCGGCTTCCAAAGTCCATGTAGTGGGCCGGCAGGATCACGAGGGCCTCGAGCAACGAGCCCAGCAGGCACACGGTCACCGTCTTCGGCAGCACCTCCATGAATTCACCGCTGGTGCCCGTCACCGTCAGCATGGGAATGAAGGCCGCGATGGTGGTGGCGATGGCGGCCGCGACCGGCCACATCACTTCTTCGGTGCCCGCCACGACAGCCTCACGCAGGGGCCGACCTTCTTCCACGTGTCTATAGATGTTCTCGAGAATGATGATGGCATCGTCGACCAACATTCCGGACACCATGATGAAGCCCACCAACGACAGCGAGTTGATGGTGATGTCGAAAAGGGGAAAGAGGATCAGGGCCACCAGGAACGAGAACGGCACGCCGACAATGGCGAGCATCGCGTTGCGGAAGCCGAGCGTAAGCCACAGGATGAAGACCACGAACACGACACCCAGCAGCAGGTTGTTGCGCATGATGTTCATGCGCGCCGACACGTACTGGGAGCCGTCCCAGGTGACCTTGAGTTCGACGCCCTCCGGCACCGTCTTTCCGTACACGGCGATGAGGGCCCGGACCTCGCTGACCAGATCGACGATGTCCTTGTCGGCGAGCTTCGAAAGACCGAGCATGATGTTGCGGTCGCCGTTGTGACGGCCAATCATCCGTTGCTTGGCAAATCCAGACTCGATCTCGGCTACGTCGACCAGCCGTACGTGGCTGCCGCCCGGGTCCTTCTTGACGACGGTCTGCGCCAATTGCTCAGCGGACACGAAGTTCCCGAGACCGCGCACGCGGATCTCCTGGTCGTTCGCATCGGTGAAGGAACCACCGGGAACGTTCTGGTTGTTCTCGAGAATGACCCGGTGCAGGTCCGCCAGGGTGAGGTCATACTGGGCGAGCCGGTACTTGTCGGCGAGCACGCGTAGCTCCCGATCCCGGGTTCCACGCAGATCGGCCCGGTTGAGACCTGGAATCCGCTCGAGGTGGTCCTTGAGGTCGCGCGCCACTTCGCGCAGCGTGAACTCCCCGACGTCACCCTTGTCGACCACGGCGACCATGCAGATATTGAAGGCCTCCGAGACCGAAAGCTCGCGCAGGAACGGCGTCTCGGCGTCTTCGGGTAAATCGTCGACGCGATCGAGAGCCGCTCTCAAATCGGCGACCGCGCTCTCGTACTCGATTTCCGAAAGCGTCTCGTCCCAATCGATGAGGATCTCGGACAGGCTCTCGCTCGAGTAGCTGCTGATTTCCTTGATGCCGGTGATGTCCTCGATCTCGTTCTCGAGCTTCTGGGTAACCAGGCGCTCGACCTCCTGGGGAGACGCGCCGGACCAGACGGTGATGATCACGGCCGCGTTGAACGAGATGTCAGGAAACAGATCGACGGGTATGCGCGTGGCCGCACCCCAGCCCGCCACCATCAGCACGACGAACAGGATGTTGACCAGAACGATCTGTCGAACCGAGAACTCCGGGAGACTCACGGGGACGTGACCCCACCCACATGCACGGTCTCGTCCTCTCGCAGCCGGCGCATGGATGTCACGGCGATCTCCTCACCGACGGCCAGTCCCGAGACCACTTCGAAGTCAGCGGGTCGGAACGCCAGCGATCGAACCGCGATGCGTCGGCGCCGCACCAGCCGCTCGTTGCCCACACGCTCGACGACCCAGACGAACCGCAGGCCGAATTCGTCGATGGTGACCTCGCGGGGAATCAGCATCCGGAGGCGCTCCTCTTCGAGGTCGATTCCCACGCGGGCCACCATGCCGGACAGCAATCGCATCTCCGGATTTGGGATCTCGATCTCGACCGGAAAGCGCCTGGTCCGGGGGTCCGATGCCGCGCCCACCCGCAGGACTTCGCCCTGGAACATCTCTCCGGGCAGGGCCTCGACCTCGACGTCGACCCTCTGGCCGGCACGCACGGCGACGATCTCGCTGTCGGCCAGTCCGATCACGGTCCGGGCCGCCGACAAGTCGAGCAGCTCCCCGAGCTCCTGACCCTCCTGCACATACTCGCCCAACTCGACGTCGAAGCTGCGCAACACCCCGGTGAACGGCGCCTTGATGGTCTTGTTCTCCAGGTCGTCCTTCGCCTGCTTCAGTTCCGCCCGGCTCTGACGCAGCATCGCCAGGGCCACTTTCTCCTGGTTCTCGGCGTTTTCGAGCTCCGCGGCGCTGGTCACGTTGCGCTTGCTGAGCGAGCGTCGCCGCTTCAGGTTCGAACGCGCCAGGGCAAGCTCGCTCAGGCTCCGGGCCACGTTGGCGTTGGCTCCTTCGATCGCAACTTCGGCCTGGAGCGGATCGATGCGGAGCAGAAGTTGTCCCACTTCGACGCGGTCCAGGGCCTCGGCTCCAACCTCGATTACGGGACCGCGCGTCTCCGCAAACACACGCACGCTACGGCGGGGCTCGAGGATGCTGCTCCGCTCCACGCGCGCACGAACCGGCTGCAACACAATCCGGGTCACGCGGATCTCGCGCGGCGGGTTCTGCACGCCGGCGCTGGCAATCTTCTCGGGATCGGGTGCCAGCAGCATCAGCACCAGCCCACCGACAAAGAGGATCCCGGCGGCGCCAAACAGACCCGTGCGCAGCGTCAAGCTGCGCTCACCCATGACCCACCTCCTCCGAGTCGCCCTCTGCTTCGACGAGCAGGACACCGCGCACCAGGGCGTCGAGGGTCTTGCGCAGCTCGTCGGGCGTCGCGCGCTCGGGCTCGAACGTCGTGCGATACAGGAAGCCCGAGAGCAGGGCCTGAATGGCGAATGCGAAGGTCGCTGCGTCGGCCTCAGCATCGAAGACGCCCTGGGCCTGACCTTCGCGAATCGTTTCGATCAGGGTGTCGCAACGCGACGCGTGAAAACTACGCAGAAACTCTTCGAGCCGCTCCTTCAAGGCCGGATTTTTCGCAACGATCCCCCACGCCTGGTAGTGGACCGACATCCTCGGGGCCACGGCCGCCAGCACCTTGGTGGTTCCGTCCAGCAGCGCTTCGAGTCGATCGGCCGGATCCGATGTCGAATCCGCGCCGGCATCGAACAGCGGCAGATTCTGCTCGTAGGAGTCAATGACGGTGGCCAGAAGCAGCTCTTCCTTGCTCTCGAAGTAGCGGTAGAGCGTGCCCTTGGAGACCCCGGAGCGGGCCGCGACCGCTTCCATGCGGGCGCCTTCGACGCCGTAGCGCTGGCAGACCTCGAGAGCGGCCGCGAGGATCGCCCTCCGAACGTCTTCGGGATTCGTGCGAGGCGGGGACATGGACCCTCCTGTCGATGCTGGCGATGGGGCGCACAGTACTGACCAGTCAGTATTCTAGCGGCTCCTGCCAGCCGCCGACGAATCCGCTTCACCCCGTTGGAGTCAGCAGCAATCGAAGCGGAAAGGGGCTATCGCGTCAGCTGGCTCATCGAGAGGGACAATTTCTCGGTGAACGGGGCCCAGAGGGGGATCTTGGCGCTGGCCTCCCTGCCGGCTCGAATCAGCATCGGCCGTCCCGCGCACCCCAGTAGAGCATCAAAAGTCCAGCTGGGGGCTTTGGATTTTCGAGC
>SMWR01000200.1 GCA_004356735.1 Deltaproteobacteria bacterium
CAGCGCAGCAGGCCCGGTCGACTCAGGTAGGGGTCCAGGACCAACACGCTGTCGCCCGCCTCGATCGTGAAGCCGGCGACACCGAGCCAGCGAAGCTTCACGGGTTGGGCTGCGGCCTCCACGGCAACGAAGGCCAGAACGGCTCCGAACAGGACGGCTCCATGGCGAAGACGCTGCGACTGCACGGCGGACGCAGCATACAGCTGGCCGGGCGATGCGTCTCAACGGGATGAAACACCCTCCAGGCAGTTCAGCCTGCCCGGCACCCCGGAAGCTGTCCGACGCGGGGGTCGCGGCGAGGGTGGACGGCTGTGCAGACCGGTCAGCCCGGATCACAACCATCCGCTTGCGCAACCCGGGGGTCGCGCGCAACGCTTGAGATCAAGACGCCCCCGCGGGTAGCCGATAGCGATGGCCTGGTGGACCGCTCGTCTGAGCGGAGAGGGGTGACGTCCGTGATCGGCAAGACGATCGGTAACTACCGGATCTTGCACAAGGTCGGGGAAGGCGGCGTGGGTGAAGTCTACCGTGCGACCGACCTCGTGCTCGGACGCACTGTGGCCATCAAGGCGCTCCGAACTGCCGTCGCTAGCGAGGCCAAGGTTCTCGAACGCTTCCGTTCCGAGGCCCGGACCCTCGCGCAGCTCAACCACCCCAACGTTGCCATGGTCTACAGCATGATCGAAGACGGCAATACGTTATTCATGGTGATGGAGTTCGTCGAAGGCCAGACCTTCTCGGTACTGGTCCAGCGGGTCGGTCGCCTTCCCCTCACCGAGGCCATTCCCCTCTTCTACCAGGCCCTCGATGGCATCGGCTACGCCCACGATCGCGGCATCGTCCACCGCGACGTGAAGGGCTCGAACCTGATGCTCAATCTCGATGGCGTGGTCAAGGTGATGGACTTCGGCATCGCGCGCGCACTGGGTTCGGACCGGCTCACGCGGCAAGGGCACATGGTCGGCACGCTCCAATACATGTCGCCCGAGCAGGTCCGGGGACTCGAGGCCAACACCCGCTCGGACATCTACTCGCTGGGTATCATGCTGTACCACCTGCTGACCGGACGCGTGCCGTTCAAGCGCACCAACGACTACGAGCTGATGCGATCCCAGGTTGAGAAAGATCCGCCCTCGTTGCGACAATTCGTGCCCGATCTCTCGGAAGAGCTCGAGCACCTGGTGCTGCGTGCTTTGGCCAAGCAGCCCGACGAACGATTCGAAAGCACGGCCGGGTTCCGGCGCGCACTCGAGGAATGCACGGGCATTCGAATCTCACCGAATGTGAGTACGGCCGAGCGTCTGGCGGCGCGGTCCCGGGAAGCCACGGACTCCGGCACCGGCCCGACGAATCGCACGATCGACACCACCCACGTCATGGGCGCCGACGAAACCAACGTCACCGGCGTCACGGCCGATGCGATCGACGCGGCCGTCAACGAAGTGATCGCTCCTTGCACCCAGGACTTCGAAGGCACCCTCTCCAACCCAACCGGGATCCTCACCGAAGACCCATCGACGACGTTTCGCTGGCTGCGCGGAGCCATCGGGGTCGTCCTGCTCGGACTGCTGGTCACGGTGAACGGCCTCATCCTGGGCGATTCGAGCCGCCCCGGGGCGACCCCCAGGCGCCCCCAGGCGAGCGTCGCCGGCTTGGAGTCGATGCTGACCGAGGACGAGCGGGTGCCTTTGCCTCTGGGTGCAATTTCCTACGAACCCGGGGTTTCCCGAGATCCCCAGACCCCCGAGGAGCTGCTTCTGAGCCTTGATCGCGCGGCGGGGGTCTTGCCCGCCGAGCAACTGGCCGATGGAGAGGGCAAAGTCACCGAGACCGCGGCAGCAGCGCCGAAGGCGAGCGATTCTCCGGCGGCACAGGCACCGCGGGCACCGGCCGCCACCCGCTCGAAGCCCAAGGCCAAAAAACGGGGAGCTGAAGCTTGGGTCATCCGAAGGTAATCGCACTCTGTGTCGCGCTGCTGCTCGCCAGCAGCAGCGGCTGCGCCAGCCTGCGCTGGGACCTCAAGAAGTCGTTTCGCAAACCGGGAGAGAAGCTCGCCACCTTTCCTGAGATCGTCTGGGAGGAGTACGACTGTGACACCCAGCAGCGCCCGTTCTTCATCATCGAGGAGAACGAGCTGGTGCCGCCGCTGGTCTACCCCGGTGGCGAGTTCAATCACCGGATGATCTACGTGATGTGTCCGCGCGAGTCGACGCAGACGGTCCGGGGTGAGCTGCAGACCCGGATCCGTTTTCGCGGCGACCCCATCGTGAGCAAGCAAACGGTCACTTTCGAGATCAAGCCTGGGCGCTGGGTCGTCGACGCAGCGGTCGCCCTCCCCGACCAAGCCGAGCCCGGGATCTACGCCTACGAGCTGGTGTTCCGCGGCCACCACCTGCGCTTCGACAAGAGCCTCACGTTTGTGGTCAAGGCGCGATGACAAGAAACGCGCGGTGCGCGCTTCTTGTCATCGCGGCGCGCAACCGGGAGCCGCTTGCGCTGGCGCGCGCGAGTTTGGGTCGGAATCTGTTTGGATCTGGCGGCGTGCTGAAATCCCTCACATAATCACGTGGATGCAGGGAGCTACGTGAAGAACCGTCAGCTTCGCAAGACCAAGGTGGTCGCGACCCTCGGGCCAGCTTGCGACTCGATCGAGACGCTCAAGGCGATGATCCACGCAGGCATGGACGTGGCCCGCCTGAACTTCTCCCACGGCACTCACGAGGAGCACCGCAAGCGCCTGGAAGCCGTGCGCGAAGCCGCTGCCGCACTCGGCGCCAACATTGCCATCATGCTGGACACCAAGGGTGTCGAGATCCGAAGCGGCCGGGTCGAAGGCGGCAGCGTCAGCCTGACGACGGGCGAATCGTTCACTCTCTACGCCGAAGATCGGGCGGGAGACAGCACCGGCGTCTCGATCTCCGACTCCCGCTTCTTCGACCAGGTCCACCCGGGATCCCTGATTTTTCTCGATGACGGCGTCATGGAGCTCCGGGTGGTGAAGACCGCGGCCAAACAGCTCGATTGTGAGATCACACGCGGCGGCCGGCTCGAGGACCGGCGCGGCGTCAACGTTCCGGGCGCGCGCTTCGGATACCAGCCCATGAGCCGCGAGAATCGCGAAGACCTGCTCTTCGCGATCGATCACGACATCGAATACATCGCCGCTTCCTTCGTGCGCAGCGCGCGCAACGTCTCCGAGATCAGCCGGCTGCTCGAGGACCACGGAGCGCAAATCCCAGTGATCGCCAAGATCGAGAACAAGGAAGCCGTGCAGAACCTCGACGAGATCGTCGCCATCTCCAACGGAACCATGGTGGCCCGTGGCGACCTGGGGGTCGAGCTGCCCCTCCAAGAAATCCCGATGATCCAGAAGAAGATCATCCGGACGACCGTCAGAGCGGGCAAGCCGGTCATCACCGCCACGCAGATGCTCGACTCGATGGAACGCAACCCGATCCCCACCCGGGCCGAGGTGAGCGACGTGGCCAACGCGATTCTCGATGGGACCTCGGCTGTGATGCTCTCGGGCGAAACCGCGATCGGGGCCTACCCGGTCGAGGCCGTACGCACCATGGCCTCCCTGGCTCGGGCAGCCGAGGGCGCGCTCAGTGAGTACGGTGACCTCCAGAACATCCGCTCGGAGCCGACCCATGTGGTCACGGAGGCGGTGAGCCAGGCGGCCATCACCATGGCGGACCACCTGGAAGCCGCGGCCATCATCACTCTCACCGAAAGCGGCTTCACCTCCCGGTCGATCTCCAAGTTCCGGCCGCGCTGCCCGATTCTGGCGGTCAGCGCCTCCGAGCAGGTGGTGCGCAAGCTCGCCCTGAACTGGGGAGTGACCGCGATCCTCTATCAGCACGAGCGTGGCGCTGAGGACGAGCGAAGCGACGAGGACATGATCCAGTTCGGAATCCGCCGCGCGCTCCAGCAGGGCTACGTCCAGCGGGGCGATGTGGTGGTCGCTACCGCCGGCATCAGCCAGCGTGCCGGCAGCACCAACCTGATCCGCGTGGTCGAGGTGGAATGAGCACCGGAGCCCAGCGCCTCGGCGCAGTGGGCCGTCCTGCCCAATTCGACAGCAGACCTGCTCAAAAACCCGGCAGGACCGACACCTGATCGCCCTCCGGAAGACCCCCCGACCGCAGCTGGGCTGTCTGCGCCTGTGCCGCCCATGGCACAGCCCTTGCTTCCTTCGTCGACGAATTTGACTCTCGGAGGATTCGCAAATGGGCTCTGCCCTTCGCACGATTCCCGGCTTGTTGCTGGGACTGACCGTCTTCCTGCTCGCGGGCACGGCGTTCGCCGAAGACGAACTCAGCGCCGGTGACACCGCCTGGATGATGACCAGCAGCGCGCTGGTCCTGATGATGACCCTGCCCGGACTGGCGCTCTTCTACGGTGGCCTGGTCCGCAGCAAGAACATTCTCTCGATCCTGATGCAGTGCCTGCTCTCGGCCGGTCTGATGAGCGTCCTTTGGATCGTCGCGGGCTACAGCCTGGCCTTCAGTGGCGAGGGCCAGTTCGTCGGCAATCTGGACAAGTTCATGCTGGCCGGGATCACGCCCGAGAGCCTGTGGGGCACGATCCCCGAGTACGTCTTCGTGATCTTCCAGAGCATGTTCGCCGTCATCACGCCCGCCCTGATGATTGGCGCGTTCGCCGAGCGCATGCGCTTCGGCCCCTATCTGCTGTTCATCAGCCTCTGGCTGTTCGTCGTCTACGTGCCGCTGGCCCACATGGTCTGGGGCGGTGGCTTCCTCGCGGGCCTCGGAGCGATGGACTTCGCGGGCGGGCTCGTGGTGCACATGTCGAGCGGCTTCTCGGCCCTGGCGGCCGCCCTGTTCCTCGGCAAGCGCCGCGGCTTCGGCAAGGACCCGATGCCGCCCCACAACCTGCCGTTGACCCTGATCGGGGCCGCTCTGCTCTGGGTGGGCTGGTTCGGATTCAACGCCGGCAGCGCGTTGGCCGCCGACGGCACCGCGGGCCTGGCGTTCCTCACCACCAATACGGCCACGGCCGCGGCCGTGCTCGGCTGGATCGCGATCGAGTGGCTGCATCGTGGCAAGCCGACCGTTCTCGGTGGCGCGACCGCAGCAGTTGCGGGCCTGGTGGCGATCACGCCGGCCTGCGCCTACGTGACCCCGGGCGGCGCACTGCTGATCGGCTTCGGCGCCGCCGCCTTCTGCTACCTGGCGGTAACGGTGCTCAAGCCCTTGGCGGGCTATGACGACTCCCTCGATGTCTTTGGCGTGCACGGCGTGGGCGGCATGTGGGGCGCCATCGCCACCGGCCTGTTCATCGCCGACTTCGCCCTGCCCGAGGGCGTGAGCTGGGGGGCTCAGGTCGCAATCCAGCTTCAGAGCGTCGTGTTTGTGGCACTTTTTGCACCGCTCGCGACCCTTGCGATCCTCTTTGCACTGAAGGCCGTTTTCGGCGACCTGCGCGTAGAAGAAGAGGACGAATACAAAGGTCTCGACCTCGCGACGCACAGCGAGAGCGCGTACGTGGAGTAGGGCCCATGGCGCGCTCCGCGCGCAGCATGACGGCCATGGGACGCGTCCGATGGCTTGCAGATCTTCGATGCCGGCGGTCGTCTCTGGACGGCCGCCGGTTTCCTTTGCTCGACGCTGGTAGGATTGGACCGTGCGCGTGATGCACTTCGTGCCGTACTTTCCGCCGGATCGCGTCGGCGGAGTCGGCGAATTCGTGGCCGCTCTTCACGGGGGGCTGTTGCAGCGTGGCCACGACTCCGAGGTCGTCACCACGGGCGTGAAGTCCGAGGGCCCCGTGCATCGGATCGCCCGGTCGCGTCTCGGCTGGTTCCTGTCGACGCTGTGCTGGATCCGTGCGGCATCGCAATGCGACGTGGTCCATTGCCAGGCGGGTGAGGCGCTGCTGGTGATGCTGGGACTGCGCCTGCTCCCTCGGCGCCGCGCCCGCATCCTGGTGACCTTCCACAGTTCGAGCGCCGGCATGATGCGGGCGAACGCGCCCTATCGAATCGAGGGGCGGCGCTTCGGTCCCGGACTCGGGCGGCGTCTGACCGGAGCGGTGATGGGAAGCCTGCATCGCGCGACAGACGCGCTCGCCCTGCGACTGGCGGACGGGTTGAACACGATTGCGCGCTCCACGGCACGCGAGCTGATGGGTCCGCGGCTCGGAGCCAGCAGCCAGGTGATCTACAATCCGCTGCCGCCGGCTTCAGCTTCCAGTTTCGATGCGGAGCAGGGCGTCGAGAGTGTCGATCTCTTCTATGTCGGCCTGGCGACTCACCGGAAGCGGGTGGCCCTGCTGCCCTTCGTGCTGGCCCGAGTTCGACGCGCTCGGCCCGGCACAAGGCTTCGGATCGCGGGCTTCGAGCTTGACGAAGCTCCGGCGCTCCGCGCGCTCTTCGAGGCGCAGGGCTGCCTCGATGCCGTCGAGTGCATCGGCCGCAGGCGCTCGGACGAACTCCCCGGTTACTACAGGGCGGCCCGCATCGTGCTGATTCCCTCGGCCTACGAGGGCCTGCCCTACGTGCTGATCGAGGCACTGCAGCAGGGGACCCCGGTCGTGGCGACCCGCGTGAGCGGTCACCCCGAAGTGATCGAGGACGGCGTGGGTGGGTTGCTGGTACCGGTCGATGACCCCGGTGCGATGGCAGCCGCCTGCCTGCGACTGCTGCAGGATCCCGACCTCGCTGCAGCGCTTGGCGATGCGGGTCGGCGCGCCGTTGCCGAAAGATTCGATCTTGACCGGCAGGTCGACGCCTACCTCCATTATTATCGGGCGCTCTCCAAGGAGGCCCCGTGACAGCGTCCCATGCGTTCCACTGCCTGGCTCTCGCCCTGCTGCTCGGGTGTTCCGAGCCCACCCCCATCGATACCTCGGGTCCGGTGGCGGACTGGCCCGAATACGGTGGCGACAAGGGTGGCCTGCGCTACTCGCCGCTCGACCAGATCACGGCGGCCAACGTGGATGACCTTGAAGTGGCCTGGACCTTCCGCCACGGAGATGTCGCCGACGGCTCCGACGGCGACACGCGCACCAGCTTCAATGCCACCCCGATCGTCGCCGGAGGCTCTCTCTACTTCTGCACCGGCTACAACCGCGTCTTCTCCCTCGACCCCGAGACCGGCGAGCAACGCTGGGTCTTCGACCCGGTCCAGAAGATGAAGCAGATCGACGGCCCGTATCCGCGTACCTGCCGCGGCGTCGCCTATTGGAAGAGCCCAACGGACGGGTTGGCCGCTGACCCCGGAGCCTGCACCGAGCGCATCTTCACCGGCACCCTCGATGCCGAGCTGATCGCCATCGACGCTCGCACTGGCGAGCCGTGTCGAGACTTCGGTGCCGGCGGTCGTGTCGCCCTGCGCGAACGGATCGGCGACGCCGAGCCCTGGGAGTACTACCCGACCTCACCGCCGCTGGTGATTCGCGACGTCGTCGTGGTGGGAGCGCTGGTGGCCGACAACCTGCGGGTCGATGCTCCGGCGGGAGTGGTGCGGGCCTTCGACGTGCGCACCGGTGCATTGCGTTGGGCCTGGGATCCGGTGCCTGAAGATTGGACGCCTGAAGCCCGAGGCGGCGACTTCACGGCGGGAACGCCCAACGTCTGGTCGATCCTGTCCGGCGACCCGGAGCGCGGCCTGGTCTTCGTGCCCACCGGGAACGCGTCGCCTGACTACTACTCGGGCGCGCGCCGGGGTCTCGACCGCTTCTCGAGCGCCACGGTCGCCCTGGATGCCGATACCGGCAAATGGGTCTGGGACTTCCAGACCGTGCACCACGACGTGTGGGACTACGACGTGGCGTCCCAGCCGACGCTCTACGACTTCCCCACGGAAGCTGGCCCGGTTGCGGCCGTCGTGCAGGCGACCAAGATGGGCTTCGTGTTCGTGCTGAACCGCGAGACCGGCGAGCCTCTCTTTCCAGTCGAGGAACGCAAGGTACCCACGCGAGAGATCCCAGGTGAGACCGTCACGCCGACCCAGCCCTTTCCCACCCACATCGAACCGCTCCACCCCATCAGCTTCGGACCCGAGGACGCCTGGGGCTTCACGTGGTGGGACAAGAAGGCGTGCGCCGAGACCATCGCCAAGCTGCGCAGCCAGGGGATCTTCACGCCGCCGAGCCTCGAAGGCTCCGTCCACTTCCCGAGCTCGGTCGGTGGTGCGAATTGGGGCGGGGTAGCTATTGATCCCGAACGAGGCGTGATGTTCGTGAACACCACGCGCTTGCTTTCGGTGGTCCAGTTGATTCCGCGGGAGACCTACGAACAGATGGACCTTTCCCAGTTCGGGTATCCCAACGAGATCTATCCGATGGCGGGCACCCCCTATGCCGTGAAACGCGGTCCGCTGCTCTCGCCCCTGGGTGCTCCCTGCAACCCACCGCCCTGGGGACTGCTGACCGCAGTCGACCTCGCTTCGGGAAAGATCCTGTGGGAGTCGGTGCTCGGATCGACCCGGGACCAGGCGCCCTTTCCCATGTGGCTCGAGTTCGGCTCGCCGAACCTGGGTGGGCCCATTGCCACGGCGGGCGGTGTCGTGTTCATCGGTGCCACGACGGACAAGTTTCTGCGCGGCTATGACGCCCGGACCGGCGAGCTGATCTGGAAGGAACGCCTGCCCTTCACAGCCAACGCGACCCCCCTGACCTACCGATTGCGAAAGGATGGAAAGCAGTATCTGGTCGTGGCGGCCGGCGGACACGGCTGGTCGGAGCCCGGAGACGCCGTCATCGCCTGGACCCTGCCCTAGTTGCGGGACGGTTCGCACTGGATTTTCTCTTCTCATCCGCGCATGGTGGTTTCGGCGGCGCGCAGCGGCGCAGCGGAAGAGGATATGGTGATGGCCGCGATCCCCGAGCCGCGACATGGAAAAATTCGCAAGCTCATGAATTCCGCTCTCGGCTATCACCACGCCTCCCAGATCGAGCCCTTCGTGCGCGACTATTGAGCGGAGCGCCTCGAGAGAGTCGGCGTGCTGTGCCACATGAACCCGAAAGCGCTCGAGGAATCATCCCGGGGCCAATGCCCTGCACGAGGGATGCGGCGGGCAGGCGTCGGCCGTATCGCGATCGCGCTTCCAGAGCTCTTCGGCCGGTGACCTTCACGCGACGGCTTACAGCGTCAGCCCCAGCGCGGCGCGGTCGGCATGGCCCAGGGCGACGAGGAACATCACGCTCTTGCCCGCGGCGTGAGGCGAGAAAAACTCCGTCACCTCGTCGTCGAAGAAGGTCAGACCGCTGGCGCCGAAGCGCTGCGCGTAGGCGGCGAGGTACAGGCGGCCTCCCGTGATGCCCCCCTCGAGCTGCGCAGCCCGGTAGCCGCGGTTGCCAAACCGCGCCAGCACCGAAGACAGGTCGGACAGGCTGTAGACATTCAACGCCGCGTCAGCCGGGAGCTGCTGGCCCAGGCCCAAACGACCGGCCGCTTCCCTGAAGCTCCCCGCGCGCAGCAGCTCCAAGCAGGCGTCGCGGCGGCGGTAGTAGTAGGCCCCCGGGGTCAGCCCCTCGACGGCGTGCACGATGAGGTAGAGGTCGAGGAGGCTCGCAGACGCTGATTCCAGAAAGTCGCAGGCCACGCCGCGCGTGGCGCGGTCGAGCAGCGTCGAGAGCTCTTCGAAAGACAGCGAGCGCGTCACGTCGAAGGCCCGGGTCGAGCCGCGCCTGCGGATCACGGTGTCGAGCGGCTCCCGTGGAACTTCCGGCTCCGCCATCGGCCGCAGCGGATGCAGGGAGCCGGTCGCTACGGGCTCCTCCCTCACGGGGGCCGGGTCGCGCCAGCAGTCCGCCTCGGCGCCGTCCTCGAGGCAGGAGGCCGCGTGCTGCGCACGGATCGCCGGATAGTCGACCTCGGAGCGGGAGAGCGGCTCGATCTCGAGTCGCAGCTCAGACACCCGCGGAGCGGGCGGCGCCGGTTGCCCGCGGCGACCCATGGCCACGAGGGCGATCGCACCCTCTCGCTCGGGGTCGAGACCCAGCAGCTGCTCCACGGCACGGTCTGCAAAGCCCATCACCAGCCGTGGCTCGAGCTGCGCGGACCCCGCAGCAGCCAGCAGGTTCGCGTGAAGTGTCCCCCCGTCCCAGAAGCAATGCCGGTAGGCTCGCGCCTGGTACTTCCAGGCGTTCCGCCAGTACGTCGAGGCGCTCGCGATGATGACCGGCGCGTGCACCAAGTCGGGACTTCGCCCAGACGCTTCGACGAGAACCGCGCGATAGTCACCCTCGCGCAATTTGCGAAGGGCGAAGTCGTGCGGACCAAAGTGATACACCCCGGCGGAAAGGCCCGGGAGTTCAGCCGTGACGACGTAGAGATCGATGTGATGCAGCGCGCCGGTGTTCGGGTAAGCGCGAAACAAGATCTCTCCGCCCGCATGGCGCTTCCGCTTCGTGATCCCCGCAGACAGGTAGAGAATGCGGGAAAGGGTAGCGAGGTCTGGGGTCTGCTCGTCGCCACCCGGCGCGGTCGGGGCAGCGACGGCTGGAGAGATCCCCTCGAGCGCTGGAAGGTCGTTCCCTGGAAAGCTCTGCGGAAGCGGGATCGCCTCCAGATCTCGGTAGAGCTTGAAAGCCAGTGGCTGGTTGTCAAAGTCGAGGAAGTGGCGACTCGCGCGAACACTCTGCTGGCTGTGCTTGGTGGCCTCGTGATACTCGAGCGTGGCCGCCGTGGTCCGATTGGACATTGATTCAACCTCGGTCTGCTCGGAGCTGCGAGATCTCGTGATCGATGGGTCGCTTCGCGACATCCTCTGATTCTGCTACGCAGTTCCCGCGCCCGCCGAAGCATGGCCTGAGGCTCTCGGATCGCGCGGTGTCGGTACTCGGCATGGCTCGCCGTCGCCCCGGCTTCGAGGGTCCTGCCTCAGTCGGTAGGAAAGCTCGCAACCAGCTCCCGCAGGCGCTCGCGGCCGCCTTCGCGGATCGAAACCCCGTCTCCGACCATCAGCGTATCGAAGTCGAGCTCGAGCAAAGATCGGACGCTGGCACGCAGAAGCGCAGGGTCGTCCATCACGCGCTCGCGCAGCAGCGAGAGCTGCCCGGGTGGGTTCCCGATCACTGCGTCGCCGACGACCAGCAGCCTGCGCGCCGGGTCGTGCAGGGCGATCTCCCCCGGCGACTTGCCGGGCACGCCCAGCAGGTTGAACGGCCCCACGCTCTCCCCCACGCCGAGCTCGGCGTCGATCGCAGTGCCCTGCTCCCGAGCGTAGGCCGCATCCGCCGGGTGGATGGCGACCTTGGCACCCGTGCGCTCGCGCACCCGGTTCGCGGCACGGGTGTGGTTGCGATTGGTGATGAGAATCTGCGCAACGCCCTCCTTGGCAAGCCGATCGAGAACCTCCTCGCTGGGATCGACGGGGTCGATGCAGAGGTTCCCCGCCGCGCTGAGGAGAAGCGTTCCGTGGAAATCGTAACCGTGGGGCTCCGAAAACCAAGACCAAATGAAGACATCGGGCAGGAACTCCTGCACTGACCGAGTCTACACCCTGAATCGGGACGGCCAACCGCGGAGACGATTGCGGCGACCCCTCGTGCGCCACCGGCGGGGCCCGGTTCGCCCGGATGAGCGGCGCGCACTCACCGGCACCCTGCGGGGCCCCTCACTGCCGCCTTCCTCGGGGGCGATTCGGTTCGGACAGACCCAGACCCCACGATACGAGATGGACAGAACCAGGCGAGACGCTAGAAAGGCAGTCATGTCGTCATCCAGACCGATCGGTCTGACCCCGAAGCAGTTCGGCGCCGCCAATGCTCTCTTCACGCTCGCAGCCATGAGCTTCCTCGTCTGGCTGATCTACTTCCACGAGGGGAATGGCGGCGCTTCACGGGCGGCGTCCCTACCCCGGATCAACGCGATCTTGAACGGCAGCAGCGCCGTGCTGATCTCGCTGGGGCTCCGGGCGATCAAGCAGCGCAAGCGCAGGCTCCACATGCAGCTGATGGTCGCTGCGTTCGCATCGTCGGCGCTGTTTCTGGTCAACTACATCTACTACCATTTTTCGCATGGGGACACGCAATTCGCGGGCCTTGGCGTCATTCGACCGATCTACTTCACCGTACTCATCAGCCACGTACTGCTTTCCGTCGTGACGTTCCCGATGATTCTGACGTCCTTCTACCTGGCCCTGAGCGACCGTCTCGTAGCCCATCGCCGCCTATCCAAGTGGACGTGGGCAGGCTGGATGTACGTCTCGATCACGGGAGTCGTGGTCTATTGCATGCTCCACGTGATCCGCTGGTAAACGCACGCGGGAGTCGCCTCACAGCGGTCATAGACCCGCCATTCCACAAGTGCCATCACGACAACCGGGATCGAGTCCGGCCCATTCGCCCGAGGCAGGAGTACAACGGCTTTCGGCCCCGGCGCGCGCTGGGCCATCGGCCAATGGCCTCCGGAAGGCTACAGCGGCCCCATCGAGAATCTTTTGCGCAGCGAGATCCGCCTGTTCCTCGCGCAGGCAACTGCCCGGCATTAGGCCGCGCCCGTTGCGCTGAAAGGCATCGTGAGATAGCGCCGAACGTAGTTGCCCCCCGCGAACGTTCCCTTCGCGTAGTCCACCGTGAACGCGGGACACCGGCTGATCAACTCTTCGAGCGCTATTCGCGACTGCAATCGAACCGTGGCCGCACCGATGCAGTGATGGGGGCCGTAGCTGAGCGCCAGATGTCGTCGGATCTTGCGGCTGACATCACACTCGTCGGCGTCGGGGCCGAATTCGCGGTCATCGCGGTTCGCGGCGGCGTATAGGAGCAGTACCTTCCGATCTTTCGGAATGGTCGTACCGTCGATCGTGACGTCCCGGGTGGTGGTGCGTGCGAGCCCTTGGGCCGGTGATGTCAGGCGAAGGAATTCTTCGATGGCATTCGGAATGCGGTCCGGATCCTCAGCGAGCAGCTTCTGCTGATCGGGATTCTTGGTCAACAGTTCCGCGGCACCACTCAAGAGGCCGGTCGTGGTGTCGTTGCCCCCGGTCACCATGGTGAAGGCAAAGCCCAGAATTTGAGCCATGGGAACTTCTTTCCCGCCCGCTCTTGCGTGCACCAAAGCCGAAATCACATCCTCACCGGGATCCTTCCGAACCTTCTCAATCAGCTTGGTGAAGTACATGACGAGCTCACCAATGACTTCTGGCGACGCGTCGATGTTACCCTCGGCGGCTGCGGCGACAGTTCGATCGGTCCAGTCATCAAAGAGCGATCGATCGGACTCAGGCACACCGAGGAAATGACCGACGACCAAGCTCGGAAGCGGCTTGAATAGCTCGGCCACTATATCGCCCTCTCCTTTTTCGCGCAGTCGCTCAACTCGCTCGATGACAAAGGCCCGAATCAAAGGTTCGAGGGCCCTCACCTGCGCCGGCGTAAAGCGCTTGATCGCGAGCTTGCGAAGTGCGGTGTGATCGGGCGGATCCATCATCACGATTGGAGAGTCAAGCCCGAGCTTCTCCATGTCTCCGTAATCGAGAGTCAGACCCTGTGCCGAGGAAAATGTCTTTGCATCCACCGCCGCGGCGAAGACATCCTTGAAGCGCGAAAGGATCCAGAACTCGCCCCGATCGTTTTCGAACCGGTGGACCGGGTCGTGGTCTCGCAGCGCCTTGTACATCGGGAACGGATCCCGCCAGCTTTCGCCGCTGCGGGGCTCGAAGACAACGG
>SMWR01000030.1 GCA_004356735.1 Deltaproteobacteria bacterium
CGTCATCGGATGGATTCCAATGGCGGATCCAATTGGGCTTCAGCACGATGGTCGACCCGGCGGAGACCAGCTCGCCCAGAGGATTCCACTCGGGACGTCCGTAGTTCTCGGCGTCCAGGCCCAATCCGTAGAGAGCCGAGCGCACCGCAGTGTAGACGTGATTCGGGCTCTCGTTGGGAGCAGGGCCCAAGCCGGCCGCAGCGAGTTCGGGATGGTCGATGCCGGGCCCGAAGGGTGTCGTGAGGCCGTCATAGTCCGGCCGTGTGCGCGCCAGGCCGACGGGGATCACGGCGCGTTCCTTCCAACTTCGGACTTCACGGCGCGGAACTTTCCGTTTGGTTCCCGAGCGATGCTGTTCACCAGCTCGATGCGGATCTCGATGTCGTAGCCGAGACGTGACCGGATCTCCTTGATCACGCTTCGTTCGCTGGCTTCGTTGTACTGAGCGCGCGGGACGATCAAGACGTCGATGGAATCCTGATTCCGCTGAAGGATCTGAGCCTCGCCGACGTCGAGTTGTTCTTTGAACACATGATCCATCCGCCCGACGAGCCGGCCGTCTGGGGTGAGGACGTAGTCTTCGATGCGTCCGTCGACCTCGAAGAAGCTGTCTCCGAGGCGACCACAGGGGCACGGCTGCTTGGCCCGTGTGCCCACGTCGCCGATCCGGTAACGGAAGAGTGGAGTGGCGTCGTGAGCCAGGCCAGTGATGAGGAGCGGTCCCGTCTCGTATTCGTCCGTTTCTTCGGTGATTTCGACTTCGACGATGCAGAACTCCATGTCCACATGCAGTCGACCTTCTTCACACTCAGTCATGGAAACTGCGAATTCGCTCACGCCGTAGCGGTCGAGGATCGGTGCTCCGAAGGCGCGCTCGATCGTCTCCCGCTGGAAAGCGAGCAGGGATTCCGAGGAGGTGAAGATGGCGGTCAGGCGATGCTTGGGGAGCGGACGGTTGGCCTCGAGCATGGCCAGTGCGACCAGGTGGATCGATGACGGGTAGCCCTGGACGTAGCGAGCCTGCCTCGCGTGGACCGCGTCGACATAGCTGCGCAGGTTCTTGGGCGTCATGTGATAGATCGAAAAGAGCGTCTGGCCCGTGTAGGCATTCACCCGCCAGAACGGCGGCCGCATCTGGGCGAAAGGCACGATCATCTGACCGGCGAAGGAGAGCTGGGTGTCGCGGATATCGAGTCCGACGCGGCGCCGCATCCGCCACACCGTGGCGTATTCCTCGGCCAGGGTTTCCGGTGAGTACCAGAGCGGGAGCGCCGTGCCGGTGGTTCCGCTGGTCTGCCCGCGATGCAGCCGGTGGCGGGGTACCGTTCGAGAGATGAAGGCCCGCGGCTGGTCGCGATACGCGCGTTTTTCGAGCGGACGGATATTTTTCAGGGTTTCACGGATCGCCTCGTCCGGGTCCTTCTTGGTCGATGCCGGCGGAAGGTCGCGGTAGTACGGGACGTTCTCTCGTGCGATGTTGACGCTCCGGGTCAGCCGTTGACGCTGGATCTCCCGGAGTCCCTCCAGGGGAAGGTGGATCGACTTTTCCCAGCTGCTCACGGTCTTCTGGAAGTGGTCACTGAAGCGCGACCGGAACCGGATCCAGCCTCCGACCGTGCATGCCGCGTTCTGTCCGATGACCGGAAGCCGCGGGTAGATGGTGGAGTAGAGCGAGGCGGAGATGCGGTTCATTCGGGCACGTACTCCGACAGCCGGGAAACGATCTCGGGCGCGATGGAGTCGAACACGGCCTGGGCAACGGCTTCGCCGCTCCTTCGCATCGGCACGGTGATGCGGATCAGGGAACCATCCGTGCGCTGCCGCGTGGCCCGATCCAGTCCGACGAAGACGATCTTCTGCCAGTCTTGGGAGATGACGCGGCCGCGCGACTGGTACCAGTAGTAGACGAGGTTCCGCTGATTGCCCTTGGCGATCACCAGGCGCTTTGCGGTGGCGTTCTCCTGGGGAAGACCCGGAATGTCGAGCGGTACGGTGTCGTTGCGGATGATGTCCCAGCCCGAGCCGGGAAGGCAGTGGGCGGGCGGGTGGATCGAGTTCTCGCTGGCGCCGCCGTCCTCGCGAACCTGCGTGACGTGATAGCCCACGTAGACATTGGCGATCTCGTTCCGCTCTCGGTTTACGAAGGTGCAGAGCAGGTAGTCGGTGACGCCGAGCTCGGCCTCGACGTTGTCATCCATCCGTTCGAATTTGGGGCACGACCAGCCGTTGCCCAGCTCGGCGGGAAAGATCATGAAGGGCTGCCGGTCCGGAATCACCGCCTTCGTCGCGAACAGGTGATAGGTGTAAGAGTTCAGGCCCATGAAAAGGAGCGCCACGATCAGCTTCGTCATGCCGTCCTCCGCTTGCGCCACGAGTCGGGCCAGAACAGCTTCAGCAGCCAAGCTTCGAGCAGCAGCAGCGCCAGGGCCAGACTGAAGGTGACGAAGCCCTCCGTCATGTGGATCGCGCCCTCGGCCGCCTCCTTGCCGTAGTGGTGAGTCAGAAAGCCGGTCAGGGCCACTCGGAACGCGTTCACGAAGATGGCGATCGGCAGGGCCGAGGCGATGATGATCAGTCGCTCGATGAAGTTCTTGCGAAAGAAGTACGCGAAGACGACGGCCACCGTGCCCAGAGCCATCACCGATCGCAGACCGCTGCAAGCCTCGGCCACCAGCAGGGTGGTGTCGGCCATGTGGATGATGTTTCCCTCGCGTAGCGCCGGTACCTCGATGATGTAGAGCGCCGAAACCGCCATGTCCGATGCGATGAGCTGAAGCGGGAAGGTGATCACGTTCATGAGCGACTGGGGAAACGGGATCATCAGGAACAGGAAGACCAGCGGAAAGGCCAGAACCCGGAAGATCCGCCAGCCCAGCAACAACAGCACGATCCCGATCAGCGTGAGCACGAAGGCCGTGCGCATGGCCATCAGTTCGACGCCGAGGCGGCCGATCGCGAGGGCCAGCGCTCCCAGGGTCAAGGGGATCGTGCCCCACCAACTGGGTTCGATCGGCGTCTTCTTCAGCTTGCCCCGACGCTCATAGGCGAAGTAGAGGGCGAGCGGCGCGACGATGAAGCCGTGGGACCAGTCGGGAACCAGCCTCCAGTGCTGGCCCAGGTACCAGAGGATGGGTGCGAAGATTCCCACGGCCACAGCGATGGTGAGTGCCGTGGCTCTCACCGCGAACCGTCGCATGCCAGGATCGAAGCCTTCCCTGGCGTCCGCGACGATCGTCGGCGCACCCACGTCCGTCGTCAACTAGTTGTTCCTCCGGTACCGGGGACGGGCGAAGGGCCCGGTCGCCTCAGAAGAGCGCGTAGATGAAGGGCGCTACCGCCGAGCCCTCGGTCAGCACGATGAGAACCGACAGCAGGAGCATCGTGACTACGATCGGACCGAGCCACCACTTCTTGCGGACCTTCATGAAGGCCCAGAGTTCACGAAAAATGCCGATTTGGTCGGAGAAGCCGCCGCTGGAACGTGCCATCGATTCACCTCGTCTCGCCGGACCGCCGCCCGGCAGTTTCTTCAGTCGAGCGCGTAGCGCTCGCGCCAGTCGAAATCTTCGTGGAGCTCGGGCTGCTCCTCCTTCAGGAGGATCTGGTTTCCGAGCACCAGGACATCCATTTGGGTGCGCATGAAGCAGAGATATGCGTCGTTCGGAGTGCAGACGATCGGTTCGCCCCGCACGTTGAACGACGTGTTGATGATCACCGGACAGCCGGTCTTCTCATCAAAGGTCCGGATCAGGTCGTAGAACTCGGGATGGGACGCATGGGTCACGGTCTGGAGCCGGGCCGAACCGTCGATGTGGGTGACAGCCGGAATCTTCTTGTCTTTTTTGACCTGGCAGACCAGCAGCATGTACGGGCTTTCCCGGTCGATGTCGAACCACTCGCTGGCCTTCTCTTCGAGGCACGCCGGAGCGAAGGGTCGGAAGCTCTCCCTGAACTTGATCTTCAGGTTCACGCGCTTCCAATTCTCTTGGTTACGGGCGTCGGCGAGGATGCTGCGGGAGCCCAGGGATCGGGGTCCCCATTCCATCCGGCCCTGGAACCAGCCAATGACCGCTTGGTCGGCCATGTGCTGGGCGGATTCATCGATCATCTCCGCTCGGGAAAGTGACCGGTATGGAACGTTGCGTGAGTCGAGGTACTTGCGGATCTCCTCGTCGGAGAACTCGGGGCCCCAGTAGGCGTGGTCCATCCGATGGCGGCGCGGTCTATCGAACACGGCGTTGTAGGCGAAGAGGGCTGCGCCCAGTGCACCGCCGGCATCGCCGGCTGCCGGCTGCACCCAGAGGTTCTCGAACGGACCTTCACGGATGATGCGGCCATTGGCGACGCAGTTGAGCGCCACACCGCCCGCCATGCAGAGGTTCTTCATGCCCGTGTTCGCGTGGAGGTCGTTCACCATCCGGAGCACGATCTCCTCGGTCACCTTCTGCACGCTGGCGGCCATGTCCCAGTGGAAGTCCTGCATCTCGGATTCCATGTCGCGCCGCGGCTCGCCAAAGAGCTTATCGAAGTGTTTATTGGTCATCGTCAAGCCGTAGTCGTACCCGAAGTACTTCATGTTCAGTTTGAATGAACCGTCTTCACGCAGATCGACCAGGTCCTTGAAGATCTGGTCGACATACTTGGGTTTGCCATAGGGGGCGGCGCCCATGACCTTGTACTCGGCGCTGTTCACCTTGAAGCCCAGGTAGTAGGTGAATGCGCTGTAGAGCAGTCCGAGGGAGTGCGGGAAGCGCACCTCCTTGGTCAGTTCGAACGTGTTCCCGTGGCCCACCCCCTGGGTCGTGGTAGCCCACTCGCCGACGCCGTCGCAGGTGAGGATGGCGGCTTCTTCGAATGGCGATGCCAGGAACGCCGACGCTGCGTGGGACTGATGGTGCTCGGCGAACAGGACTTCGCCCTCGAATCCGAGCAGCTGCCGCATCAGGCGCGGAACCCACAGCTTTTCCTTCATCCAGATCGGAATCGACTTGGTGAATGACGGCAGCGACCGGGGGAAGGTGGCCAGGTAGGTAGTGAGAATGCGCTCGATCTTGATGAAAGGCTTGTCGTAGAAGACGACGTAGTCGATGTCGCCGATCTCGAGGCCCGCGCTTTCGAGACAGTAGCGGGTCGCCTGCACGGGCAGATCCGAGTCGTGTCGTTTGCGCGTGAAGCGCTCCTCGTGAGCCGCCGCGACGAGCTCGCCGTCCCTCAGGAGGGCGACGGCCGAGTCGTGGTAGAACGCCGAGATTCCCAGAATGTTCAACGTATGGCTCCGTTCGAACGGGTCACGACATCCGCTTCGCCCGCTCGAGGTCGGGCTTCGCGGAGTCGGCTTCCTGCCAAGCCGTTTCCTTGGCCCCGAAGTGGCGCTTGTCCAGCAGATCGCGTCCCGTCACGGCCAGGATCAGTGAGGTCGGTCCGATCAGCATCGCGTAGAAAAACGCGAGGATAACCCGCGTCTGTATGAATCCGAAGCGCGCAGTGATGGCCATCCAACCCTCGAGCAGACGTCTCCTGATCGACACAGGCTCCATGACTTGGGACTTCTCCTTGCGCTCGCGCTTCGCAGCGCCAGCCACCCGATTTCTGTTCGGCTCCCGACCGTTGCCCTGGCCCTGGCTCTCAGAGCCCGGGCCCCGCGGGGCCAGCGAGAATACCGCAGGGCAGTGCCGGCGGCGGCGGAAACCTGCCTGCTGTCCTCGGAACCCGCTGGAATCCGGGGGTGGTCAAATCCCACCGATGCCACTCCATTCCCTCGCGCGCGTTCCCCAGGGAAATGGGAACGCGTCCGCCTGCTTTGGACGTCTAATAGAGGAACTTGGGTTCCGTCGAGTAAATATTATTCCCAAAGACGGAATAATATTACACACTAGCTCCGCAGATCCGTACATAAACCCCCGGAGAGCGGCAAATCCGAGCCTCTTAGAACAGTGTGTGACTCGAAAACCTCGGCAGGTGTCGCGGATTTGAGCGTCACCCTGGGCGGAAAATACCGCACTCCTAATGAGACGTAGAAATTCGAGAGATCTACGGAATTGAGGAGTGGCAGCATCGATGTCTGACCGATTTCGCGTCCTGGTGATCGACGACGACCCGGGCGTACGCGACTACATGGAGGCCCTGGTTTCACGGCAGGGCTACGAGGTCTTCGCCGTGGCCGATGGAGAGCAGGCGCTCGCCTCGCTGCAGGAAACCCGCCCGGATCTGGTGACCCTGGACGTCGTGCTGCCGGGCATGGACGGGCTCGCCACGCTGGGGCAGCTGAAGAAGCTTATCCCGGACGTCCCGGTGGTGATGCTCTCCGGACACGGTCAGGCGCGCAACATCGTTGAGGCCATGCGCCTCGGGGCCTCGGACTTCTTGCGCAAGCCGTTCGAGGTCGAAGAGCTCGAGCTCGCCTTCCAGAAGGCGCTCGAAAAGCGCGCGCTCAAGCAGGAGGTCCAGCGACTCCGCGATCGCGTGCGGTCCGAGACCGAGATGCTTCTCATGTGCGGCGACAACGTTCTCATGAAGGAGGTGCGCGACGTCATCGAGCAGGTCGCAAGCACCGACATCACGGTGCTCGTGCGCGGCGAGAGCGGCACCGGCAAGGAGCTGGTGGCCCGCACCGTCTTCCAGCTCTCCGACCGTCGGGAGCGAGCCTTCGTCAAGGTGAACTGTGCGGCTCTCCCGTCGGAGCTGCTCGAGAGCGAGCTCTTTGGTTTCGAAAAGGGTGCCTTTACGGGTGCCCAGAAGCGCAAGCTGGGAAAGTTCGAGTACGCCGACCGCGGCACGATCTTCCTGGACGAGATCAGCGAGATGCACCCGAACCTGCAGGCCAAGCTCCTCCAGGTGCTCCAAGACGGCGTGTTCTCGCGGCTGGGTGGCGAGGGCGACGTGCAGGTGGACACGCGCGTCATCGCGGCCACCAACCGGAACCTGGAAGAAGCCGTGGCCGACGGCTCGTTCCGAGAGGATCTCTACTACCGAATCAACGTGGTGACGATTACCGTCCCGCCGCTGCGCGATCGGAAGGACTCGATCCCGATGCTCGTGGATCACTTCCTCGGCAAGAACAACGATCAGTACAAGAAGAACGTCGAGCACCTCTCTCCGGAGACCATGAACGTCTTCATGCGATACCACTGGCCCGGAAATGTCCGGGAACTCGAGAACATGGTGCGCCGCATGGTGGTGCTCGGAAGCGAGCAGTCGGTGCTGGATGAGATCGCCAGCCGAAGCAGTCAGGAGAAGCGGGAGCAAGAACCCACAGACCTGCTGGATCTCGAAGCTCTGGGCGTCGATTTCAGCAGCGGGGACGGGATAGATCTCAAGGCAATCTCGCGACGTGCCGCTCAAGTTGCCGAGAAAAGAGTGATCGAGCGCGTGCTCGGCCAGACCCGTTGGAATCGTAAAGAGGCCGCGAAGCAGCTCCAGATCTCGTACAAGGCACTGCTCTACAAGATGAAGGAGAACGGTCTCAGTGAAGGGCGATGACACGGGTCTCGTTGGAGGAAGGTTCCTGATGCAACGAACCGGAGGGGCGGTGGGCTTGCTGAGCCGCGCTTCACGCGCCCGTCTCGTTGCAATGCTGCTGCTGGCAGCCCTGGCGCTGGCCGCTGTCGGCTGCGCGACGAGGGACCTGAGTCCGCCTCCGCCCCCACCCGATCCCATGGATCGGGAACACTATCGCATCGGCGTGACCGACCTGCTGAGGATCGCCGTCTGGAGAAACGAAGAGCTTTCGATCGACGTTCCCGTGAGGCCGGACGGCAAGATCTCGGTGCCGCTGCTCGACGACGTGCAGGCCGCTGGGCTCACGCCCACGGAGCTGAAGGAGATCCTGAGCCGCGAATTCGCCGAGTACATCACGGCTCCCAACGTCACGGTCGTGGTGCTCTCCATGGGGAGCCGGTCGATCTCCGTGATCGGGGGTGTGAACCGCCCCGGTCAGATTCCGATCCAGCGGAACCTCCGCGTGCTCGAAGCCATCGCGGCCGCGGGAGGCTTCAGCACCTTCGCGCAAAAGGACGACGTCCGCGTCGTGCGTCGGACGGACGATGGAGGCGAGGTCGAGTTCAGATTCGACTACGGCGCGTACATCAAGGGGAACGCGCCGGGAACGAACATCGAGCTGGTCAGTGGGGACACGATCATTGTACCGGACTAGGCCGGTTGCTGAGCCTGAGGGTGAGAGATGAGCTGGAGACAAGCCACAGTAGCGATGGCAGCCGTGGTCATGAGTACCACGGTACCGACGGGGTCGGTGTTCGCGGCCGATGTCAATTTGTCGATCTTCGGTGAGACCGAGTACGACGACAACCTCTTCCGCACCAGCAGGGGCGAGGTCGACGACATGATCTTCCGGATCACGCCCCGCACCAAGATCTACGACGACGAGGGAAAGTTCAACTGGAGTGTCGAGTACTGGATGCCTTTCGAGCGGGCCCTCAACCACTCCGAGGTCGA
>SMWR01000201.1 GCA_004356735.1 Deltaproteobacteria bacterium
ATCTGTGTTGCCATTCCGACCCCCACCTTCGGAATGACCCATCCGTGGATGGGTCGTGATCAATCGCGATTCTCCGCCGCGAGCATGGAACTGTCCACCGGTTCGTCGTTCAGGATGTTCTTGAGGACGAGACTCGGCTTGAAGGTGAGCACGCGCCGGGCCTCGAGCAGGATTTCCTGGCCCGTCTGCGGGTTTCGCCCCTTGCGCGCATTCTTGGGGCGCACGACGAAGTTCCCGAACCCCGAGATCTTCACCTTTTCACCCATGGACAGCGTTTGCTTGATGGTCTCGAAGACCGTCTCCACCAGCTCGGCAGACTCCTTCTTCGAGAATCCGACCTGCTCGTAGATCTGCTCGACGATTTCCGCCTTTGTCATGCCTCGACCTCCTGATTCGCCCAGGATTAGCGGAGCTCGGCCTCGAAACGACGGGAGAGCATCCGCACCACCCGATCGACCGCCTTCGTGACTTCGGAGTCCTTGAGCGTGCGATCGGACCTTTGAAACACCAACCGGAAGGCAAGACTGACCTTTGCCTCGGGAACGCCCTTGCCCTCGTAGCGGTCGAAGAGTTCTGTGGAAACGCAGTCGTTGCCGGCCGCCTGCTGGATCGCCTGCCGGAGGTCGCCAGCCGCGTGTTGACGTCCGACCAGAACCGCAAGGTCGCGGCGGCTCTGCGGAAAACGCGAGACTTCCCGATACTGGGGCTCGCGTCGCGGCAGCGCGCCCAAGCGCGAAAGGTCAACTTCGACCAGCGCACACGGCACCTCGATCTCGAATCGCGCCGCCGTTTCGGGGTGAAGTTCTCCCACGGACCCGATCACCTGACCTCCGACCTCAATGGCCGCCGAAGCTCCGGGATGGAGGTACGGCGGAACCCCCGTGCGCTGCAAGGCTGCCACATAACCGAGCTGATTCAAAAGCCTTTCTGCGATTCCCTTGGCTTCAAAGAATAGCGGCGCGGTGTTTTTCCCCCAAGGGAGCAACGGGTCGGCATCGGCCAGGGCCACTCCGGCCTGCAGCGGCTCCTGCGGAAGATCCCGGGCTTTGCCGGGCCGGAAGACCCGACTGACCTCGAAGATCCGCACCCGATCGGCCTGACGGCTCAGGTTCTGCCGCACCAGCCGCAACAGGGTCGGCGCCAGCAGGCTGCGCAGGCGGGGCTCCTCCTCCTTGATGGGATTCACGACTTCGACCGTGCGAGCCAGCGGATCGCCCTCGGGCAGGCGCAAGCCCTCCATTTCAGCGGGCGCTACGAACGGAAACGACACCGTCTCGAGCAGGCCGGCTGCCACCAGCGCATCACGGCTGGCGTCTGCCAGCGTCGGCATGACGGACGGCTCGATCGGCGAGAGCAGACCCGCCGGCATGCTGGTCGGAATCCGGTCGTAACCGAAGATGCGCGCGACCTCTTCGGTCAGGTCCTGATGCAGGTGGAGGTCGTTCCGGTAGCTGGGCACCCGTCCGCCGATGACGCCGGGCTCGACCTCGCTGGCCTCGATGCCGGCGCGCCCGAGCAGCGTGCAGATCTCGGCCGGATCGAACTCAGTGCCGAGCAACCGATTCGCACGCGCCGCTTCGAGACGAATCTCCGAGGTCGTCTGCGGCGGTTCGCCGCGCGCCTCCACCGTTCCGGGAGCGACGAGGCCGCCGGCAAGCTCCGCCATCAGCCGCGCGCAGCGGTCGGCGGCCCGGACAATTCCCTCGCGGTCGACGCCGCGCTCGAAGCGGTAGGTGGCTTCGCTGCGCAGACCGTGACGGCGCGCCGTCAGCCGAACTGAGATCGGGTGGAAATGGGCGCTCTCGATCAAAACATCCGTGGTCGCGCCCGCCACCTCGGTCTCACGGCCGCCCATCACACCGGCCAGCGCGATGGCGCGCTCGGCATCTGCAATCACCATGTCATCGGCCGACAACTCTCGGGTCTCGCCGTCGAGTGTCGCGAGCTTCTCACCGGGGGTGGCGCGCCGAACCCGGATCTCGGCACCGCGCAGGGACGCGAGATCGAACGCGTGGAGCGGCTGGCCGAACTCGAGCAACACATAGTTCGTGATGTCGACCAGGTTGTTGATCGAACGGATGCCCGCAACCTCGAGCCTGCGGGCCATCCAGTCGGGCGAAGGTCCGATCGACACGCCGCGCACGATCCGGGCGACGTAATGGTGGCAATCGGCAGCGCATTCGATCGAGACCGAGATGGCTTCCGAGGCATTCGCGCCCGACTCGGGCGGTGCCGTCTCGGGCTCTCGGATCTCTCCACCACAGAGCGCCCTCACCTCTCGCGCGACACCCAGAAGCGACGCCGTGTCGCCGCGATTGGGCGTGATGCCGACCTCGAGGATGCGCTCGCCGGAAACCATCACCTCGGGCAGCCCTGCACCGACCCGCGCACTCGCGTCGAGCACCAGGATGCCGTCGTGCTCGTCGCCCAGGCCCAGCTCCCGGGTCGAGCAGATCATGCCATCGGACGCGACGCCCCGGATCTTGGTCTTCTTGAGCTTCGTCCCGTCCGGCAGCGTGGTGCCGACCCGGGCCACAGCGACCTTCTGGCCCTGGGCCACGTTTGGCGCGCCACAAACGATCTCGAGGGGCTCCCCGTCGCCGACGTCGACCCGGCAGCACGACAATCGATCGGCATTGGGGTGCGGCTGGCGGTCGACCACCTGGCCCACCACCACGGCGGAGAGATCGGGCCCGGTGTCCTCGACCCGGGCGTCTTCGAAACCGCCCATGTCGAGTCGCTCGGTCAGCTCGGCCGGCTCCGGTAGATCGATCCACTCCGACAGCCATTCCATCGCCAGTCGCATCAGACCTGCTCCAACACGCGCACATCGCCATCGAACAGGACGCGCAGGGCGGGAAGCCCGTAGCGATGCAGGGCCGTACGGTCGATCCCCATGCCGAACGCGAAGCCCTGCCAGACCTCGGGATCGATCTCGCAGCGCTCGAGCACATGCGGATGGATCATTCCGCAACCGCCCCACTCGAGCCATTCGTCGCCCCAGCGGATGTCCATTTCAGCGGATGGCTCGGTGAACGGGAAGTGGTTGGCCCGGAAGCGCAGCTCGGTCTCGGACCCCATCAAGTGCCGGGCGAAGGCGTAGAGCACGCCCTTCAGGTCCCCAAACGTGACCCGGTCGTCGACCATGAAGCCCTCAATCTGGTGGAACATGGGGCTGTGCTTGGGCGACAGGTCGTGTCGGTAGACGCGGCCCGGCGCGATGAAGCGGAACGGTGGCTTGCGCCCCGTCATCACGCGGATCTGGACGTTCGACGTGTGGGTGCGCAGGACGTGGCCGCCTTCGACGTAGAAGGTGTCCTGCTCGTCCCGGGCCGGATGCTCCGGCGGCATGTTCAAGGCTTCGAAGTTGTTCCAGTCGGTCTCGACCTCGGGGCCTTCCTCGACCGCAAAGCCCATGGAGGTAAAGAAGGCCACCATGTCCCGGGTCACCTGGGTGATCGGGTGGAGGTGACCCGCGGGCGCAACGGTGCCCGGCAGGCTGATGTCGAGCCGGGTCTCGGCCAGCGAGCGATCCTGGGCACGACCTTCCAGCTCGGCGCGACGCTCGCTGACCTGCGCCTCGATCGACTGCTTCAGCTGGTTGACGGCCTGGCCGCGGGCAGCACGCTCTGCGGGGTCCAACTCGCCCAGTGTGCGCAGCAGCGCGGACACGGAGCCCTTGCGCCCCAGATAGCGCGCACGGGCTTCGGTCAGCGCCTGAGGCGACTGCGCCGCGGCAATTGCTTGGCGTGCAGAGCGCCCGAGTTCCTGGATTTCGCTCGTCTCCGCCGACATTCGCGGCGGCTCGCTAAGCGGCCTGCGCCTTCGCCATCTCGGCGAGCACACCGAAGGCCTGCGGATCGCGGATCGCCAGCTCCGCCAGGACCTTCCGATCTATCTCGACGCCAGCCTGCTTCAGACCGAACATGAAGCGGCTATACGACAGTTCATGCTCCCGGGCCGCTGCATTGATGCGAGCGATCCAGAGCGAACGCATCTGGCGCTTGCGCTGCTTGCGATCGCGATACGCGTACTTCCAGCCCTTCTCGACGGCTTCTCGCGCAGTGCGGAACAGCCTGCTACGCGCGCCGTAGTAGCCCTTCGCCGCGCGAAGGATTCGATTTCGTCGTCGTCTGGAGACGACCCCACGCTTCACACGCGGCATGGTGACCCCCTTACCTACGCTCGCATTCGAGCGGCTAGAAATTGAGCAACATCTGATTCAGGCGCTTCTCGTCGGCCTTAGCGACCAGTGCACTCTTGCGCAGGTGTCGCTTTCGCTTGGGCGACTTCTTCGTGAGGATGTGTTGCTTGTTGCTCTTCGTCCTCACGATCTTGCCGCTTCCCGTCTTCTTGAATCGCTTTGCTGCGCCGCGATGGGTCTTCATCTTCGGCATCGTCAAACCTCCATGGAGCGCGCTCCTCGGAGCGCGGCTATTCGGGCCGCGCCTCCGCCACCTCTTCGTTTGCCAGCGCCTCTGCTTCGGCCTTCGCAGCGGCTTCCATTTCCCTTCGGGCCTCGGCGACCCCTTCCTTGTTCGACACCAGGATCATCGAGAGGAAACGCCCTTCCATGCGGGCCGGGTTCTCGATGGTTGCGAGCTTGCCCAGCATGTCCGTCACTCGCCTGAGCTGCTTGTGTCCCAGCTGGCGGTGGACCATCTCCCGGCCTCGAAACATCACCGTGACCTTCACCTTGTCACCGTCCATCAGAAAGCGCCGCACATTCTTGAGCTTTGTCTCGAGATCGTGGTCATCGGTTCGGGGCCGGAGCTTGACCTCCTTGAGAGTCGCTGAATGACTCTTCCCCTTGCCGGCCTTCTTCTTCTTCTGCTGCTCGTACTTGTAACGCCCGTAGTCCATGATCCGGCAGACCGGGGGGCGTGACCCCGGTGCGACTTCGACGAGGTCGAGACCCACCTCCTCTGCTCGCCTGAGTGCATCCTCGGATGCCATCACGCCGAGCTGCTCTCCTTCACTTCCGATCACACGGATTTCAGGCTCCCGGATCCTTGCGTTGATCCGGGGAACGTCCTTCCTTGCGGCTCTTCTGGTGTCGGCCAGGCTGTTCTCCTTCTCGCTTGCTAGCGCTGCATCTGGATCCGCCGTTCACGGATCCCCTCAACCAGGCTGGCGATCAGCGCATCGACTTCGATGGCCTCGTCGCCGCCCTTCTTTCCGTGGCGCCACCGCGGCATCACGGTCTTGTTCTCCTGCTCCTGGTCGCCCACGACCAGCATGAGCGGGATCTTCTTGAGCTCGGCCTCGCGTATCTTGAAACCGAGCTTCTCACTGCGGTCATCGCACTCCACCCGGATGCCGGCGGCACCGAAGCGGGCGGCGAGCCGCTGAGCATAGTCCAAATGACGCTCGCCGATGGGCAGCACGATGGCCTGCACCGGAACCAGCCAGAAGGGGAAATCCCCAGCCGTCATTTCGATGTAGAGGGCCATGAAACGCTCCAGGGAGCCCAGAATGGCTCGGTGGATCATGGCCGGCTGATGCGGCTGGTCGTCCTGGCCCACATAGCGCAGGCCGAATCGGGCCGGCATGGAGACGTCGATCTGGACGGTCGCCAGGGTCCAGGGCCGGCCCATCACGTCCCGGAAGTCGCACTCGACCTTGGGCCCGTAGAAGGCACCCTCGCCGAGCTTGGTCTGGCGCGGGTAGCCGGCTCGCTCGATGGCGCCCAGCAGCTGCTCGGTGGCCCGATCCCAGTCCTCGACCTCGCCCACGAAACCGTCCGGCCGGGTCGCGACCGACATCTCGGTGCAGTCGATGCCCAGGGCCTCCCAGACCTCGCGCGTCATCTCGAAGAAGCTGTCGAGCTCGGCCTCCACCTGATCGGGCTGGCAGAAGATGTGGGCGTCGTCCTGGGCCATGGAGCGGACGCGCGAGAGACCGGTGAGCGTTCCGCTGCGCTCGTTGCGGTGGAGACGGCTGAACTCGGCGTAACGGATCGGAAGCTCACGATACGAGTGCTTGCGCAGCGAGAAGAGATGGCAATGACCGGGACAGTTCATCGGCTTGACGGCCAGCTCCTCGCCATCATCACCTTCCAGGATGAACATGTCGTCCTTGAAGAGCTCGTAGTGGCCCGACGTCTTGAAAAGATCGGTGCGCAGGATCTGGGGCGTCATCACCTCCGCGTAGCCGTACTTGGGGTACAGCGAGCGAATGAAGTCGATGAGTCCGTTGTAGACCACCATGCCTTTCGGCAGATAGAACGGCGAGCCGGGTGAAATGGGGTCGATGTGAAACAGCTCGAGGTCGACGCCCACTCTTCGATGATCGCGCTGACGCGCCTCCTCGAGCTGGGCAAGATGGGCTTCAAGCTCCTGCTTCGATGAGAACGCGGTTCCGTAGATGCGTTGCAGCATCGGGTTGCTCTCGTCACCGCGCCAGTAGGCGCCTGCCGATTCGGTCAGCTTGAAGGCCCCGATCTGGTCGGTGCGCTGGACGTGGGGGCCGCGACAGAGATCGTCGAACTGGCCGTGGGAGAAGATGCTGATCTCTTCGCCATCGGGGATGTCATCGAGACGCGAAACCTTGAGCTCTTCGCCCAGATTGCCGAAGAACTCGCGCGCTGCTTCGCGCGTCATCACCCGGCGGGTGAACG
>SMWR01000202.1 GCA_004356735.1 Deltaproteobacteria bacterium
CTTTCGCGAGCCATGCGATCGCATCGCCGAGCGTTTCCTCGGTCGGGCGAAACCCGACGCCCAGCGCTTCGATGGTCTTGCGGCTGTCGCAGGGCCGGCAGCCGACCACGTACTCGGCGGCTTCCCGTGTCAGCGGGTAGTCGAAGGGCGGGTAGACCCATTTGATGAAATCGACCAGCCGGGCGGCCAGCCGCAGCAGCCAGGCCGGTACAGGCAGGCGCCTGACGCGGCGCCCCGTGATACGCTCGACGATGTCGGCCTCCTCGGCCCAGCTGACGAAGTGTCCACCGGCCATGTAGCGACGCGCGCCGCGCTCGGGTCCCTGGTCGATCACCTTCGTCATCATCCGGGCCAGGTCGCGAACGTCGACGCACGCGTTCCCGCCGGCGGTGATGACCCAGGTGTACGCGAGCCGGTCGCGCAGGCCCTTCAGCGTCGCACCGATCCCGGGATCGCGCGGTCCGTAGACGCCGGACGGGTAGAAGATGACGAGGGGCGCGCCTTCCCCCTGAAGCTCGCGTGCGTAAAGCTCGCCCTCCGCCTTCGACCGACCGTAATCGGTCGATAGGCTCACGACCGGATCGTCGGTCGTGTGCTCTGGGCCGGGCGGCGGAAACATCGTGGCGATGCTCGACACGTAGACGATCGGGTCGAGGCCCAGCGAGACCGCGGACCCGAGCACGTTGTGATTGCCGGCGATGTTGCTGTCGAGCACGCTTCGCTGGCTGCTGATTTCGACCGCGGCGGCGGCGTGGATCACGCAGTCGCAGCCCGTCAGCGCCTCGCGGACCGTGTCGGCATCGGTCATGTCGCCGTAGACGACATCCTGGATCTCGATGCCCTGCTCTCGCAAGACCCGCTTCACCTTGGCCTCGCTGCGGGCCAGCAGCCGCACGTCGTGGCCGGCGGCGAGCAACGACTCCAGCAGGTGGGATCCGACGAAGCCGGTGCCTCCGGTCAGCATGACTTTCATGAGCGGGTCTCCATTTTCGCTCTGCGCTCTGTTCGAGCGCCGGTCAGGGAAGCAGCACGAACCCAGCGACCGCGGCAATGGCGGACAGCAGGATCGCCACGCCGGCCAGCCGGGCGTGCGCATCGAAGTGTTGCGAACGACCCGTTTCGATCCGATGCCCCAGCACTGCGGCCGCGCCGAAGAAGGCGATGACAAACAGGCCGAGGATACCGTGAAATGTTCCGAAGACATCCCAGCCCCGCAGCCAGAGCGCCGATCCGAGTCCGCCGAAGAAACCGAGCGAAAGCAGCACGACAGCGGGCTTCGCGAAGCGAAGATGTGCTCGACGGGCGTCCGGCTTCCGGACTGTCCGGCCGAGACGCGAGCGTCGCAATGCGAGGCCGCTGCGCAGTGCCAGACCGGCGAGCGCCAGGCTCACGACCATCCATGCGGGGTGGGCGTGCGCCAGCCCACGCAGGAAGGAATCCTGTTGGGTCGGGTCCAGCTACTCGACCTTGAAGATGGCTTCGGTGGGAAGCCGCTTGAGCAGGGACTCGAGCGCGCTCTCGACGTAGGCGGCCTGGCGCGACTCGAGGGTCAGCTCGACGTGGAACGAGCTCTTGAGAAGCTTGGGGTACGAACCCAGCAACAGATCGGGGAATTCGCGCAGCAGGTCGTTGAGCGCCGGCGCGATCTCGCTCTCGCGACGGCGCACGTAGACCTTCTTGAGCACGAAGGGCTCGCCGCGGAAACGGTCCCGGGCCGACTCGAACTTCTTGCGCAGCAGCTCGGGAATGCCGGGATAGATATAGACGTTCTTCACGACGATCAGCGGAAACCAGAGGTCGCCCGCGTCGAGAAGCTGCGCTCCCGCCGGAATCTCCGCCATCTTGAGCTCGGCCTGGTTGGGCTCGCGCTTCGCGGCCCGGCGCAGGCGGTCGGCGATGCCGTCGCTGCGTTCGATCTCCAGACCAAAGGCGGCCGCGACACCCCGGATGGTAAGGTCGTCGTGGGTCGGACCGATGCCGCCCGAGGTGAAGACGAAGTCGTAGGCTTCGCTCAGCTCGCGAACTTCCTTCGAAATGATGTCGATCTCGTCGGCGATCGTCACGATCCGCTCAACAGTGGCGCCGAGTTCGCGCAACTCCTGGCAGAAGTAGGGCGAATTGGTGTCGACGACCTTACCGGAGAGGATTTCATTCCCGATGACGAGGATCCCGACGCTGGGCATGGACCCAGGATAGACGAGGCAGCGTGGCTGGACACGTCTTCTGCGCGCCGGGACAGGTCAGGCTCGATCTGGCGATGCTGCGGGCGGCTGGGCTTCCAGCACCGATTCCACTCCCTTATCATCGCCCAATGGCCGCAAACTGCGTCGACGTGCTGTTTCGCCCGTCGGGACGCCGGCTGGCGCTGGCGCCGGGCAGAAATCTGCTGGAGGCGGCCCGCGAAGCCGGGCTGCCCGTGGCCCAGGCCTGCGGCGGCGAGGCCCTGTGCGCGCAATGCGGCATGCAGATCCTGTCCGGCGCCGAGAACCTCGACCCGGAGACGACCCAGGAGGCCACGGCCAAGCAGCGGAATCGGGTGGCCCGGGAATTGCGGCTATCGTGTCAGACCCGGGTTCATGGACCCGTCGAAGTGACTGCCAGCTATTGGTAGAGAACGTGTAGACAAGACGTGTCGACAAGGCCAGTCGAAAAGACGGGTAGGGAAGAACGGATACGGAACAGGAGATCAGCATCATGCAGGGAATTCGAATCGGTGTGGGCGTGGCGGATGGCGGTGGTGTCGCCCTGCCCAAGCTGCTCGAGCAGGTCGGACAGGCGGAGACCGCGGGCTTCCAGAGCGTGTGGATCCCCAACATCTTCAGCACCGATGCCATGACGCTCGCCGCATTGGCGCGCGAAGTGACCGGCAGCATCGAGATCGGGACGGCCGTGGTCCCGACCTTTTCGCGCCACCCGTTCTACATGGCTCAGCAGGCTCTCAGCACCCAGGCCGCCCTCGACGGGCGGTTCGTGCTGGGGCTCGGCCCGAGCCACAAGGTCGTGATCGAGGGCATGCTCGGTCTCTCCTACGACAAGCCGGCTCGCCACGTGCGCGAGTACGTGACGATCGTGAAGCAACTCTTCGAAACCGGGAAGACTGCCTTCCAAGGCGAGAACTATCAGGTAAACGCCAGTCTGAACGTCGCCTGCGACACTGCACCGCCGCTCCTGATCGGTGCTCTCGGGCCCCTGATGCGAAAGATCGCGGGCAGCATTTGCGACGGCACCATTACCTGGATGACGGGCCCCCGAACCCTGGGCGAAGAAGTCGGCAAAGGAGTGCGCGCTGCGGCGAAGGAGGCCGGTCGTCCGGAACCGCGCATCGTCGCCGGCATTCCCGTGATCCTCACCGAGGACATCGACGGCGCACGCGAAGCGGCTTCGGAAGTGTTCTCGATCTACAGAACACTGCCGTCCTATCGCGCCATGCTCGACGCCGAAGGCGTCGACCAGCCGGGCGACCTGCTGATCGCGGGCGACGAGAAGTCGATCGAGACTGCGATCCGCGGTCTGGCCGACGTCGGTGTCACGGACTTCCATGCTGCCCTCTTCCCCTACGGCGAGAAACCGGGCCCCACCATGAAGCGCACCCACGCCTTCCTGGGCGAGCTTGCCAAGAGTTGATGTCGAAGCGACAAGAGTTGATGTCGAAACGACGCTTCGAGACCCGGGCCATCCACGAGGGCCAGTCGGCCGACGAGTCGACGGGCGCCACCATCGTGCCCGTCTACCAGACGGTGACCTTCACCCAAGACGCCGTTGGCCAGCACAAGGGCTACGAGTACTCGCGCTCCGGCAATCCAACCCGGAAAGCCCTGGAGCAGTGTCTCGCCTCCCTCGAGGGCGGACGCTACGGCTTGGCCTACGGCTCCGGCATGGCGGCCATTCACGGGGCGACGCAGCTGCTCGAGTCTGGCGACCACGTGGTCGTGGCCGACGATCTCTACGGCGGAAGCTTCCGGCTCTTCACCCAGGTGCTTCCGAACTACGGCGTGCGTTTCACTTACGTCGACGGAACCAGGCCCGAGGAGATCGACAAGGCCTGCGAGCCAGCCACGAAGATGATCTGGATCGAGAGCCCGACCAATCCGATGCTACGCCTGATCGACCTGGCGGCCTGCGGCGAGATCGCGGCGCGTCACGGCTGTTGGCTCGTCGTCGACAACACCTTCGCCACGCCCTTCCTGCAAAACCCGCTAGCGCTGGGCGCCCACATCGTCGTGCACTCGACCACCAAGTACATCGGCGGTCACTCGGACGTGATCGGAGGCGCCCTGATCGTCGACGACGAGGAAATGGCCAGCAAGCTCCAGTTGACGCGCAACGCCACCGGTGGGGTCCCCGGTCCCTGGGATGCTTGGCTGACGCTTCGCGGCACCAAGACGCTTGCGGTGCGCATGCGCCAGCATGAAGCCAACGCGACCCGGGTCGCCGAGTTCCTGCTGGGCCGACCCGAAGTGGAGCAGGTCTACTTTCCAGGCTTGCCTGACCATCCCGGACACCAGCTCGCCAAGAAGCAGATGCGTGGCTTCGGCGGCATGGTCACGATCGATCTTTCCGGCGGCAAGCCGGCAGCCCTTGCGTTCTGTCAAGCGACGCGTCTGTTCTCTCTGGCCGAGAGCCTCGGCGGCGTCGAGTCCCTGATCGGATATCCCTGGTCCATGAGTCACGCTGCGTTCCCAGACGAAGAAAAGCGGCGCAAGGGCATCAGCGAACGCACGGTCCGGCTGTCGGTCGGCATCGAGCATGTCGACGACCTGTGCGAAGACCTCGACCAGGCGCTCCAGGCAGCGGCCAACACCGGGTGAAGCGCGCAATCCTGCTGGTCGATCACGGTAGCCGCAGAGCCGAGGCCAATGCGCAGCTCGGCGCCCTCGCCGAGCGCGTGCGGCTGCGTCGACCGGAGGTCGTCGTCGAGCTCGCCCACCTCGAGCTCGTAGAACCGACCCTCACTCAGGGAATCGAGGCTTGCGTCGAAGCGGGCGCTGAGGAGATCGCTGTCGTTCCGTACTTCCTCGGCCCGGGACGCCACACCCAGGAAGACATCCCGCGCCAGATCGACGACGCGAGAGCACGCCACCCCGGCGTCGTCTTCCGCATTGGAGAGCCGCTGGGCCTCCACGACCGACTCATCGACGCGCTGCTGGAACGCGCCGACGAGGCCTCCTGACGCAGCTTCGATGCAGCGTCGCGTCGTCATGGCCCTGGTCTGGCTGTTCGGAC
>SMWR01000203.1 GCA_004356735.1 Deltaproteobacteria bacterium
GAGTCGAAGGTTGCCCTGGTCACCGGAGCTGGCACCGGAATCGGTGCAGCGTGCGCGCGGGCGTTGGCGCAGGAAGGCTTCCGGGTTGGCATCCACTACCGGTCGAGCCAGGAGGCCGCGTCGAAGCTTGCGGCCGAGCTGGGCGACGCGTTCATCGTGAAGGCCGACTTCGCGAATCCCGAAGAACTGGACGCCATGATCAAGGAGCTGAAGCAGAAGGCCGGACGCATCGACGTGTTGGTCAACAACGCTGGCTTCAACGTGAACGCTCCGATGCTGTCGATGAAGATTAGCGACTACGACGCCGTCTCCGCCGTTGCCCGTGGCACCTGGTATCTCACCAAGCTCGTGCTGCGTCGCTTCATGTTGCGCCAGGGAACGGGACGCATCATCAACATCTCGAGCGTCGTGGGTCATACTGGCAACGCCGGGCAGATCCCCTACACGATGGTGAAGGCCGGCCTCGATGCCTTCACCAAGTCGCTCGCCCAGGAGCTCGCCGGCCGCGAGATCACGGTCAACTCCGTGGCTCCCGGCTTCATCGAAACCGAGATGACGGCTGCACTTCCGGAGGAAATCCAGCAGGCCGTCCTCAGTCGCATTCCCCAGCAGCGCATGGGCCGCGTCGAAGAGGTCGCCGACGTCGTCGCCTTCCTGGCCACTCGTGGCAGCTACGTCAACGGCGGAGTGATCCACGTCAACGGCGGGATGTTCGGGGGCTAGGAAATCAGGCCGAGGACCTTGTCCACGCCCTCCCATAGCTCGTGTTTCGGAATCGTGAGGGCGGGGAAGAAGCGGACCACGGTGCCCGCGGTGACGTTGACGAGCACGCCGGCTTCGAGGGCTCGCGACGCCAGGCCGCCGGCGAGGTCTGCGTCGGCGAGTTCCATGCCGACCAGCAGACCACGACCGCGCACGTCGCTGACGGTTCCCGGGTGTTCGTCACCAAAGGCGCGCAGTCGCTCTTGAAGCTTTGCACCGAGCTCGGTGGCGCGTTCGGAGAGCTTCTCCTCGATCACGACCCGCAGCACGGCGTTGGCCGCAGCCGACGCCAGCGGGTTCCCGCCGAAGGTCGTGCCGTGGTCGCTGATGCTGACCGTCTTGGCGACGTCGGGTGTGCATGCGAAGGCGGCGACCGGGAATCCGCCGCCGAGGCCCTTGCCCAGCGTGATGATGTCGGGCGTCACGTCCTCATGCTGGTAGCCGAGCAGCGTTCCGGTGCGCCCGACGCCGGTCTGCACCTCGTCGCAGATGAGCAGCGCGCCTTTGGCGCGACAGATTTCGCTCAGCCCGGCCAGGTAGTCGCCGGCGGGAACGTTGACGCCACCTTCGCCCTGCACGGGTTCGATGACGAAGGCCGCGGTCTGGTCGTCGACGGCGGCGCGCGCCGCGTCGAGATCATCAAAGGGAACCACACAGCCTTCCGGAAGCAGTGCCGCGTACGGGTGGCGGTGCTTGGCCTGACCAATCAGGCGGAGTGCGCCGAGCGAGCGCCCGTGAAACGAGTTCTCCGTCGACACGAACTTGGCGCGCCCAGTCGCCCGGTGGGCCAGCTTGACGGCGCCGTCGATCGCCTCGGTCCCCGAGTTCACCAGGAACGAATGGGGCAGGGCGCCGTTCGAAAGGCCCGCGATGCGCTCGATCAACTCGATCTGGGGGAGTGTGTAGAAGATGTTGGTCGTCTGCATCAGGCGGCCGGCCTGGTCCCGGATCGCCTCGACAAGCTGCGGGTGGCAATGGCCGATGTTGCAGACCGCCCAGCCCGCCATCAGGTCCAGGTACTCCTTGCCGTCAGCGTCGCGCACGCGCGAGCCGTGCCCCTCCACGAGAGCCACCGGGTAGCGGTTCACCACCGGGATGAAGTGGGCGGCTTCCCGCTGTCGGACCGAGTCGATTTCCATGGGGCTTCCTCAGTGCAGACGGCGCTCGGGGACGAGCTGGAGACTTCAACTCCGACCCGCTTGGGGTCGTTCTCCGAATCCGGGCAGTGAATATTCAACACCCTCCCGGAAGGTTCCGCTAGCCTCCAGTCTTTGGAGGACCCCCCTCGTGACCGACACCATTCTCTTGCAAGGCATCCAGGTTCCGGCCGCACTCGGTGTCACCAAGGCCGAGCGCGACGTGCGCCGTCCGGTGCTCCTCGACCTGGAGGTCGAAACGGACCTGCGCCGCTCGGGCCACTCCGATCGGATCGGCCACACGCTCCACTACAAGCGCATCTTCGAGGTCGTGGAAGACGTGGCCTTGAACCAGGAGCACAGGCTGGTCGAGGCCCTGGGCGACCGGATTGCCCGGGCCGTGCTCGAGAAGTTCGATGCCGACGCGGTGACCGTGACCGTGCGCAAACCCACCCCGATCGCGGGTGTTCTCCAGTACGCGGGCGTCCGGGTGTGCCGGACCCGAGATGATCTAACCTGATCGGGGCCCGAATCTGCCCCCAAGGGAAAGCTCGGATCGCGTGGTATATTGCCACAGCCCGCCCGCCCTCAGACTGGATGGAAACCTTGTGAGCCCGTCGTCCTTCAACCCCCGGCTCAGCCGCCGTGATGCGGAGCGCCTCGTCGCCGAGGCCCTCGACAGCGCTGCGCTCGAACGCGAGCCCGCGGAACGTCTGGCGGCTCAGCTGACCGGCCCCGAGGTCTTCGAGCCGCTTCTCGAGGCCGCCTTCGAGAGTAAGAAGCGGATCAAGGGCGACGTCGTCACGGTCTCGAAGAACATCTTCATCCCGCTCACGAATCTCTGCCGTGACCGCTGTGGCTACTGCACGTTCGCCAAGCTCGACGACGATCCCGACGCCAAGACGTACAGCCTCGACGAAGTCGGCGAAGCCGTGCGCGGAGGGCTGCGCAGCGGCTGTATCGAGGCCCTCTTCTGCCTGGGCGACAAGCCCGAGAAGGCGTACCGCTCGTACCGCAAGTTCCTCTCGAGCCGTGGCCTCTCGACCACGGCCGAGTACCTGACGCAGGCCTGCCAGCTCGCGTTCGAACTCGGCATGCTGCCGCACACCAACGCGGGAATCCTGTCGGCCGAGCAGATGCAAGCCCTCAAGCCCTGGAACGCCTCCATGGGCCTGATGCTCGAGACCACCAGCCAACGGCTGCGCTTGCAGGGCGGACCCCACCAGATCGCGCCGGACAAGGATCCGGTCGTGCGTCTTCAGATGCACAACGAGGCCGGCGAAATCGGCATCCCCTTTACGAGCGGACTGCTCCTCGGCATCGGCGAGACGTCAGAAGAATGCGTCGACACCTTGCTTGCGATTCGCGACGTGTCGCGACGCTGGGGCCACATCCAGGAAGTGATCGTCCAGCCCTTCCACCCCAAGCCCGATACGCCGATGGAGTTCGTCCTGCCGATCTCCGACGAGCATGTCGCTGCTTGGGTCGCGCTCACGCGCCTCATCATGGGACCCGAGATGAATGTGCAGGCGCCGCCGAACCTCGCGCCCGAAGTGCTCGAGCTGCTGCTGCGCTCGGGTCTCAACGACTGGGGCGGTGTTTCCCCCGTGACCGTCGATTTCATCAACCCCGAAGCGCCCTGGCCCGCGCTACGCGAGCTCGACCGGCGCACCCGCGCCGCCGGCCAGAAGCTGGTCGAGCGCCTGCCCGTGTATCCCGAGCACCTGATCGGTCGCCCGGAGTTCTTCGATCCCCAGGTTCGCGAGGCTTTGCATTGCCTCGCCGATGACGCCGGCTATGCCCGGCCCGACCGGCCCCATGCCGGAGTGGAGGCAGCATGAGTCTCGACCGACTCCTTTCCGACCTGAGCCCCGACGTTGCGCGCATCCTGGACGGCGCGCTCGACGGTCGTGAGCTCTCCATCGACGACGCCCAGACGCTGCTCGAAAGCCAGGGCGCCGATCTCCACGCCCTGTGTCGTGCCGCCGATCTCGCACGCCAGGACGACGTTGGCGACGACATCAGCTTCGTCATCAACCGCAACATGAACTTCACCAACGTCTGCTACGTGGGCTGCAGCTTCTGCGGCTTCGCGCGTCACAAGGACGAAGCCGAAGCCTATGACCACCCGATGGAGGTGATGCTCGAGAAGACGGCCGACGCCGTTTCCCGCGGTGCCACCGAAGTCTGTATCCAGGGCGGCATCCACCCGAACAAGGACCACACCCACTACCGCGAGATCCTGGAGACGGTGAAGGGTGCGTTTCCCCAGATCCACATCCATGCCTATTCACCGGAAGAGATCGACTTCGGGCACCGCACGAGCGAGATGCCACTCTCGGACTACCTGCGCCACCTCGTCGATGCGGGTCTCGGGACCATGCCGGGCACGGCGGCCGAGATCCTGAGCGACGACATCCGCAAGCAGATCTCGCCGCGCAAGCTCAGGACCCAACGCTGGATCGAGATCGTGAAGACGGCCCACGGCATTGGGCTCCCTTCGACGTCGACGCTGATGTACGGCCACATCGAGAGCACGCGTCACGTGGCGGAGCACCTCGGCCTCTTGCGAGACATCCAGAAGGAGACGGGGGGCTTCACCGAGTTCGTTCCGCTGGGCTTCATCCACGAGAAGAACGTCCTCTTCAACCACATGGGGGCCCGCGCCGGATCGTCCGCTCCTGAGGACGTGCGTCTGGTCGCCGTCGCTCGGCTCTTGCTGCGCCCCCACATCACCAACATCCAGGTGTCGTGGGTGAAGATGGGAACCAAGCTCGCCCAGATCGGTCTGATGTCGGGCGCCAACGACTTCGGCGGCACACTGATGGAAGAGTCCATCAGCCGCGAGTCCGGCTCCCAGCACGGCGAAAACCTCCCCGCCGAGGACATGCGCCGGCTGATCCGCGAGATCGGCCGCACCCCGGTCGAGCGGAGCACCACCTACGAGATCGTGCGTCGCTTTGACGACGCGTCGCTCGACCCCCCGTCACTCGAGCCCGTCCAGAAGCGCGAGGTCTCCGGTCCGACCCGCTGGCGTCTCCAGCGGGAGTCGGTGAAGACGCGCGAGCGCCAGCCCATCGGGGAGTCGGACGCGACCGCGCTGGCCCTGCTCGGCGGCGGCTGATCCCACCTCCCGAACGGCCGCCCGAGCGGGGACGTTCTTGAATATTCAACTCCTAGCCATCCATCATGGGTCGAAGTTGAATATTCAAGAACGTCCCCGTTTTTCGCTTGGCGATAGCGCTGTCGCTGCAGCGCTATCGGAGGCGGTCCAGGCGCGCCGTCAGCTCCTCGACCTGATAGCGGAGCGGAGCACTCTCCAAGATGCAGCGCTCGACCCTCTTGACGGCGTTGCTCACGGCCGGATGGTCGCGGTCGAAGCGTCGGGCGATCACGGCCAGGGGTTCGTCGGTGTAGCGGCGGCACAGGTACATGGCGAGCTGGCGAGGCATCAGTACGTCGCGGCGCCGTGAGCGCGACGCCAGGGTGTCGTGGCTCACGCCGAAGAAACGGCAGACCACCTCGATGACCTGATTCACGTCGAGGACCCGTGGCTGCAAGATGCCGGGCGAGAGCTTGTGGAGGGCGTTTCGGGTGAGCGTGCGGTCGATGGGCCGCTTGAGGAGCGAGGCCGATGCCACCACCTGGATCAACGCGCCCTCGAGGTCGCGCACGCTGCCGCGTACGGCTTCGACCAGCAGGTCGAGGCAATCGTCAGGCAATCCCACGCCACCGGCCGCGGCCTTGCTCCGCAGGATGCTGCGGCGCAGCTTGGCGTCCGGTGGTTCGATCTCGGCCACCACGCCCGCCGTGATCTGGGAGCGCAGGCGCGGTTCGAGATCGTGGATGTCCCGCGGCAGGCGATCGCCCGTCAGCACGACGCGCACGCCGGCGTCGACCAGGTGGGTGAGGGTGTGGAAGAACTCCATCTGGGTGGCCCGCTTCGAGCCCAGGAACTGGATGTCCTCGACGACGAGCAGATCGCACTGCTGGCGGAAGCGTTGCTTGAACCCCTCGGTGTTCTTGGTGCGCAAGGCCTTCATGAAGCGGTTGGTGAAGGTCTCGGCGGATTCGTAGAGCCCCCGGGTCGCACCGTTGCGGCGGGCTTCGGTGACGACGGCGCGGGCGAGGTGGGTCTTGCCCATTCCGGGCTCCGACGCGAGGTAGAGAGGATTGAGGCCGCGCTGTCGCTGCTGTGCCAGTGCCAGCGACGCCTCGCGGGCCAGCGCATTGCACGGGCCCACGACGAAGTTGTCGAACGTATAGGGCAGCGGTTCGCGGTCTTCGTCGCGCGGCTCCGGCGCTTCGAACTGCTGCGGGCGCTGGGCGTGGGCGCGCCTCAGTTGCGTCTTCACGGCGGGCGGGTCGGACTTGACTTGGCGATCGGCGACCCCGGAATCGACGCCTTCGGACCCAGCGGGCGGATTCAGCACCCTCTGGCGCCAGCCGTTGGCGACGCCGAGCTCGATCGGCAGCTGCTGGCCGGTCTCGTCAGCCACACACTGCGCGATCCGGCTCAGGAAGCGGGCCCGAATCCGGTCCCGGTGGAAGGGCGTCGGTGCAGACAGCCGCAGCCCCTGACCGGTATGCTCGACTGCGAGTGGACGCAGCCAGGCATCCAGCGTGAAAGCGGGCATGTCGGTCCCGAGCCGGCGCAGAACACCGTCCCAAAACTGCGGGGGGCAATTCACGGTTTCGCCTGATCTCAGCCAGTTTTCAGGGTTTTTCGCCGAATCCCCAACCATCAAACTTCGGCGAAACCGGAGTACAGCATGTCCTTCGAATCGTCGCAATGGCGAATCAGGCCGGTCGACCGCTGTGGCAGCCGGCTTTGCGACGCGTCGAAATCGCTGCGTACAGCGGCGTAAAACCACTGTTTGTAAGTGGATTCACGATTCTTTTCCAGGGACTTCGCCGGCAGTGTTGAGAAAGTCCCGAACGGTGCATCGGCGTGTCGCCGCGAGCCGGACCGGCTGAACCGGATCTACTGAATTCGACTTTTTTCGCGTTTTATCTCGAAAAATTGCGAAAAATCGAAGCTGCCGAATGGCTCAGTGAATCCGCCCCGAACCGGTCGATCCGTGGCTTTGAAGTTCGGCGACCCGGAAGCTGACCAAGCCTTCGAGCCGTTCGAAGCGTTCCGGAATGCTGTTTGCATCGAGCAAGCCCTGCTTTTCCTGGGGATGGAGCGCCAGCGCAGCGGCCAACGAATTGACGAAGGTCGCGTCGTCCATCTCGCCGAAAGCCTCGGTCGTGAAGCCTGCGGCTCCGCTGGGGTCGGCGTGCCCTACCAGCACGGAGAGGTTGCCAATGATGGCTCCGCGAAGCTCGACGACCCGCTCTCGCTCGTCGTCCGGGTACGGATCGCTGAGGAACTCGACCTCGGCGATCCGGTGAAGTTGCTCGGGTGGTCTCGGCGGCTCGCTCAGGATCCGGAAGCGCGCGATCCCCGCCAGCACGAGGTTGAAGCGGCCATCGGGTAGACGTTGTGCCTGGGCCAGGCGACCGGCACAGCCGATGGGATAGACCGGCGGGTTGCCCGCCAACTCATGGAGGTGATCGGGGAGCACCACGACCATGCCGATCATCCGGTTGCTCTCAATCGCCTGCTCGGTCATCTGTCGATAACGCGGCTCGAAGATGTGGAGGGGCGTCTGGACCCGTGGAAACAGCACCACGTTCGAGAGCGGAAAGATGGCGATCTCCGAGCGGTCCATGGACGAAGCATACCGTGGTCTTGACGCACGCATCCCGCGGACGCGCTTGCTGAACGCTCTTGACGAACGAATCGTCTGCCGGGAGACTCCGCGCGAAGATGGATCGCCGCGAAGCTCGTGCGCTGGTCAATCGCCTCACTCGCGATGCCGAGTGCATCGCGGCGCACTTCGAGCTGGACTACCAATCGATCCAGGCGGAACGCGCGGGCATCAACGGCCACTACGGCATCTGCGACTCCGACGGCGTCATCAAGATCCGCCTGCGGCATGCAAAGACCGGGCGCCCGCTCAAGTACTCGAGCCTCGTCAATACGCTCTGCCACGAGCTCGCGCATCTGCGTCACTTCGACCATGGTCCACGCTTCAAGGCCTTCTACTTCCGGCTGCTGGAATTTGCGCGAGCCGAAGGCATCTACCAGCCGCGAGGTGCGGGCCTGGCAAGCGAACCGGTTGCAGTGTCACCGGCACGGGCAGTCGATGGCTCGATGCCCGCCGAGCCGAGCCAGCTGGAACTCTTCTAGGGGTCGGGTCGGCAGCACGCGGAAGCCGATCGCCGCAGCGGCCGGCGAGCTGCGGAGGGGGACTCAGGCGCCGCTCTTGAGGGTGTCGAGTTGTTCGAGGGTGTTCGGACCCTCTTCGACCTTGGCCACGACCTCTTCGCACGCGACGGCCTTGTCGATGATCTCGCGGAGCAGTCCCTCGACGGTCAGCTCATCGTATTCGGCCAGGGCATCTTCAAGCGAGCTTTCGGACACCGTAAACGACAAGGCCAATTTGATGCTGACGTCCATCGATGCGTGTCCTCGCAAAATCGCTTTCGGCCGGAACTACCGTCCTGCCCTTTTGTCCGTAAGTCACTGAAATAAAAGGGATTTTCAGTAATCCGGCAAGAGGATACTACAGCGTCTGAGGGTCGGCTATGCGTTTTTCCCCAAACCGGCCCGAATTCCAGCAGCCTTAGACGGCCTCTGACCCCTTCGAGTCGGCGTAGGCATGCAGCCCGAGCAGGATCAGGGTGCCGATCCCTACACCCACGAAGAGCGACATGGACAGCGCGTGCAGTCGGCCGAAGCGCGCGCCGACGCTGATACTGCCCTCGGATCCGAACACGTTGTCGCGGATCTCGGCGATTGGCAGCGAGATTCCAAAGTGCGAGGCGAGGCAGATCGCTCCCAACAGCAGCGGTAGACCAACGGTCCAGCCGCCGCGGCCCAAGGCCCTGGCCAGGGCGGCCAGGGCGAAGCCGGCCACGCCGCCGTACAGGTGGAGCACGGTCAGGGTCGGGCCGACGATGATCCCGGCGGTTTCCGACGGCAGCAACCGGAACGCGGTCGGTGCGATCACCGCGCCGAACAGCAGCCACGACCCGACCCAGGTCCCAAGCAGGAGCCAGAGTACGGCTCGCAAGGAGGCGTCCACGACACGGCTTGTTTCGCTGCTCAGTGCTGCCGACATTCGCCGAGTCTCCGGAACCCGTGCGCGGCTGTAAAGAGGCCCGGAAGTCCCGGGCCCGGGTCCTCGAGCCCTGGGTGATTCGCCTGGTTCAAGCACCCCAACGCGATCCGAATCGCCTGCGGGGTCGGCGGAATCCGGTCCGAGTTGCCTGCCCATGTCATCGCAGCCGACTGGCAGAAAATTCTCAAGCCGGTGCAGGTCGGGCCGATACGAGGGACAGCGTCTGAGCCAAATCTGGGGGGGTGAGGCTCAGACGGGACGCCCCGGAGCCTACGGCTTCGGGGCGTTTTGTTGCTAGCGCGTGCTGGTCTGAAGCGCCTGCGCCTCGGCGTCATCGGCGCTGTCGCTGTGGCAGGCGGCCTGTTCGCCCTTCTTCACACCCATTGTGGCGCGCGTCTTGCTCGCCAGCCGGTGGATCTCCTCGGGCGAAAGAACGCCGCGCTTCTCCAGGATTTCTTGCTGGTCGGGTGTCAACGCGAGAGTCACCTGGGGTTGCTTCCGGGCGTAGGCGTCGTCCTTGCCGCTCGCGAACTCCTGGATCTCCTTGCTGATCCGGACCGAGCACCAGTCGTGGCCGCACATGGCGCAGAAGTCGGTGTCCACGTCCAGGTCTTCGTCGTGATAGGCGCGGGCCGTGTCCGAGTCGTAGGCCAACTCGAAGTGCTTCTCCCAATTCAGGGCCGCCCTCGCCTTGGTGAGAGCGTCGTCGTGGTCGCGTGCGCCCGGAATCCCGAGTGCCACGTCTGCCGCATGGGCCGCGATCTTGTAGGCGATCACACCCTGCTTGACGTCATCGCGCTTCGGCAGGCCCAAGTGCTCCTTGGGCGTCACGTAGCAGAGCATGGCTGCGCCGTGATAGCCGGCCGCCGTGGCTCCGATGCAGCTCGTGATGTGGTCGTAGCCCGGGAAGATATCGGTCACCAACGGTCCGAGTACGTAGAAGGGCGCGCCGTGACATCTCTCGCGCTGGAGCTTCATGTTGTACTCGATCTGATCGAAGGGAACGTGTCCCGGGCCTTCCACCATCACTTGACAGCCATGAGCCCAGGCGCGTTCGGTCAGCTCGCCCAGGGTCGAGAGCTCGGCCAGCTGGGCGTCATCGGTGGCGTCGGCCAGACCCCCCGGGCGAAGCCCGTCGCCGATCGAGAACGTGACGTCGTAGCGGCGCAGGATCTCACAGATGTCGTCCCACAGCGTGTACATCGGGTTCTGCTGGTCGTGGTGGATCATCCATTTGGCCAGCATCGACCCACCGCGGCTCACGATGCCGATCAGGCGCTTCTGCACGTAGGTCAGGTGCTCGCGCAGCACGCCGGCGTGGATCGTGAAATAGTCGACGCCCTGCTTCGCCTGGTGCTCGAGGGACGACAGGATCATGTCGGCGTCGAGGTCTTCGATCTTGCGCCCGATGATCATCGAGTAGATGGGCACGGTGCCGATCGGAACGCTGGAGCCTCGGAGGATGGCCTCGCGGGTCGCGTCGAGATCGCCCCCGGTCGAGAGGTCCATCACCGTGTCCGCGCCCCAGCGCTCGGCCCAGGCGAGCTTTTCGACTTCCTCGGCGGTGTCGCTGCTGACGGGCGAGGCGCCCATGTTGGCGTTGATCTTGGTGTGGCTGGCGCGCCCAATGGCCATCGGGTCGAGCTTGTAACCCAGGTGGACGCGGTTGGCCGGAATCACCATGCGGCCGGCCGCGACCTCATCGCGCACCTGCTCGGGCGTCAGGTGGCCCTCGCGCTCGGCCACGCGTTGCATCTCGGACGTCACGCTGCCCAGCCGCGCGTGCTCGAGCTGGGTGACGGGAGCGAAACCGGCGGGAGCGACCCAGTGTCCGTCTACGTAGTTCCAATCGGGAGGCATGAAGTCCCAGGCCGTCTTGTCCGACGGGGCCGGCATGCCCGGAGTGTCGGGCGAGCTGAAGGCGAGGGCGCCCCCGACGTCGGGCTTGCGCGCGAAACTGCCGGGATTGGTTCCCGAGTCGGTGCTCGACGGGTTGGCGCCCAGCGGCGGAAGCGACCAGGTCTGCGAATTCGATGTGTTCGACATGGGAGGCACTCCTGTTTTCGAAGGGAGCGCCAGGGGGAGATCTCTCGGAACCGATCCCTACGCTCGTTCTACCGAGTTCAGGTTCGACGGGTGTATCTCAGGCAGGCTCTCGACCCACCACCCCGTGGCTCCTTCAACGACCGCAGGCTACCACCTGGGAACCGCTGCCACCATCGAATTGAACGCATCTGGAGAATACCGTTGTCGAGGTGGAATGAGCTGCTTCCCCGACTCGCCCAAGTTCCGAGGGAAAACGGCACCGTGGCCCTGCATCAGGCCGCGAATTTTCTTCGCGAGACGCTCGAAGCGTCGGGAGTCGATGTCGAGCTGATCGCGTTCACGGCGACACCCTGGGCTTTGCGACTGGCAGGGGTTATCGCCCTGGCTGCTGGGCTCCTCTGTTTCGAGATGATGCGCTCGGGTCGGTATGGCGCGGCGATTGCGGTGTCGCTCGCGATCCCGGCGCTGCTGGTGGCCGAGCTGGAGTTTCATCAGCCCGTTTTTGGGTGGATCGGCACCCAGACCCAGCAGCACGTGCTGGCGACCCTTGCCGCGCGGGCACCGCTGCAACGTGTGATCTTCACCGCCCATTACGCTACGAAGACCGATCTGCTCGATCCCATCGAACCGGCGCCCGGTCGTTGCTGGCCCATGGAATCCCGGCGGCGACGCTGATCTCACGCGGTTCCGATGCCTATTTCGCCCGCGACCTGCACTCCGCCGGCGACCATCGCGACCGGATCGACGCGGCGGCCCTCGACGCGAGCCTCGAGTAGCTGCTCGCCGTGGCGCGCCGGGCCGACCCGCAGGGTCTCTAGCGACGTCGGGCTTGCGCTAATCTCCGCCTCCATGATGCGGTCGCGGATGCTCCCGGTGCTCGGTCTCCTGTGCGCCGTGCAATTCGCCTGCGACCGCAACATCGAGCCCTATGTGCCGGGCGAGGAACCTCGACAGCCCGACCTTTCGCGGATCTTTCCGGCCGGAGCCGAGCAGCAGGCGCGTCGAGCGGCCCCGGGCGAGCTGCCGCCGCAACCGCGGCCGCGAGACGCACCCCCGGTCGGGGCTGCCACTCGAGCCAACCTGGCGAAAGCCGAACCGATTCGCGGCGAGGTCCGCATCGCCGAGGCGCTTCGGGAGCGGCTCCGACCCGACGCCGTGCTCTTCATCATCGCGAGGGTCGGAGCGGCCGGTCCCCCGCTGGCGGTCAAGCGGATCCGCTCCCCCCGCTTCCCGTTGCAGTTCTCGATCGGTCCCGATGACCGCATGATCGCGACGCTGCCCTTCCAGGGCGCGCTCCAGCTGACCGCGCGCCTCGACGGAGACGGAGACGCGATCTCACGCGATCCTGGTGACCTGCAGGGACGCGCCGATGGGACCTACCCGCCCGGTGCGTCGAATGTGACGATCGTGTTGGACGAGGCGCTCTGAGCCGCTTCGTCTCGCGATCGTGGAGCGTGATCTTCCCGGGCCCGAGGACGGTGAATGCGCCTCAGATCACGTCCATGGACTCGACGGCGGCCTTGGTACCGGCCACCACCAGGCGGTCTCCTTCAGCAATGGAATCGTCAGCCCCGGGTACACGGATCGCGGCCGGCTCGCCGGTCGGGTTGTGCTTGCGGATCAGGATCACCTGGACGCCGAAGACCGCGGCGATGTCGAGCTCACGGATCGTCTTGCCAAAGAAACGTGGCGGAGGCTGGATCTCCTGGAGGACGTAGCCGCCGCCGAGCTCGACCTGCTGGCCGCGGTGTGCGACGACGACGGTGCTGCGGATCTCACCGGCGAGGTCGCGCCGCATCACCTCCTGGTTGTAGGCGTGGAGGACGTCTCGCTTGTGCACGCTGCCCACCAGCTTCAGCGGGTCGGCGGCGTCGACGATGGGGAGTTCCTCGGCCAGGCCATGGCTGAACATCCGCATCACCACGTCCAGGTTGTCGTCTTCGGAGAGTGCGGCTTCGTGGCTGACGATCAGGTCGCCGGCGACGATCACGTGACGCAGGATGTCTTGCTCCATCAGGGTCCGAGTGAGCTGGCGCAGGTGGATGGTTCCCACCATCCGATCGTTTTCGTCGAGCACGAAGAACTCGCTGCGTTCGCTGTCGAGCACCTGCTCGAGGATGCTGACGAGGTTGGCGTTTGCGTGGAGTGTTGCCGGATCCCGGTCGATGATGTCGTGCACGAAGAGGTTGTGAAGCAGGTTGCGGGAGTCCTCTTCGTAGAGATCAATACCCCGGCGCCGCAGCTTCATGGTGTAGATCGAGTCGCGGTGCAGGAAGGTCGCGACCAGCGTACTCATGACGCAGGCGGCCATCAGCGGCGGGATGATGTTGATGGTCTGGGTCAGCTCGAAGATGATCAGGATCGCCGAGATGGGTGCGTGGGTGGCCGCCGCCACGACGGCACCCATGGTCACCAGTGCGTAGGCGCCCGAGGAGGCGGTCGAGTCCGGAAACCACGCGTGCACGAAGGTTCCCAGGAAGCCGCCCGCCATTGCGCCTATGAACAGGGACGGAGCGAAGATACCGCCCGAGCCACCCGAGCCGATCGTGATCGACGTCGCCGCGATCTTGGCCAGCAGCAGGATTCCGAGCAGGGTGACCGGCAGCGTGCCCGTGAGCGCCATGCTGATCGTGCTGTAACCGACACCAAAAATATTGGGCAGCCAGATGCCGATCACGCCGACGAGGAGTCCACCGACGGCGGCCTTGGACCACTCGGGGAGCTTGATCTTCTCGAACAGGTCCTCGGCGGCGTAGAGTGAGAACATGAAGGCCAGGGCGATGAGACCGGCCAGCAGGCCGATCACCATGTAGGGCAGCAACTCCCACGGGCTGACCAGCTCGTAGGGGGGAACCGGGAACGCGGGGTTGTTGCCCAGGATGAAGCGGGATGCAACCGTGGCCACCACCGAAGAGATCACGATGGGCGTGAGTTGGGCCACGGCGAAGTTGCCCACGATCACTTCGGCTGCGAACAGCGCTCCCGCGATGGGTGCGTTGAAGGTGGCCGCGATGCCGGCCGCCGCGCCGCAACCCACGATGGTGCGCAGCTGGCTCGCCGGGACCTTCAGCCACTGTCCGATGGTCGAGCCCAGCGCCGCGCCGATCTGCACGATCGGCCCCTCCCGGCCGACCGAGCCCCCGCTGCCGATCGAGATGGCCGAGGCCAGCGCCTTCACCGCCACCACTCGCTTCCGGATCACGCCGCCGCGCAGGGCAATGGCCGCCATCACCTCGGGCACGCCATGACCCTTGGCCTCGCGGGCGAAGAAGTAGATGAGCGGGCCGACGATCAATCCACCCACGGTGGGGATCAAGACCCGCCACCACCAGTCCATCCGTTCCGCCAGGTTGAGCGGGTCCGACGCTTCGGCCAGGACGTCTGCTTCGAAGATTCCGACGACGCCTTCCGTCCCCTCGAAAAACGATGCCTGGATCAAGCGGATCAGGAAGCGGAAGACGATGGCGCCCGCCGCGCCGGCGAGGCCGACAGCGACGGCGATGGTCACCATGAAGAGGTGACCGGTTGAGCGGGCTCTCATGTCTGCAAAGTTGGGAGAGGCGATGGCAAGGCTCCTGGCGGCAGCATCCTAGCAATCCCGGGTGCTAGCATGACGATGATGTCCGACCCCAAACGGTGGACGGCTCTCAAGACCGAGTTTCTTCAGGATTGCGCTGTCTTCACCGTCAGCCGCACCGCATCGCTGTCTCCGCGGACGGGGATCCAACATATCTTCTACCGGATCGACTCCACCGATTGGGTGAACATCGTGCCCGTGACCGACCGGGGAGAGGTCGTCATGGTGCGTCAGTATCGACACGGACTGGGGGAGATCACGCTGGAGATTCCCGGTGGAATGGTGGATCCGGGCGAGTCGCCGCAGGCGGCGGCGATCCGGGAGTTGCTGGAGGAGACGGGCTATCGCGCGCGTGAGGTGAAGTCGATCGGCGCAGTGAGCCCCAACCCGGCGCTTTTTGGCAACCGGGTACACA
>SMWR01000204.1 GCA_004356735.1 Deltaproteobacteria bacterium
ATGTCGCCGAGTCCGACACCGCCGGCTTCCGGGAGATCCACTTCATCGCTGCGCTCCCAGCGCACGGTAGCGAGCGTGCTCAAGCCCGAGGGCTCCGTCTTCAGCGGATCCCGGTGCGTGTGCACCACCCAGGCATCGGGATAGGTCGCGAAGAGCAGGTCGATGAACACGAGATAGAGGGGCGTCTTCAACACCCAGTTGCGTGGCGCGCCGCCATACTGGAGCGTCTGCAGCAGAGCGCGGTGGTAGTCCATCGTGGCCGGATAGTCCGCCTCCCAGTTGGGAATGTTGGCGATCAGCCCCCAGTGGCCGCCCGAGAAGCCCGGCAGCGTGAGAGTCACGCACTCCACCGGCAGATCCGCGCGCAACTCGTGGATCGCTGCGAACTCCGGCTGCACGTCGGCCCAGAACTCCTGCTCGCACTCCGCCATGGTCTGGCGCGCGGCCTCGGTTGCGCCGTCGAAGGGCAACGGGTGCAACACCTCCCAACTGAGGGGAGCGCGCGCATTCGGGTCGAGGGCGAGGAGCTCGAAGAGGATGGACGTGCCCGAACGCGGCGGACCGGTGATGACGATCGGGGCGTCGATCTTCTCGTCCGCGATTGCAGGGGTCTCGTTGCGCGCGCGAGTCAGAAGCAGCCGAGTGCGCAGGCCGCGCAACAACTCCTGCCGGGTCATCAAGCGGCCCAGCGCGTGCAGCTTGCCGGTCGCCTCGAGCTCGGCGATGAGCGAGGTGAAGCGCGTGCGCCAGTCTCCGTCGAAAGCGCCGAAATCGGCAAGACCGCCGGTCGAATCGATCGCGGTGCGCACGAGTTCATCGGCGTCGAGCGAGATCAACCTCTCGGCGCCTCCCACGGAATCGCCCATGGCGTTGATGCGGCGCACCCAGTCGGGGCGCGTATAGTGCTCGGCCAGATTCTTGATCGCCGGCATCAGCTCTCGTCTCCCGTTTCGCTTGGCTGGCTCAGCGTGTCCACATCGACCACCTCTGCCTCGATCGGTGGAACCTGCTCCTCGGGCAGCAGGAAGCGCCAGAAGATCATCCCGGTCCGCAGCCCCGCCGCGTCGATCCAGTTCGGCACGCCCGGGTCGCGATGCGCCACGACCATCTTGAAGCTGCCGTCCTTCTCGTAGTGGACCTGGTGGCGGTTCAGCGAGACCCGGCGGTGCCGGTACGGGGGCGTCTGCAGGCGATGATTCCACAGCACCACGTTTCCGAAGCGGCAGCGCGGGAAGCGGCCGCGCATGATGAGCGCCTGGTCCGGATCCAGCTCGTATCGGGTTTGCAGGTAGGCGTTGTCTACGGCCGCATAACCGATCTCCGAGTTGCTTTCATCGTAGGCGGAGTTGTCGAAGCGGTTGACCTCGTTGGAGACCCACGAGGGCATCACCTCCGGCGGCAGATCCGGGAAGTCGATCGTCGCGCCGCGCACGAAATTGATCACCCGTTGGATACCGGCCGCAATCGCCGCATCGTCCATCGGCGCCGCCGGCCCCGGATCCTCGAGCGGCTCGATCCAGAGCGGAACGTGGAAGGTCGGGTCTGCCGCGACGCTGCGCTCCCACTCCCAGTAGTGACGGGTGGTGATGCTGCCGGCCCCGGGCTCGAGCCGCAGCCAGTTGCGCGGCTGGGGCTCGGGGCTTGCGATGATCTCGTAACTGCCGTCCGCAGCGACGTCGAATTCGGTGTCGTTCAGGGTCGAGATCACGCCCTTCGAGAGATGACCCTGCTGGGCGCCGGTCTCGACGCTGAAAGAGGTGTAACAGGCACCGTGGACGTTGCCGCGAATCCGGTAGCTGCCCGCGGGATCGGCAATGGCACCGTAGTAGACGGCGTCAGGATTGTCGCCCAGAAGCTTCTTCGTTGGGCTCAACCAGCGGTGAAAGAGCGGACGCTTGGGATCCACCTCGAACCAGCATTGAAAGCCGTGTTGAAGCGCATTCGCGAGCAGGTAACGGCCGGCGGTCCGTTCTTCGGGAGTGTGCATGCCACGATCGGGACTGATGTAGTTCGCTTCGATCTCGCTGAGCACTGCAGCCAGCTCGGCATAGGCGCGCGCCGCCGCATCATCCGCGAATGCCGGGGTCTTGGAGTTGCTGGGGTCCATTGGGCTCTCCGTTTCCAGGGGGGTTCCCGCTCGACGGGAGCACGTGTCTCCCGACGCGAGTCCACGATTCTACAGGTCGTTGGCCCGACCCGCTCGACTACGCTCCCGGATCGCATCGGGTCCAAGGGTCTAGGGAGCGTCGCGGCTCACCGGCGCTTCGAGGGTCCCGAACAGCCAGTCGTAGAGCATCGTCAGCGTCGCGAAGTTGCCCTGGTTCATGTCCACGTGGTGGGCGGCGTGGATGGAGGTGATGGTGTCCAGGGTCCGGAATGGAAAGTAGGGCAGGTTCACGTAGGTGTGATTGATGACGTTCAACTGCGAAAAGATCAGCATGGCGATCGCCATCGAGAACGCGTTCAAGGGTCCGCCGCTGAGGGCCGCGATCAGGGGGATCGAGCCCTGAAAGAGCACGAGCCCGATGAACGTCTCGAGGGGATGTACGTACAAGGCGTCGATTTGGGTCGGCGTGTGGGCCTGGTGGTGCAGTGCGTGCACCCTGCGGAGGATCTTGCCGTGGAAGATGAAGCGGTGGGTCAGGTAGTAGAAGAGGTCGAACACCAATAGGACGGCGACGATGTCGACTGCGTACCGCCAAAGCGCGCGCGCTTCCAGATTCACAAAGAAAGGAAGAATCGCGGCGTAGAAGACCAGGCTCGTGATCAGGGCGGTCCTGTTGTTGACCTCGACCGCCTTTCGAAAGCTCTCTTGGCCGAGCTTGAGCCTGTCCGCCTCACGGTTCAGCTCTCGCATGCGCTGCAGATCCGGGATCTTGGAGACCAGTAAGTGGCCAAGCGCCATCAGCAGAACGAGGCTTCCGATGAACGCGAGGGCTGCCATCCAGTCGTATCTCACGTCGCCATCCTCATCGCATTCCTCCCGCGACCCGCAGATCCTCGCCGGTGACGAAGCTCGAGGCATCGCTTGCCAGATAGATCACGGTGCCGACGATCTCTTCCGGCTCGGCGATCCGTTTCTGGAGGGTCGCATTCGCCGCGGCCTCCAAGAATCCGGACATGTTGCGGGCGGCGCCCGTCATCATGTCGGTCAGGAAGGGTCCCGGTGCGAGAGCATTGACGCGCACCTTGAGATCGGCCCACTCCAGCGCCATCACCTTGGTGAAGTTCAACAGCGCCGCCTTCGACGAGCTGTAGGTCCCGATGCCCGGTCCGCCTTCGTAGGCGCCCACGGTCACGATGTTGACGATGCTGCCACCGCCCGCCTCCCCCATCCGCGGGGCGATGAGTGCAGCGAGCCGCATGGGTCCCTTTACGTTCACAGCGTAGAGCTTGTCGAAGAACTCGCTGGTGATCTGGGCGACGGGCATGAAGGCTGGATTGATGCCGGCGTTGTTGACGAGCACGTCTACTCGCCCGTGCTCCGTGTAGGCGCGCTCGATGAGCCCGTCGATCTGCTCCCAGTCGCCCATGTGGCAGGCCACGCCGAGGCAGGGTCGACCGGTCTCGGCGGTCAGCACTTCGGCGGCCTCGTCAGCGGACGCCTGCTTTCGGCCGGTGATGACCAGCGAAGCGCCGGCCTCGGCGAGCCCCCTCGCCATGGCATTCCCGAGGCCGCGGGTGCCCCCGGTGACGAGGGCCACCTTGCCGGTCAAATCGAAGAGCTTCGTCCCGCCCGTACCCATCGGACTCACTTCGTAGACCTCGGTGAAGGCGTTCACCGAGAACGCGTTCCTGTTGAACGGTCAGGATGCCGCATCCCGAGCGCTGCGTCGCCGCTGAATGGGACCCGGATACTCCGTTCCATCGGGCTCTAGCGCACCGCCAAGTCCTTCTGGACGCTGTTGTAGACTCGTCGCGCCTTGTCAACGTTGCCACTCATGGAGCTTCTGTGACGACCGCCGACTCCGACGTCCCGCCCTACGACATACAACGCATCCTCTCGGCGCCCTTCCCGGAGCGGGTCAGGCTCGTGTGTCAGAGCTGGGCGGCGCAAATCGCCCCGAACCAGCCGGCCGTGATGGCCCTCTACTGGGCGAAGTACTTCTTCGTCTATGTCGGGGGCTGGGCCTTCTTCGTTTCCTTCAATTCGGAGTATCCGGGATTCACCTCCCCCGTCGAATGGGCCTTCACTGCGGCGGCCTTTCAGAAGGCGATCGCCTGGTCGATCTTCTACGAGCTCACGGGGCTGGGATGCTCTTGGGGGCCGATGAACGCGCGCTTCAAGCCGATGACGGGAGGCTTTCGCTACTTCCTCCGACCCGGCACGACGAAGCTGCCACTCTTCCCCGGCGTCCCCGTGATCGGCAGCCATCAACGGAGCTGGCTCGACGTCGGGCTCTATCTAGCGAATCAGCTGTTCCTGCTCCGAGCCCTCGTTGCGCCAGAGGTGACGCCCGAGCTGCTCCTGCCCTGCTTCGTGCTGGTACCGATCCTCGGCATCTTGGACAAGACCCTCTTCTTGGCGGCACGGGCCGAGCACTACTACGTCGCCCTCGTCTGCTTGGTGGTAGCGAGCGGCGACGCGCTCTGGGTCTCGGGCTGCAAGCTGGTCTGGTGCTCGATCTGGTTCTGGGCGGCGACGTCGAAGCTCAACCACCACTTCCCTTCCGTGATCATGTTCATGATGAACAACGGGCCCTTCTTCCCCAAGCTGTTGAAGAAGAAGCTCTTCACCTCCTATCCAGACGACCTGCGACCCTCTCGACTGGCAATCACAATGGCCCATTTTGGAACCGCCACCGAGTACATGCTTGCAGTTCTGCTGCTCATGAGCCCGAACCCGACGACGACGTTGCTCTGCCTGTGTCTGATGACGAGCTTTCACAGCTTCATCGCACTCAACAACCCGAATGGGATGCCCATCGAATGGAACATCCTGATGATCTTCGGTGGCATCTTCCTCTTTGGCTTCAACCCGGATGCGAGCGTGCTCGCCCTTGGCTCGATGCCGCTGCTGCTGGCCTTTCTTTTCTTCTGTCTCGTCGCCGTCCCCTGCTTCGGCAACTTCTTTCCCTCCCGGGTCTCGTTCCTGCTGTCGATGCGCTACTACGCGGGCAACTGGGCCTACAATATCTGGCTCTTCCGCAAAGGGGGCAGCATCGAGAAGCTGAAGAAGCTCACCAAGTCGGCGGACACGATGCGTGAGCAGCTGGCGCAGATGGGTCTCGAAGACGAGATCGTCGACTTGGCGTCGTTGATGTCGCTGTCCAGCCGTTACATGCATTTCGAGGGGCGTGCCCTGCTCGAGGCGCTTCCCAGGGCGGTGGATCAGATCGACAACTATGAGTGGCTGGAAGGCGAGGTCCTCGGTGGTTCGATCATCGGCTGGAACTTCGGAGACGGGCACCTGAACGGGAAGCAGTTGCTCGACGCGATCCAGCCGCAGTGCGGCTTCGAAGCGGGTGAGGTGCGGCTGCTCTCGGTCGAATCGCAACCCCTCTTCGGGTCCACGATGCAGTGGCAGATCTTCGACGCAGCCACCGGCCTGATCGAAGCAGGCAAGACCGAGCTTGGACCGATGCGTAAGCTGCAGCCGTGGCCGACGGGGAAATATGCCGAGGCTCTCGAGCGCGGGCGCGCCGGCGCACTGGGCTGAGGCCGACGAGCGGAATGGTCTCCACGAGCGATCTCGACGCCGTCGTGATTGGCTCGGGCCCGAACGGGCTCGCGGCTGCGATTGCTTTGGCGCGCGAGGGGGCGAGCGTCATCGTCCTCGAAGCGGCGGACGAGATCGGTGGCGGGATGCGGTCTGCGTCGCTGACCGAGCCGGGCTTCGTCCACGATGTCTGCTCTGCCGTCCATCCCATGGGCATCCTCTCACCCTTCTTCCGTCAGCTTCCGCTCGAAGAGCATGGCCTGGTCTGGGTGCGCCCGGCCGCTTCGGTCGCCCATCCAATGCCGGATGGCGCTGCCGTGATGCTCTACCGCTCACTCGAACGCACGACGGACCGACTGGGTGCAGACGCCAAGGCCTATACCCGGCTCGTCGGCCCCTTCCTGGATCGACCCCACGATCTGTTGGCCGACGTGATGGCCCCGTTGCGCATCCCGGCCCACCCGCTCCAGCTGCTGCGCTTCGGTGTGCGGGCAGCCTTCTCGGCGAATCGGCTCGCTCGGCTCGTGTTTAGGGAGGCCCCGGCACGTGCGCTCTTCGCAGGCTGCGCGGGACACTCGACCCTGCCGCTGACCTCACCACTCACGGCGGCGCTCGGACTCCTCTTCACGGTGACGGGCCACGTGGTGGACTGGCCGGTGGCGCAAGGTGGATCGCAGGCGATTGCGCGTGCGCTGGCGTCTCATCTCGAGAGCCTGGGCGGTCGTATCGAGACCGGCCGGCGCATTGAGCGCCTGGAAGAGCTGCCGCCCGCCCGTGTCGTCCTCTTCGACACCTCCCCCGAGCAGCTCTCGCGCATCGCGGGCGACGCCTTGCCCCACGGCTACCGACGCCGGCTGGCTCGCTATCGCTACGGCCCCGGGGTCTTCAAGCTCGACTGGGCGCTCGACGGTCCCATCCCGTGGAAGGACGCCGCTTGTCTCGAGGCCTCGACGGTCCACGTCGGTGGAACGCTCGAGGAGATCTGCGCATCCGAGCACGACATGTACAGAGGGCGCCACCCGGAGCGTCCCTATCTCATCCTCTGTCAGCAGAGCCAATTCGACGCGACGCGAGCGCCGAAGGGAAAGCAGACCGGTTACGCCTATTGCCACGTCCCTCACGGATCGACGATCGACATGACCGACGCCATCGAAAACCAGGTGGAGCGCTTCGCTCCAGGCTTTCGAGACCGGATCCTTGCGCGTCATGTGATGAACACGAGCTGGCTCGAGCGCTACAACGCCAACTACAAGGGAGGCAGCATCACCGGGGGCGTCGCCGATGCCCTCCAACTCTTCAACCGTCCCATCACCCGCCTCGACCCCTACGCAACGCCCAACCCGCGACTCTTCATCTGCTCCTCCGCGACACCGCCGGGCGGCGGCGTTCACGGACAATGCGGCTACTGGGCGGCGCAATCGGCGCTGAAGCGACTGTCTCGGGCCAGGCAGGCTGCTGAATCTCCGCGCTGAGACAAGCGGCGCCCCGCACTAGACCGGTGAGTCGCTGAACGTCACCGGAACCCGCCCAGGGACCCTGAACAGCGAGCGGCTCCACTCGGTTGTCTCGTTCAGCAGCCGGAGATCGTCGAAGCGGTGTACGAGCTTGCCGATCGCGATCTGGGTTTCGAGACGTGCCAGATGCGCGCCGAGGCAGAAGTGTACGCCGCCGCCGAATGAGAAGTGTGGTGCGGTTCCGTTTTCCTTCTCGTAGCGGGTGATGTCGAAGCGCTCGGGATCGTCGAAGATCTCCGGATCGCGATTCGCGGCGGCCGTCAATGCGATCACCTCGGAGTCGTCCGGGATCACGTAGTCGCCAAACTGTGCATCCGCATGAAGCACACGTACAGTTGCGGTGATGGGTCCCGAGTAGCGAAGACACTCTTCGACCGCGCTCTCGATCAGCTCTGGATGAGCGCGAAGCTTCTGATATTCGTCGGGATGACGGATCAGCGTCGTCAGGCCGTTGCCGATCAGGCCGATTGTTGTCTCGAAGCCGGCGATCAGAAGGCCGATCGCCTGCGAATACAATTCGATTTCGGAGAGTCTTTCACCGTCCTCCTCGGCCGTGATGAGCGTTGACAGCAGGTCATCCGATTCCTTGCCGCGACGCTCCGCGATCAGTCCTTCGAAGTAGGTCAACAGCGAGAGCGACGCGGCTTCCACGCGCTGCCGGGTTTTATCGTCGCCCATGCCCCTCAGGACGACGAGCCCGTGCGTCGCGTCCGCCGTCCACTGCGTGAATTTCTCCTGATCTTCGACCGGAACGCCGAGCATCTCACAGATCAGGGTCGCCGGGACCGTTTGCGCGAGATCGGCGACGAGGTCCATCGAACCCTGGTCTGCGACGCCGTCCAGCAGCGAGTCGGTAATCGCCTCGATCCGACCGCGCCACGCTTCGATCGCACGTGGCGTGAACGCCTTCGATACGAGATTTCGGAGTCGGGTGTGGGTCGGAGGATCCTGGAGCAGCATGAAAATTCCGGCGCCTGGCTCCTCGACGTCCTGACCTGGAAGCAGGCCATTGTGGCGGCGCATCCCCGACGGCACGTCGCGCAGCAGCTTGTGGATGTCCCGGTAGCGCGACAGGCGCCAGCCACCATCCGGAGTCAGGTTGACGGGCTGTCTCTCACGGAGCTCCCGGAACTGGGAGTAGGGGTCCTCGATCTGCAGCCCCGGTTCCATTGATTCGCAGCCATACCAGCCCGGGACGGGGGTCTTCCCGCTTGCGGCGGGCTGAGGCGTGGGGTTGGACATGCGGCGTTCCTCTCGGCAGCAGCAGCGCTCGCCCAGACTAGCGAAAGACAACGGAGGCTCGCCCGGGTCGAGTGGGCCGCCTGCTCCTCGGTGTCAATCGTGAGGCAATGGTTTTTCGCACTGGTAAGAGGTGCGTCAGATTGCCTCAGGCTACCCGCATTGCAAAGCCCGATCAGCGCACGATCCGAAAGCGGGGGATCGCGAGGTCGTCGCTCATGTCTTCCCAGGCAACTTCGAGCGCCAGGCCGATGCTCAGCTCGTCGGGGTCGGCGTCCACGATGTTCGAGATCATCCTGACCCCACCTGCACCCTCGAGCGCGACGACGGCGATCACGAACGGGACCTGCTGATCGAGCGCGATTGGGCGGTGGACGACCGTGTACGAGTAGATTTCTCCGCGGCCCGAGACCTCGTGCCATTCGGAGCCGTCGGAGCGGCACTCGGGACAGATCGGTGCCGGCGGAAGGCGCGTGTGGGCGCAATCGGTGCAGCGCTGAACGACGAGTCGGTGCTCGGCTGCGGCCTCCCACCACGCGACCGCTTCGGAGTCGGCTAGGGGTTGCGGCATTCCATCTGGAAACCAGCGCGTCATCATCGTCTCCCCAGAATCAGGGCACTCGACGGGACGCAGGCCCCAGCGGTGACGAGGCAGACCTCGGCGTCCTCGACCTGACTGGTAGATTCGCCACGCAGCGAGCGCACGCCCTCGACCACATGGTTGAGGCCGTGGATGTAGGCCTCGGAAAGGCTTCCCCCGTGCGTGTTCGTCGGTAGCGATCCGCCCTGCCAGGCGAGGGCGCCGCTCTCGACGAAGGGACCTCCCTCGCCGCGTTTGCAGAAGCCGTAGTCCTCGAGTTGCATCAGGACGCAGCCCGTGAAGTGATCGTAGATCTGGGCGACGTCGATGTCGGCCGGGCCAACGCCTGCGCGCGCGTAGAGACGCTTCGCCATGCTTTCGCAGCCGCCGGTCGCGTAGATCTCATCCGCGATGTTTGCGTTGGAGAACGGCCCGAATGCGTAGCCCTTGGGTGTTCCCTGGGCCGACGACAGGACCTCCACGGGCCGCTTTGCCAGGTCACGTGCACGTTCCGCCGTGGTGACCACGACGGCACATGCGCCGTCGCTCTCGAGGCAACAGTCGAACAGGCGGTGGGGGTCGGCGATCATCGGAGCCTTCTGGTGATCTTCGAGCGTCATCGGTCGACTGCCCATCACAGCACGCGGATTGCGCGACGCATGTTCGCGAAAGGTTACGGCGATCATGCCGAGCTGCTCGGTCGTTGTCCCGTAGAGATGCATGTGGCGACGGGTCGGAAGCGCGTAGGCCGCAGCCGCGTTCAGTAGACCGTAGGGCATGGTGAAGCCGATCGAGGCGAGCATCATCGAGCTTGCCGGTTGCACGGTCGGCGGCGGTGCATCGGCGGGCGGCGCGGCACGCGGCGGGCCACCCTGGCCGAAACGGAAGTACTGGCCCTGGCACAGCGATCGGTAGACCACGACGACTTCCGCTTGGCCGGTTTCCACCGCCATCGAGGCGTTCGACACGGCCGCGCAGGTCCCGCCGCCGCCCGGCATCCAGACCATGTTCGCGAAGCGCAGTTCGGGAAGCCCGAACTCGGCCGCGAGGAAGATCGCCTCGTTCCGATCCTCTGCGAAAGAGGCCAGTCCGTCGACGTCGTCCATCGACAGGCCGGCATCGGCGACCGCTTTCTTGATGGCTTCGCAGGCGAGCGCGTGCTCGGTCACATCCCCGATCTTTCCCCACTTGGTGTAGCGGGTCTCGCCGACCCCCACGAGGTGGGCGCGTCTTGCCGGCTCCGTCATTCATGAACCTCCAGATCTTGCGAACGGAACTCCCCGAGTCGTTCCGGCGTCAAGCCGCCGGGCCCTCCGTCGAGCGTTGCGAGCAGCGTGGCAAGGCTGTGCCCGCGCCAGAATTTTCTGAACGTTTTCGCTGAGCCAGGGGAAGGTAGGCGTTGCGGCTGCGCCTCGCGCAGATCTTTTCGAGGCTCACACGGTGTCGGCAGGCTGGGAGCGGGAGGGCCACGAAGCGGACCGAGTCCCCCCGACCCCCAGGTTCGAAGCCGGATTCGCCCGGTTCCAGCAGACACCGGAAACCGAGGACTTCGGGACCTGGAGCCGATGGCACGGCTTCCATTTCGCGCCAGCCGGAGCAAAACCCCTCCCGCCCCCCCCCTTGCGTATCGTCTGGCGGGGAGTGTGGCCACGGCGGCCAGGAACTGCAGCTCCTGCGCCACGACGAGAGTCGTGGCAGGAAGACGAAGGGGAAAGAAGATGCTTCAGAAGTTTGTCTACCTCACCGGAGCTCTGGATTTCTTGATCGGTGTGGCCACCTGGGGTGGGGCATTGTCCGACCCGCAACCCGGACACTTCGTCGTGTACATGACCCTGGGCGCCTTTCTGATGATGGCGGCTGCGTGCCTGATGTGGGCCTCCAAGGACATGGAGAAGCGGGCTCCGGTGATCTTCTGGCAAGGTCTCGTCCGCCTCACCGCCGTCTGCTCCGTACTCTATGCGGTGCCGGCGGGACTCTCACAGCCGTGGGAATACGTACTGGTAGTCTTCGACGGCGCAGTCGGTTTGACCTATCTGATCGGAATGGCGCGTGTGACCGGCTGCTCGCCCATCGAGCTGCTGCAGTGCAAGACGACTCCGACCGCGCAGTCGGCCTGAGGGAATCGCGAGAGCAGTCGTGCGGAAGATCAGTCGGACGAATCAGCGGCGACCCGCCCGATCAGGCTTGCATCCGGCTGATTGGGGATGCAGACACGCAGCTGGTGGTTCACGTCACCGCGAGCGCG
>SMWR01000205.1 GCA_004356735.1 Deltaproteobacteria bacterium
GCGAGGATCCGATCCGCTGGTATCCTCCCCGGACACCGACGCTGGAACACCACCCCATGGGCGACGATCCGCACGCACAGCTCGTCCTGCTCCGGTTCTCGGGCGACATCAGCATCAAGGCGCGCGCCACGCGCCACCAGTTCGTCCGCCGGCTGCTCCACAATCTCCGAGATGCCATCGCATCCCAGGGGATCGACCCCCGCGTGCGAATCTCCCACAACCGAATCTTCGTCGAGCTGCCCGAAAACGCCGTGGTGGCTCCTCTGACGCGGGTCTTCGGCATCCAATCCGTTTCTCTCGTCTACGAACGCACGGCGGCGAATCTGGACGAGATCGTTCGCACGGGTGAGGACGTCTTCAAGGACAAAGTCCGCGGCAAGACCTTCGCAGTTCGCGCGCGACGAGTCGGCAACCGCGCGCGGGTGCCCGTGAGCGCTCACGACGTCGAGTGCCAGCTGGGCGCCGCTCTGCTGCCGCACTCGAACGGCGTCGACCTGTCCAACCCCCAATTCACGGCTCATCTCGAGCTGATGGACGGTGAGGCCTACTACTTCCCCACGCGCATTCCCGCCTATGCCGGTCTTCCGCTCGGGGTCGAGGGACGCGCGGTCGCGTTGTTGTCGGGTGGCTTCGACTCGGCCGTGGCGGCTTGGCAGCTGCTGCGCCGCGGCGTCGCCATCGAATACGTCTTCTGCAACCTCGGCGGTGAAACTCACCAGCTCGGCGTGCTGCGCGTGGCAAAGGTACTCGCCGACAACTGGCACTACGGCCATCGCCCGCAGCTTCACGCCATCGACTTCGAGCCCGTCGTCGACGAGCTGCAGACGCACACGTCGAAGCGCTACTGGCAGATCCTGCTGAAGCGCATGATGCTGCGCGTGGCCGAGCGCATCGCCCAGGAACGGCACGCCACAGGCATCATCACCGGCGAAGCGGTGGGCCAGGTCTCGTCCCAGACGCTCCAGAACCTCTCGGTCATCTCGCGCGCCACCAGCCAGATGATCCTCCGGCCCCTGGTCGGCAGCAACAAGGACGAGATCATCCGAATGGCGGAAGAAATCGGAACCTTCGAGCTATCGAAGGTGGTAGGCGAATACTGCAACCTGGTTCCCAAGCGTCCGGCCACCAGCGCGAGCCTCGAGGTCGTGGAAGCCGAAGAAGACCGGATGGACCTGTCGATCCTGGACGAGGTCGTCTCGAAGCGCAGCAGCTTCGACCTGCGCAGCCTCAACGTAGACACGTTCGACCTGCCCGAGCTCGAGGTCACCAAGGTCCCCGACGACGCGTCCGTGATCGACCTGCGCACGCGACATCAATTCGACGCTTGGCACTATCCGAATGCCCTGCGCCTCGACTTTGCCCACGCCCTCCAGGCGTATCCCCGCTTCGACAAGAGCAAGACCTACGTCCTTTACTGCGACTTCGGGTTGATGAGCGCCCATCTGGCGGAGCTGATGCGAAAGACCGGGTTCGATGCCTTCCACTTCAAGGGCGGAACCCGAACCATCCGCAAGACGGCTCCGAGCGCCTAGCGTCCCCGTTGGCCCGGCAGGATCTCGACGTGGACCTGTCGCTTGCGCGGTCCGTCGAACTCGAGCAGCAGGATCCGCTGCCAGCTTCCCAGCACCAGATCACCGTCACGGATCGGTAGCAGTTCGGACGGCCCCAGAATCGCTGCCTTGATGTGGGCATGGGCGTTGTCGTCGATCCGGTCGTGGAGCCAGCCCGCGTGGTCGGGCACGGCGCGGTCCAAGGCCTTGATGATGTCGGTACCGATGTTGGGATCATCGTGTTCGTTGATCACGATGGCGGCGGTCGAGTGGAGCACCATGACCAAGCACAGTCCGCTCTTGGCTCCAGACCGGCGCACTTCTGCACGCACGCGCTCGGTGATGTCGAGATGTCCCTTCGATCCACTGGTTTCGAGGGTGAAGCTGTCGCTCACGCCGATTCTTCCGTTCGTCGCAGCCCTGCAAGACCGTCGATGCTCTCGAGGTTGTGGTCCACCTTGTAGGCCTCGATTCCATCGATGCCCTTGCGATCCGCCCACTCGATGAGCTGGCTTCGAGGGCCTTCATGCTGATACAGCGGAACCCCGTACCCACAGGAATCCGAGATCCGCTCCAGGCGGACACGGATGATCGAACGCGCGCCGGGGTAGTTCGGAAAGTGGGCAGCCAGCTCATCCCATTCCGCGTCACCCGGCTCGACGACGTCGCCCCTTCCGTGGAGCCGGAGCAATCGGGGAGGACCCTCGAACGCGCAGAAGAGGATCACGATTCGAGCGTTTTCTCGTAGGTGCGCCACGGTTTCGATCCCGCTGCCCACCAGGTCCAGGTAGGCAACGGTATGGGGATCGAGAATCGAGAAGCTGTCGAGGCCCTTGGGCGACAGGTTCAACAGGCCGTCGGCGGCGCGCGGCGCCGTCGCCACGAAGAACACGTGCTGGTCGCGGATGAATTGCGCGTTGCGCTCATCGATGTCCGGAAAGGTCTTGCCCACGTTTCTCCTCCAGCATCTCCGAGCGCGCAGCGGAAGAGTAGCAGGGCCGACTAGCGGGTTTCCGACAGCAGGCTCTCGAGCTTCTTCTCGCGCTCATCGGGCGGTAGCGCGCGCAACCGTTGCCAGGCTTCGCGCAGCTGCTGCCGTTCGGCCTTCGGCAGGGACTGGAACTGCCGGGCGTTGCGCTGAATGCGCGCCCACTCGGTGGGCTCGAAGGAACGGAGCTGCATCATCCGGTCGCGCAGCTCCTGCTGCTGCGCTTGCGGAAGCGATCGGTAACGGAACATGCGTTCGGCCATCTTCCGGCGCTCCTCGGGCTCGAGATGCCTGAGGCGACGTCGCAATCGCTCTCTCTCCGCCCCCCCCATCTCAACCCAGTGCTGCTTCAGCTTCTGGCGTTCCGCCGGCGAAAGCGACTGCGTGTGGCGCCGGAAGATCTCGCGCCTGCGCTGCCGCGTCCCATTTTCGCGCTCGTTCCACCGCTCCCGTAGCGAGCGCGCGATCTCCCGGCGGTCCTCGGGTCCAGCTTCGCGGTGGCGTTCGCGAATTTCGTCCCAGCGCCCTGCTGCACCCGCTGTCTCTCGCCACGACCTCTGTCCACGGCGCTTCCGCATCTTCCTGTGGGCGGCTTCGCTCTCCGTGGGGGTCGCTTCGTGCCAGCGCTCCCGCATCTTCTCGTGCAGCTCGCGTGGCTCGGCCGCGGAACCGTTGCGAAAGCGTTCGCGCTGCCAGCGGTCGGGCCTCGAAGCTTGTTGGGGGTTGCGCCAGCCGTCCGGACGCCGCCGCCCGGTATCGTCGGCCACGGCGCTGTCCGCTCCGACGACGAGTGCGCCGAGAACGAGCAGGCCCGCCAGCAGGCCGAGAATGAAGGGGCACCGGAACATCAACCTTCGAGCGCCTCCATTGCCACGAACTGCTCCAGCAGCTCGAGGTTCGCGATCACGTCCAGGTCTTCCACGGTGTCGAACTCGAACAGCACGGCGAGGTCTTCGTCCGGTAGCGAACCGAAGTTGACCCCGGGGGTCGCGGCCTCGGGCAGCGTCGCGGCGGGATTCATCGAACGCAGCGTCCGGGCCAGCTGCAACGGGTCGGGGTCGACCTCTGAGCTCTGCCGATTCGCCACCACGATGGCCAGCAGGACTGCGGTGGCCACGACGGCCACGGGCATCAGTCGTCGTCTCAGGCTGCGGCGAGGCTGTCGCGGCGTCACGGTTCGCGAGCGCTTTGGGGACGCCGCGTCCGGGACCGGCACGGACCTTTCGCCCGAGTCGCTTGCGATACGCGCGGCCAAGCGCTGCCCCAGATCGGCAGCCACCATCGGCGCAGCCAGATCGGCGAGCGCCAGATCAACGTTGCAGAGATCCTGAAGCCGTTGGGCGCAGCGATCGCAGTCGTCGAGATGGGCGCGCATCTCGGCCTCGCGCTCCGGGGCAAGCTCTGCATCGATCAGTGCCGAGAGGTCTGCGTCGATTTCCCGACAGATCGCGGATCGCTCCGGCATGTCCAGCTCTCCCTTCATTCTTCATGGCCCCAATGCTCGCGGAGGCGCTCGGCCAACGTCGAACGCGCACGGTGGACCAACGACTTCACCGACTTCTCCGTCACGTCGAGTGCCTGGGCCACCTCCGCGTAGCTGAACCCTTCGACCGCGGCCAGGCACAGGGCCGCGCGTTGCTTTTCTGGGAGCCGTGCCAGCTCCTCTTCAACCCGTCCGCCCATCCGGCGTGCATCGACGACCTCATCGACCGCGGGACCCCGGGACGGCAGCGGAAGTGCCTGCTCGTCGCCGATGCTGCTGTGGACCGCCTTGTGACGCGGGCGCCGCAGCTCGTTGAGCGCCAGATTCGTGGCGATCCGGTAGAGCCACGTCGAGAAGCGGGCATCGGGCGAATAGCGTTCGCGCGAACGGTGGACACGCAGAAAGGCCTCCTGGACCAGATCCTCCGCCGACGCTGCGTCTCGGACCATCCGCTCCAGATACCGGAGCAGCGGTCCCGACCAGCGCCGGAAGAGCCGGTCGAAGGCGCGGGGATCGCCCTCGCGGAACGCCAGCATCAGCCGTACGTCCTCGTCGAGAGACTGCACCGACACCTCCGCCGTCCGTTTGAACCCTCCCGGCAGCGCTTGGTTGCGCTGCAACCCCTGCGGGGAAGGATCGCCGTCTTCGGCCGTCAAGCAGCTTCGACCCGGATCTTCTCGAGAAACCGGAGGACTGCCGTGTTGAAGGCCTCCGCAGCCTCGATGTTCACGACGTGGGTGGCGCCCAGGAGGGTGACCGATTCGGCCCGAGGCAGCCTCGACGCCATCAGCTCGGCGGCCCGCAGGTAGGCGTGATCGTGCTCTCCCACCAGGATCAGGGCCGGCACCTCGATTTCGGCCAACTCGTCGATCATGGGCGGCGCCGGCCCCGCCACCCTTCGCCCGAAGTGGGCCAGCCCGTGCGCCTGTTGCAGGGCGATGGCCGCGAGCGCAGTGCGCGCCGCGGGCAGCTCGGGACGCGTGCCCACCGTCATGGCCGACGCCTTGCTCTTGACGAAGGCAGCCAGACCCTTGGATTCGAGATAGGACGAAGTCTTGTCGCATGACAGCTGCCAGCGCTGCTTGGCTTCGGGATTCTTGAAGCCTGGCCCACTATCGATCAGCACCAGGGCAAGCACGCGTTCCGGATGTCGGTAGGCGAAGTGAAGCGACACGAGCCCACCCAAGGAGAGCCCGGCCAGCACCGCGGGCTCACCCGCTGCGGCCCAGTCGAGCACACGCCCGAGATCGTCCAGCACCTGCTCCATGTGATAGGCGTCGGGATCATCGGGAGCATCTGAGCGTCCGTGTCCGCGGTAGTCCCAGAGCACCACGCGAAAGCCCGCCGCAACCAGCGGCTCGACCTGGGGACGCCAGTTCTCACGGGTGGTGTTGAGCGGGCACGAAAAGAGGATGGGGATGCCCTCACCATGGGCTTCCGTGTAGAGGCTGTGCCCATCACTCGTTTCGACACTGGCCATCAAGGTCCCGCCAGCCGTTCGCGAAGCGCCCCCACCATCTTCTTGAGCTGATCCTGCATCGGCCCCTTGATGCTGAACTCGGGAATAAACGCTTTCGTGCGGCCATCCATCTCGACGCGCACGCAGGTTCGCCCGCCGCGATCGACGAAGCTCACGCTGCCGACGAGGCGGCTCCAGACCCGGCCGTCGCAGACCTTCTCGAATCGGATGCGCTGCTCGGGCTCGAAGGTGAAGTGGAACGTGGCCGTTCCCTCCCGCCCCAGCGCCACGTAGTGAGAGCGCAGCGTCCGGCACTCACCCGAATTTTCAATGATCTCGGTCTTCGTGTCGGGGAAGAGTCCCAGCAACGTCTCGTCGTTGGCCAGCTTGCGGTAGACCGACGCCGGTTCGTCCGGAACCTCGAACTCCTTCAGCAGATGCACCGAGATACTCCTGCGAGCGCGCCTGGGTTCAGCGGATCTCGACCATGAACGGCGGTACCAACAGAGGCGTGCCCTGAGGCAGGGTGGTGACGAAGGCCTCGAGCCGCCGCAGCTGCTCCGGCAGCACCAGCCGTGGCGTCGCCCGTGCAATGGAGCCCTGGAGCGCCGAACTGAACTGCTGGACCAGCGTCTTGGGCATCGGATAGGGAACCAACTTGACGTCGGCGTCGGCCCCCAGACCGGCCGCGACCTTGGCGCGGTCGATGGCGACGCGCAGACCGCCCAGCTCGTCGACGAGACCGTTCTCGAGCCCCTGCGCGCCCGTCCAGACCCGACCCCGCCCGATCTCGTGGACCTCTGCCGGTGTGAGGTCGCGACCGTCGGACACCCGCTTCACGAACAGGTCATAGGTCGCCAGGATCTCCTCCATCAATCGTTCGCGCCCCACCTGCGTGAGCGGCCGCGTCATCATCATCAGCTCGGCGCTGCGCCCGCGTGTCATGCTGTCGAAGCCGATGCCCAGCTTCTCGAGCAGGCCGCCGATCACGGGCCGCATCACGAAGACGCCGATCGAACCGACCAGGCTTCCCGGCGAGGCCACCACCGCGTCGGCCCCACAGAGGACGTAGTAGCCCCCCGATGCCGCGTAGTTCGAAACCGACGCGATCAATGGTTTACCGTTCTCGCGGGCCTTTTCGGCAGCGCGCCATACGATGTCCGAGGCCAGTGGAGATCCACCGGGGCTGTCGATGCGAAAAACGATTGCATCGACCTCGGGATCTTCGGCCGCCTCCTCCAGTGCCCGGCTGACGGTGTCGGAGGTGAGCACCACGGAGCCGGTGGGCGAACTGCTGCCCTCTCCCATCAAGACGGTGCCGCTTCCGTAGACCAGGGCGATGGTGCCGACCGGTTCGAAGTCGACGTCTTCCAGGCCCACGCGCGCATAGTCCTCTGCTTCGACGACCTCGCCGCCGCCGGCGCGTTTCACGGCTTCGTCCAGATGTCCCACGGCGTCTACGAGGCCGACCTCCTGGAGCTCCTCGGCTGTGATCGGAGCCCGGTCGACCAGCTCGCGCACCCGCTCGGGAGTGAGGTTTCGTCCCTCGGAGATTCCGGCGACGAACTGGTCGTAGGCAGAGTCGAGCAGCGACGTCGCCATCTCGCGATAGGCCGGCGACATCTTGGTTCCGGCAATCGTCTCGGCCCCGGACTTGTACTCGCCGCTACCGACGGTCTCGATACCGGCCCCGATCTTCTCCCAGAGGCCGCCGAGGAAGAAGAACTCCATGCCGAGACCGATCAACGGACTCGTCGTGCCCGGTGAAATGACGATCTCGTCGGCTCCGGTCGCAATGTAGTACTCGCGGTTCGCCCCGAGGGCGCCGGTCTCGAGATAGGCGATGGTTCTTCGCCCGGATTTGCGCAGCTCCATCAGCGAGTCGCGCAGCTCCTGCGCCATGCCCCAGGCGAGATCCATGCGCCGAATCCGGACGACCACGCCGGTGATGCGGTCGTCGCGTTCGACCTTGCGCATTTCACCCCAGACCGAAACAAACGACTGCCGTCGATCCCCCAACAGCCGGCCGATCAGGGACGGCTCGGCCGCCTCCACGTAGCGGCCAGAAAGGTCGAGCACCAGGACACTCTCCGGTTGGATTTCCGGTCCCACGTCGCGCGTCAAGAACCAGACAAGCAAGCCGAAGAAGAAGAAAAAGACGATCAGGCGCCGACCTCTACGCATCCATCACCTCGCCGTCACCGCGTTCGCCAAGCTTCCGGCCTGGATCGAGAACGGTGGATTCCGCCCCTAGCCTATCATCGAAACTGATGGCGAAGGAGGTCTACATCGCCGCGGTCGGTCTGACCAAGGTGAACCTCACCGGAATCCCAGCCATCCGGAGCGAAACCGCCTCCTCCACCGGCGCCGCCGCGTCTTCGCGACGCTGGATCACGCCCCGGAGGAGGGCGAGGGCATCGAAACGCTGCTCGCAGGCCAGCAGGTGAAGCTGCTCGTCAAGGACGATGGCGACCCCTACTTCCAGATCCCGCGCGGTCGGAGCTTGGACCTCGGCCGCATGGTGCAGTCGATCCGCCGCCGAGTCGGCGGCTGAACCCGAAGGCGAGTTCAGATCCAGTCGAAAAAGCGAACGGTGAATGAGATTCGCACGACGTCTGGAAAACGGACGTCGCACTCGACACGACGCGACCTATAATCGGTCCGCGTCGGGAGGTAGAGATGAACATCCGACCATTCAAGAAGGAAGACGCGGGCGATCTCTCAGAGCTGTCCAGCTACTGCGCCCGCGGCGAGACCGACTTCGTCATGAATCCTTATTGGGAGACAGAGGAGGAGCTGATTGCCGAGTTCGCCCGCTTCGGAATCGCTCCCGAAGAGCATATGCTGGTGGCCGAGGTCGACGGCGAGATCCAGGGCATGGTCGGATTCATTCGCCAGCCCGGTGCCAGTGAAGCCGGAATGTATTGCCCGATCGTCAAGCGGAGTGCACGCGGCCACGGCATCGGTGGGGAGTTGCTGCGGGCCGCGCGAGACCTGGCCCAGTCAAAGCTCGGGATCCGGCTGGTGGCCGCGGCCATCGGTACACGCAATCGCGCCGGCTACTCGCTGCTCACGAGCCACAGCTTCCGCCCGGTGCGCCAGCACTTCCTGATGCGTTGCGACGCGGCGCCGTCCGTTCCGCTGGCGGAGACACACGACTTCAAGCTCGAGATCGCGACGAGAGAAGATGCCGAAGGCATTCTCGAGATCTACCTGGCTTGCGGCTTCGAGCAGCGCAGCCCGGAGGTCATGCGCGGCGTGATCAGTGACGGCCGGCACGTCCACGCGGTGGCACGCCACGACGATCGCGTGGTCGCGTTCTGCGAGGTCGAGACTCACTGGCCACGCAGGGTCTGGGTCTCCTACGTCGGTGTCGACCCCAAGCTCCGCGACCGCGGACTCGGGACGGCTCTGGTGGCCTGGTCGCTGATACGTCAGTTCGAATCGGGAGTCCGGACCGCCCTTCTGATGCTGTCGCCGGCCAATCGATCGGCGCTCCGCGCCTACGAAAAGGGAGGCTTTCGCCGCCACCGTCTGGTCGACGTTCTCGAGACCCGCTTCTAATTGCACGTTTCGGCTCTATACTCGCCGCATGAGTGATGCGCGAACTCTCTACCGGGAAGCCTTTCAACACTTCGCCAACGATCGGATCGACGAGGCCATTGAGGGCTACAAGAAGGCGATCGAAGCGGACAATACATTGTCGTTGGCATGGAACGGTCTGTCCCTCGCCTATCGCAACAAGGGCGATCTCGACGGCGCCATCACAGCGGCCAAGAAACTCGTCGAGTTGGAGCCCGACGATCCGTTGAGCCACTCCAACCTCTCTATGCTCTATCAGTCGAAGGGAATGATTCCCGAGGCCGAAGATGCCATGGCGAAGGCCGGCGAGCTGGAGCACAACGAGAAGACGTGAGCGATGCTCCCAAGGACTTCCACCTCAACCCAGCCGTGCACGACTACTTGGTCCGTCACGGCACGCCGCCGAGCGAAATCCAGCAGGATCTGATCGAAGCAACCCGCAAGCTCGGTGGAATCTCGATCATGCAGGTGGCACCGGAGCAGGGCGCGTTCATGACGCTGCTCACCCGCGCCGTCGGCGCGAAGAACGCCGTCGAGGTCGGAACCTTCACCGGCTATTCGGCGCTCTGCATTGCACAGGGACTTCCCGATGATGGCAAGCTCGTCTGCTGTGACGTGAGTGAAGAGTGGGTCGCCATCGGCCGACCCTTCTGGGAGAAGGCCGGCGTCGCCGGCAAGATCGATCTGCGCATCGCTCCCGCGATCGAGACGCTGCGTTCGTTTCCAGAAGAACCAATATGGGATCTCGCCTTCATCGATGCCGACAAACTCGGCTACATCGACTACTTCGAAGCCATTCTCCCGCGCCTGAACACCGGAGGCCTCATCCTGGTCGACAATGTCCTCTGGATGGGAACCGTGGCCGACCCGTCGGTCGACAACGACCAGACGAACGCCATCCGCAAGTTCAACGACCACGTGGCCAGCGACGACCGCGTTGACTGTGTGATGCTCCCGATTTCGGACGGACTCACCCTGCTACGCAAACGCTGACCCGGCAACCTAAACGCCGCGTTCACCAGACTCACTGGCCGAAGGCGAGCGCCGTGCCATCCGGCAGTTCGCCGCTTCGGCGAACTGCTAGCCGCCCGCAGGCCGGCCGCCGCCGCCCCGGCGGCCGGCCAGCCAGCGGGCCGTGCATTCGGCGACCCAACGCCCGTGGGAGTGCGCGGCAACCAGGTCTTCTTCCGTGGGACCCGCTGGACCCCCCGGAGGGTTCGCATGCACGAGCGGGCCCCAATGACATCCGGCCCGCGAGTAGCCCTCGAGCCGATTGTGCATGGGAACCAGCAGCATCCCATGCTCGGCCAGGGTCGAGAGCATCGAAATCAACGCCAGCTCAGCGCCCCCCCGACTGCCGGCGCTACCGCAGGCCATGACTGCCCCAACCTTGCCGACCAGCCTTCCCTGGAGCCAGAGCGGGGAGAGACGTTCGCTGAAGGCACGCATGGCAGATGCCATGCCGCCCATGTGGACGGCCGACGCGAGCATCACGGCGTCGGCTTCGAGAACATCGGCGTCGCCGGCCACGTCGGCTTCGACGAGGTGAGCCTCGGCCCCGGCTTCACGCGCACCTTCCGCCGCCGCCTCGGCCATGCGCCGGGTACGACCCGTGCTCGAGGCCACCACGATCACGAGCTTCACGACGGGGACACTACCAGGCGTGACCGGCCTTCAGGCGGTCACGCAGCTCGGCGAAGTCCGCCGACGGGACGCTCTCGGCCTCGACGTCATCGACGGCAACTCGGGTTGCGTGCAGCATGTGTCGCCCGGCAGAGCCAGCGGCATCGGGCCCACCGTAGCTGCGATCGCCCAGCAGTGGGTATCCCCGATGGGCGAGCAGCACGCGGATCTGGTGCAGGAAGCCCGTCTCGGGTCGCACCTCGAGCAGCGTCGCCATCTCGAACACTTCCAGTGGGCGCCAGGTCATCCGGCAGTCCCAGACACCTCGTGCCCGTTCGCGCTCCTCGCTGTCGACCACGCGGACCCGGGCCGGCCGGTGCCGCGCCAGGGCCAGTCCGGCGTTGGCTCCACCTGCGACCTCGAGCTGGCCGGCGACCAGCGCCTGGTAGACCTTTTCGACCCGGTGCGCTTCGAACGCCCGACGCAGGCTCTGCCAGCGCTCTTCCGTCGTCGCCATCAGCATCACACCGGATGTATCGACGTCGAGTCGGTGGACCACGCCGCTTCTCAGCCCCCCCTCGCCGACCCCCTGGATCTCGGGATGGCGGGCCACGACGGCTCCCAGAAGCGTTCCCGTCTCATTCTCGGAGAGAGGATGGACGGGCGTCCCAGCCGGCTTGTCCAGGGCCAACCAGCCGCGGCCCTCGGCCAGCACGGCCAGGGAAGCATCGGGCTCGGGCCGGGTGCATTCGTTCTCCGGGCGCCGGTAGGGGTCGACACTGAGAGCATCGCCGCTCACCAAGGTCCGGCCCTTGGCGCTCTCGCCGAGCTGAGCGCCGGCCAGTCGCACGGCGCCCCGGGCCAGCAGCCGCCGCACCCGGGAACGGGACAGCGCAAGCTTCTCGGCGAGGAACAGATCCAGCCGGCGCCCGGACTCGTGCGGACCGACCGAGAACTCTCGAGCCTTCTCCTGCATCGGGCCAGTGTAGCGGGGACGCGGTAATGTGAACGGCCTCATGGCCACCCGAAAGACCGATCCCACCCGCATCGCTGTAATGGACACGACGTTGCGGGACGGCGAACAGACCCCCGACGTCGCCTACATGCCGGGCGAGAAGCAGCAGCTTGCCGCGCTGCTCCTGAACGACGCCCGCGTCGATCGGATCGAGATCGCGTCGACTCGCGTGTCCGAAGGCGAGCGCGAAGCGGCGCGAAGCGTGACCGACTGGGCCCGCAAGAAGCGCCTGCTGACGCAGGTCGAGATGCTCGGCTACTGCGACGGGCGCATCTCGGTCGACTGGATCACATCCACCGGCGGCAAAGTGATGAACCTGCTCACCAAGGGTTCTGAGACCCACTGCCGGACCCAGCTGGGAATGGAGCCGGAGAAGCACCGCGAACGGGTGGCCAACACGGTGCGCTACGCCCGGAGCAAACGGATCAAGGTAAACGCCTACTTGGAAGACTGGTCCCGCGGCGTGAGCGATTCGTTCAACTACGTCTTCTCCATGACCCAGCTGTTGATCGAGCTGGGCGTGGAACGCGTCTACCTCCCCGACACGCTGGGAATCTTTGCCCCCGAAGACGTGACGCGCTACGTCGGATTGATGGTGGCCACCTGGCCCGAGACCCTCTTCGAGTTCCACGCCCACAACGATTACGGGCTTGCAACCGCCAACTGCCTCGCCGCCGTCCGGGCCGGGGCACGTGGTATCCACACCAGCGTAAACGGTATGGGCGAGCGCACGGGCAACGCACGGCTCGCCGAGATCGTGGCCGCCATCCACGACCACACCCCCTACACGACCGGCGTCGACGAATCCCGGCTCGCCGCCTTGTCGAGAATCGTCGAGACCTTCAGTGGCAAGGATGTCGCCGCCAATACCCCCATCGTCGGTCGCGACGTCTTCACACACTCGGCCGGGATCCACAGCGACGGCGATCTCAAGGGCGGTCTCTATACCTCGCGGCTCGCGCCCGCGCGCTTCGGACAACGTCGCCGCTACGCCCTGGGTAAATTGTCCGGAAAGGCGTCGGTGGACGCGAACCTGAAAACCCTGGGTATCGAACTGTCGCCAGCAGACCGAGACCTGGTGCTCCAGCGAGTGATCGAACTCGGCGACAAGAAGAACACGGTCAGTGCGGCCGATCTGCCGTACATCATCGCCGACGTCTTGAAGACGCCAGAGGACAACCGGGTGAAGGTCGAGTCCTACGATGTCGTGGTCGGAAC
>SMWR01000206.1 GCA_004356735.1 Deltaproteobacteria bacterium
CGCGCCCAGCAAGGCGCGGCGGAGGCCCCCCTTCCGGGAGGATTCCGGGATTGCGGGTGTTGCTGGGCGAACTACTCGTCGATCAGTTCGACGAGCAGATCGTCCTCGTCCTTGGGCGGTGCGCCCAGGCCGGCTTGTTCGGCTGCGGCGATGTCGGCCGGATTCTGGCTGCCCGTCGTCGAAAAGACGGCGTCCAGGTCGGCGTCGAGGTCACCCGCCCCGGTTTCGAGCACTTCCAGCGCGGCGCCATCCACGGTTCCGACCTCTCGGCCGAGGACGCCGATCGACCCCTGCTGGTCCCAACCGAGATCTGCGTGGGCCCGGATCACGTCCTCGCGGCTCACCCGCTCGCGGCCACAGAGGAAGGCCTCGAAGAGGGCGTTGTCGGCCAGGGCGTTCATGCGTCCCGGCAGTCCGTGACCCCGCTCGTGGAGGGCCAACACGGCAGCTTCGTCGAGGATGGCCGGCGCGCCGCCGGATTGTCGCACGCGGGTTCCCAGGTAGCGGGTCGCCATCTGGAGATCCATTCGGGTCATGTGGACCTTCACCTCGACTCGGTGGGCCAACGTCTGATCGGCGGCGATGGCTTCCTCCAGGCCGGGCCCACCGCACAAGACCAGCGAAAACAGTCGCCGCTCTTCGTACTCGAGCTTCAGCAGGCCGCAGACCTCCGACAGGGTTTCCCGGGATGCAAGGGCATCGGCGTCGTCGATGATGAGTACGGCGTGGCGGCCGTCTTCACGGATGATGGCGAGCTGTTCGTAGACCTGGGCGAGCAGCGCTTCGCGTTCCTCTTCGGGCTCCTCGATGCCGAGCTGGCGCGCAAAGTGCGTGAGCATCCAGTTCGCATCGGCGGCCCCGTTCAGCACGACCAGCATGCTGGCGTCGAAGATCTCCTCTTCCAGGTTCTCGAGCAATCGACGCACGACCATGGTCTTTCCCGAGCCGACCTCCCCAACCAACACCAGCAGCCCCCGCGACTGCCGCAGGCCGCGTTCGAGACGGGCCAGGGCCGCGCGACTGACGTCGGTGTCGAAGAAGTCGCGCATTCGCGGCTCGTTTCGAAACGGGTCGTCCGAAAGACCAAAATGATGGAGATGTTCCACGGGACTTCCTTATACGAATGAGATCTTCTTCTTCTTCCGGCTCCGCTGCTTCGGAGCCTTTTTCGGTTCCGGCTTCGGCTCGGAGACGACTTCGACCACGGGCTCGGGTTCCGACACGGTCAACCGCTCCGCGATGGGCGCTTCGACCGCGTCGCTGACGGCGCTCGCCTCGGCGATCAGGTCGTCAAAGCTTTCGTGCTCCACGGTGGCTTCGTCCATGACGGCCACGAGCACTTCGCCGCTGTTGCCATCTCCGACCTCGTCGTCGTCATCGAAGAGGTCACGAAACGACTCGAACCCCTCCTGTTGCGGCTTGGGCTGGCCGAGTGCGGCGAGCCGATCCTCGACTTCGCAGAACGAGGGATCCACTGCGGCCACCGCCTGCCAGGCATCACGTGCCTTGTCGAGTTCATTGATGGCCTCGTAGGCCCGGCCCTGCTCGAAGCGGAACGGAAGGGTCTGTTCATCGCTGAGCTGGCCCGAATCGAGTGCTTGCTGGAGATAGCCGAGGCCTTCCTGTGCGCGACCGCCATCGGTGCAACAGATGCCCATCATGTGAAGGCAATCGAGTCGCCGAGTCTCGCCCGCCATCGCCGCCTTGAACTCGGAGATGGCGTCGTCGATGAGGCCCATTTCCCGATAGGCAATACCGAGGTCGTAGTGGGCCTCGTAATCGCCTTCACCCAGCGCCTGACTGACGCCCTTCTTGAACTCCTGGAAGACGGCGGCAAAGCCATCGTCCTGGGCCGCGAGACCCACCCCGACCGTGGAGCCGGAAGGACTGGCGTCCAAGGCGCCGCTGAGCTCCGCAGCCAGGTCAAAGTCGCCGCTCTCGGCGACCGTCGCAGCCTCGACCGTGAGTGCAGGCGCGGCCGACGTGTCGAGTGCCGCGGGCTGGGCGGGCATCTCGTCGTCTTCGTCGTCGATCCCGATGACTTCGTCAACGGACTCGACCTGCTCGTCGCCAACTTCGACCTGCTGCGGGTCGGCTTCCGCCGAGGTCGGGACGGCAGTTTCGCTCGAGGGCAGCTCGACACCGGTGGCGTCGTCATCGGTTTCCGCTTCGACATCCACGCCTTCGGAATCGACGCCTTCCTCCGATGTCTCCGGGTCGAGGTCGATTTCGATGTCGCCCAAGTCTTCGTCGGTCCAGTCGTCGAGATCCTGTCCGGGCTCTCCCTCACCCGAGGTAGCGCTCGGATCCGCAACCGCTGGCGTGCTGCCGGCTGCGGAGGCAGCGGGATCGCTACCACGTGCGGCGGCGATCTCTCCCATTCGTACCCGGGCCTGGGGATGATTCGGAGCGATCTCGAGGATCTTTGCGTAGATCTTCTCGGCCTCATCCATCAGACCTTGCTGGTGGTAGAACTCGGCTTCTTCCAACTCCTCGATGACCTGCTGTGACACGGAGGTGCTGGCGCTCGGCTCCGGAGAAGGCGCCTGCTCGGACGGCTCCACGCTCGTCCGCGTGGCTTCGTCGGCGACTTCGACCGGGTCGGCGACTTCCACCGGGTCGGCGACTTCGACCGGGTCGCCGGAATCGATCTCGATATCGTCTTCCAGATCGATGAGATCGTCGTCGTCCTCAGCTGCGGCAGGAGCGCCGCCATCGAGCGTCGCAGCGGCGTCGGGATCCAATGCGGAAATCCGGTCGCGGAGAATATCGAGGGCCTCGCCGTCACCCTCGGCCTTGGCCTGCTGGGCGGCACGCAGCCAGCTGATGACCGCATCCGCCGACTCGCCGGCGTCGGCATGAGCCTCTCCGAGCTTCTCCAAGGCACCGCGATGATCGGGGTCCTTGCCCAGGATGGCGTTCAGGTTCTCGATGGCCTGGGGCCGCTTGCCATAGCGGAGATAGACACTGGCCTCGGCGAGGAGCTGCTCGGGATCGCCCGAAATCTCAGCAGCGGGTTTCGTTTTCTCGAACTCGTGGTCGAGATCTTGAGTCAGCGAGATTTCTTCTTCGTCGTCGGCTTCGAGGGACGGGCCGTCCGAGAACTGGACGATCGTCTCTTCGGCGAGATCGCGGCCGTCGGGCTCCTCGATCTGGATGTCGTCGTCATCCAGCAGATCATCGGCGCTGAGACCGTGTTCGCTCAGGAGGTGCGGCTCGTCAGCCCGTCGATCGTCGTCCCCGAGACCGATGTCGGCTTCGAGCACCGCCCTTCCATCGAGGCCCTCACCGTCCATCGGAACGTACCGCTGGATGATCTCGCGCGCCTTGTCTTCGTCCCCACGCTGCCTGTACATCTCGGCGAGGTTCTTGTACGTGGCTGTCAGATCGTCGTCACGGCCCAGGGACCGGTAGACGTCGACCAGCATCTCGACGTGGGCGATCTCGTCTGGTTGGCACTCGATCATCTTCTTGACGAGGGGCTCGGCACGATCGCCGTGCCCTCGTCCGAGCACCAGCTTCGCCAGCGTGATCATCGTCGAAACTCGCTGAGGCTCGACTTCGAGAATTCGCTCGAGCACGCCACAGGCCGGATCGACCTCACCCTGACGCATCAGTTCCGCCTGGGCTTCCTCGTACTCGGTGATGCCTTCGCTGACCCGCCCCTCCTGACACAGCAGGTCGCCGACCTTGATCCGACTGGTGGTATTGGTCGGGTCGAGCGTCGCCATCTTGCGCAGGAGGTCGAGCGCTTCGCGCTTCTTACCTTCCTTGTGGTAGCCGTCGGCCGCGGTCTGGAGCGCCTGGATCGCCTCAGAGTTGAGACCCATGCGCTGATAGAGGTCGGCGAGCGCAACGTAGGACGCGTATCGATCCGGATCGAGATTGAGGATCTGCTTGAAGACGGCGACGGCGCGGGCGTCGAAGCCTTCATTCATGTATTGGTCGGCGACCTTGGAGTAGCAGCCAATCGCCTGGTCGACCTGGCCCCAACGCCGATGCGCGTCACCGATCTCGAGACGTAATTTTGCGTCACGCGGATCCAGCTTCAGGAGCTTCTGGTACTCCTTGAGAGCCTTGTCCTTCGAGCCCTTCTGCGCGTACTTCCGCGCGCTCTCGAGGATCTTTCGCTTTTTGGGAGCCAACCTACGCCCCTACACCGACGCAATACGACCGCGGTGCGCAATTGGGTGGGGTATATCCCCCCCCGACATTACCTATCGGCCGTCGGTGGGGACCCTTGAGATGCCCCTCGGGGTTGACTCGGCAGGCGTGGAGAAGGCTCGTGCCCCCGGGTCTTCGCCAGCTCGGTCTCGAGCGGGGTGAGGGCCGAGGGCTCCAGCCGGACCTCCAGAACCCTGCTGAAAGCGGCGACCAGGGCTTCCCGGAGCTTCGCTGGCGTGGGCGGATGGCCCAGCTCGGCCAGGCTGGTGGCCCCCACAGCAGCGAGGCCGGTGGCCTGCCGGGCCAGGCCTGGATCGGGCAAACATCGCAGGGATCCGTGCTGCAGCACGGCACCCGAAACCCGGCGCTGGGCGCTTCCCACGAGCTTCTGATCGCCGACACAGAGCTCGTCGGTGGCGGCCTGGGCAAAGCAGTCGAAGCCGGCGGGGCCCGGCTGGCGCCGGCTCGGAGGCCGACCCCGACAGGTCGCCTCGATGCCGAGCCCTCGCAGCCCCGCGAGCAGGGCGCGGGCCAACAGCTCGTAGGTCGGACGCAGTCCTTCGGGCAACATCGACTCGGGTGCCGCCACGGAGTAGGTCAGGTCGGACCCGTGGAGCACGGCGCGACCGCCCGTACAGCGTCGCACCACGCCGACGTCGGCGGAAGCACAATGCTCGGCTTCTTCGTCGCTCCAGGACTGCGCATAGCCGAGCGAGAGCCACGGGCCCTCCCAGCCATACAAGCGGAACGTCGCGCGGCCGGATTCGATCGCAGAACACAACAGGGCTTCATCGACGCCCATGTTCCAGGGACCCGACCCATCGCCGTCGAGGATGAGACGCCAGGCGTCCAGCACGGAGCCTAGGACTCCAGGTGTGCCAGCAGACCCTGCAACGCCAGACGATACCCGAGTGGCCCGAGGCCCGAGATCACGCCGACGGCAACGCCGGAGACGAACGAGTGCTCCCGGAACTCCTCACGGGCGAAGATGTTCGACAGATGGACCTCGACCACGGGCAGCGAGGCTGCCGAGAGCGCATCGCGCAAAGCGACACTGGTGTGCGTCAGACCGCCAGGGTTGATCAGCAATCCGTCCGCCCAGGTGGCGGCCTCCTGGATGCGATCGATCAGGGCGCCTTCGTGGTTGGACTGAAAGAAATCCAGCTCGGCGCCCCACTCCTTCCCCGCCGTCGACAGATCGGCGTTGATCTCGTCGAGCGTGGTCTCGCCGTAGACCTCGGGCTCTCGGGTCCCGAGAAGATTCAGGTTGGGACCGTGGATGACGAGGATACGCTGGGACTCCGACATGGGATCTCCCGACCGCCCCCCGAATTCGCACGGGCCTCCTAACCCAGAAGCTCCTGTCGCAGGGCGATCAACTGCTTGCGGATGAGATAGCGCGCCTTGCCGAGGTTGCCATCCGGACGCAAGGCGACGGCCAGGAAGGTCTCATCGTCGATGGCACGGAAGACGAGCGTCACTTCCGAGAGCAGCACCGTCGTCTCGAGCACGCTGCCGCCCGAGATCGCGTCCGAGGCCTTCCGGATCTCTTGCAGAATCCGGCTGAACTCGGTTCCCACGGTAGAAAGGTCTTCGGCAAACGGGGTCCGGCCGGCCTTCTGGGCCGTCACCTGCTCGATCGGAATGCCGTCATTCCCCATCAGGGCGGCCCCGATGCCGCCACTGCAGCCATCGACGATTTGGCGGAGCAGTGCTGAAAAGCTCATGCTCTGGATCCTCGCAGATTTCCGAGCCAACGCTCCAGGGTGACCAGGGACTGCTGGCGGCTGGGACGTTCTTGATCCGAGGACCTCACCTCCGCCGGCGTCAGTACGTCGTCGTTCGCAGCGGCCGCCTGTGCAAGGCTCGCCCGGATTCGCCGGGCGCTCTCGAAATTCCCCTGCTGATCCAACAGCTCCGCCATCGACTCCGTCGCAAAGGAGCTTCCGAGCTCTTCCGGTCCCAGCTGACCGGCCAGTGAGCGGTCGGCCTGATCCATCGCGACCTTGGCCACCGTGTCCGCGCTCACCATCTCGTCGGTCTCGGACTCGGCCTCGGCGAACGCCCGGTCGAGCTCGTTGTCACTCATCGGATCGAAGAATTCTGTTCCTGTCGGAAGCGAGTCGGCGCCTTCCGCGCTCTGACACATGAGCGCCCGCAGTTCGCGGCGCACTTCGTCGATGGCCCCCGACTCGAGCAGCTCGAGGCAGCGCGAAACGGTCTTCTCGAGCCGAGCGACCCGCTGCTCTGCGTTCTCGTCCATCACGGCGCTCCCCTTCAGCGGCGTCCGGAGCCCTTCCCGGCCCTCGACCGACCCTTCTTCCCTCTGGAGCCCTTGCCAGAGGCTCCAGATCGGGTCGTGGGCAGGATCTCCGCCGGTGTGAGATCGACCGCCTCGGTCTGGCCGATGCGGCGCAGGACAATGTACCGGATTCGCGCGTTCCGACTCTTCTTATCGACCCGCAAGGCGTCGAGATAAGCCTTTCGCGAGAATTCCGGCAGCTCGGTGGGCAGCCCAAAGCGTTGCAGCAGCAACTCGAGTCGTCGGGCCGTTCCCGGCTCGGCCAGGCCGAGTTCCTCGGAGCGCTGGCCGGCATAGACCAACCCGATGGCCACCGCCTCACCGTGCAGGATGCCGCGATAGCGCGAGAGCTTCTCGACCGCGTGGCCCAGGGTATGCCCGAGGTTGAGGAGCATGCGGAGGCCGTCCTCGCGCTCGTCCCGGGACACGATTTCGGCCTTTACGGCGCAGGCTCGCTCGAGCGTGGGCAGCAGCAACCGGGGTTCGAGATCCATCAACGCCTCGGCATCCCGCTCGATCCGGTCGAAAAGGCTCGCGTCCCAAAGGGCTCCAGCCTTGACCACTTCGGCGAATCCGGCGGCCCGCTCGCGTCGCGGCAGCGAGCCAAGCGTCTCGACGTCGATCCACACCAGACGGGGCTGATGGAAGGCCCCGACCAGATTCTTCCCCTGCGGCAGGTTGACCGCCACCTTGCCACCGATGCTGGCGTCGACCATGGCGAGCACCGTCGTCGGAATCTGTACGATCGAGATCCCTCGCAGGAAGGTCGACGCGGCGAATCCCGCCAGGTCTCCGACCATGCCGCCTCCGAGCGCGACGACGGCCGAGCCCCGGTCCAAACCCGCATCGAGGAAGCCGTCATAGAGACGACCGAGCTGACGCAGGTTCTTGGTCGCATCTCCGTCGGGAACGTCGATGCGCAGCGCCTTCACGCCGGCTGCGGCGAGTGACCGCACCACCTTCCCCGCGTAGCGCCGCCCGACCGCGGGCACCGTCACCAGTGCCACACGCTTCGCCGCCGTTGCGCGGGCGATGGCCGCGCCCACGTCGGGCAGCGTTCCGCTCCCCAGACGGATCGGATAGCTTCGATCTCCCAGCTCGACGCGCACCGTGCGGGTCTTCGGGCTCATGACTGTGGGTCTCCGATCTGCAGGGCTCCGACGATCCAATCGACCACTCCAGCGAGATCCATGTCGTCTGTATCCACGCTGAAGATCGCCGTGGCATAGGCCGATTCGCGCTGCTTCAGGAGAGACGTCAAGCGCTCCAGCCGTTCTTCGGACCCAAGACCGGCCAGCAAGGGCCTGCCGGTTTCGGTGCCGACCCGCTTCAGCAGCGTTTCCGGGGTTGCGCGGAGATACACGATCGGGCCACGTCCGGCGAGGACCACGCGCACGGCGGGCTGCGCGATCGCGCCACCACCCAGGGCCACGACGGCACCGCTTTCCCCAAGCCCCTCGATCACGGACAGCTCACGTTCGCGAAACGTGGGTTCGCCGTCGCTGGCGAAGAGGTCGCTGATGCTTCGTCCAGTTTGGCGTTCGATCTCGGAATCGCTGTCGATGAACCCGCGCCCAAGGCGCCGCGCCAGTGCCCGACCGACGGTAGACTTGCCCGCACCCATCATTCCGATGAGCCACACCGTCTCCGAAGCTTCCACAGCGGCCAGTATAGGCAAACGCGGGGGAGCCGAAGCTCCCCCGCGCCTGGGTGGGGTCCGGTGACGGTTGGATCAGCTGGCCGAAGGCTGCTCATCGGTGATGA
>SMWR01000207.1 GCA_004356735.1 Deltaproteobacteria bacterium
AGGCTCTGCGAACCACCGAAGCGCACGCGGATCGTCGGTCACCTGCTTCGCCAGCCATTCCACCAGTTCCATGTTCCCTCCCTGTGAACGTGGGAAGCATTCTACATGGATGACGGAGCGAGAGAAGCGCCCCCTTCGGCGTGGACGGGGCCGACTGCGGCCCCGGGCCGACGGATTGCGGCCCGGGCCGACGGCCTCGAGTCCCCGCCAGCATCCGAGGGCGTCCAGGGCCCTGTTGGACCCACCCTTCGAGATGCAATCGGCGCGCGCGTGGGATGCCCGGAGGTGGCGGTCGTGCCGTTGCGAGCTGGCCCGGTCCAGATCGAAACGCTCGCGCGTGTCGGTGCGAGCGCACTTGCAAACGCCGCGCAAACGCAAGCGCCCTGCCCGCTCAAGGGCCTAGAATTGCGCCGAATTCGATCCGGGAGGCCCCGATGGACTGGTTCCGCCCCCGCCTGCTCCTGCTGGCGCGCCTGCTCTTGCGGGCGCGCACGCTCTTGCTGCTGATGACGCTCGCGCTTCCCGCCCGAGCCGACATGGTCCTCCACTTCATCGACGTGGGACAGGGCGACGCCACCTTGGTCGAGTTCCCGTGCGCCGCCATGCTGGTCGACGCCGGCGCCGAGCTGAACCTGGAGTACGATGGCACCCAGGCCCTGCTCGACTATCTCGACGCCTTCTTCGCCACTCGCCCCCACCTGAACCGGACCTTCGCCCTGCTGGCGGTGACCCACCCGCACATCGACCACACCCGCGCGCTCCCCCAGGTCGCCCAGCGTTACACGATCCAGAATGTCATCACCAACGGCCAGCGTGCTGGATCTGGCAGTCGCGAGCAGCTCGGTCTCCAGAACCGCGCCAAGAATTCTGACAGCAGCTTCGTGCGCGACCGGCTGGGGCTGGCGAATGAGATCCACTATCAGCCGGTTTTCGTGGGCGACGACCTGCCACTGTCGGGCTTCTCGAACGGCATCGTCGACCCGATTGCCTGCCCTGACGTCGATCCACTGATTCGCGTGTTGTGGGGAGAGATCCGCACGTCGAATACACAGCTGACAAACGGCGAGAAACGAAACCTCAACAACCACAGTCTGGCCATCCGTGTGGACTACGGATCCGGTTCGGTGCTTTTTACGGGTGACCTCGAAAAAGAGGCCATCGACGAGCTCGTGAAGCGCTATGCCGGCACCGGCATCCTCGATGTGGACGTCTACCAGGTCGGCCACCACGGCTCGGCCAACGGCACCACCCCCGAGCTGGTCGCCGCCATGTCCCCCAAGCTGGCGGTGATCTCCATGGGCCCCTACTGCCGGGTCGGCGTGGACTGGACCGGCAACAGCTGGGTCGCTCGCAGCTACGGCCATCCTCGTAAATCCGCGGTCGAGATCCTGGAAGCCGGCGTGCGGCTGACCGACCGCAGCGACCCGACCATCCAGATCGCAACCGCCCCGCAGCGCTTCATACCCATGACCCTCACCAAGAAGATCTACGCCACCGGCTGGGACGGGACTGTCGTGGTCAAGATCCAGAAAAACGGCAGGGTCGACCTGGTCGAGACGAAGGGACAGAGCGCTTGCCCCTGATTTCCAGGACTGTTGGCGGGCCGAAGAACCGACCAGCAGCGCGGCGCTCTTGACCGTACCCTCTGCTCTTCGAGGAGGTTTCGCATGGCCCCCTGGCTCTTCCTGATCGTCACCGTCGTCGGCGCCTTGTTCACGTTCAACGCCTATCTGCCTCAGCGGCGGACGGGCCCATTGATCGTCCCGAGCTTTTTCGCGGGATGGCTGACCTCGGAGCTCTCGGCCCACCACCTTGCCTGGCAGCTGGTCGCCAGCGTGATCTTCGTAGCGGCGGGCGCGCTCGATGCGTGGCCCGGCTGGCTGGGCCTCGGCATCAGCTTCGCGTCGTGGGCCGCCCTGCTCGCGCTGCGGCCGCTCTCGCGGCGAGCGGCCCCGGTGGCCGAAGCCGCGCTATCCGCCGGCCTCGGTCCCGACTATCGCGGCGAGATCGACGCCGACCTCCTCGAGAAGATCGAGCGGACGCCACCTCCACCCCAGCTGCCGCTCAACCCGTTTCGATTCAAACGTCCCGATGTAACCCTCACGCGAGACGTCGCCTACGTCCCCAACGGCGGACCGCGCAACCGGCTCGACGTGTATGCGCCCAGCGCCGGCGCAGCGAACGCTCCCGTTCTGCTCCAGGTCCACGGCGGCGGCTGGGTGATCGGCAACAAGAAGCAGCAGGCGCTGCCCCTCATGAACCATATGGCGGCCCAGGGCTGGGTGTGCGTCGCCGCAAACTACCGGCTCAGCCCCAAGGCGACGTTCCCCGACCACCTGATCGACTTGAAGCGGGCCATCGCCTGGATTCGCAGCGAGATCGCGGGCTACGGGGGCGATCCGAACTTCATCGCCGTCACCGGCGGCTCCGCCGGCGGACACCTGTCCGCCCTGCTGGCTCTGACGGCCAACGACCCCGAATACCAGCCCGGCTTCGAAGACGTGAACACCCGGGTCGACGCCGCCGTTCCCTTCTACGGCGTGTACGACTTCTCGAACCACTACGACCTACAGGCCATGAGCGGAATGAACAGCTTCATCGGGAAGTACGTGCTCAAGAAGGACCCCATGCAGGACGCTGACGCCTTCCGGCGCGCCTCCCCCATGCACCGGATGCACCCCGACGCTCCGCCCTTCTTCGTGATCCATGGTTCCCACGACAGCCTGGCCTCGGTCGAGGAAGCCCGCCACTTCGCCCAGGCGCTTCAGCAGGTTTCGAAGGAACCCGTCTGCTACGCCGAGATCCCGGGCGCCCAGCATGCGTTCGAGATCTTCCATGGGCTTCGCACCAGCATGGTGGTGCAGGCGGTCGATCGGTTCCTGGCCTGGAACCATTCGCGGTACCGAAAGACAGGGTGAACGTCAGCCGTTCCCGCCCTCGTCCAGGATGACCTGGTTTCCACCGCCTCCCCGCGCCCGGAGCAGCAGCCGATCGGCACTCTGCATGAGCGAGTCCAGCTTGTACGTGCCTCCGACCGCCGTGCAGGTCACACCAATACTGACGCTGACCCCGATCGTCGCGCCCGTGGTGGCGAGTGGCAGAGACAGACCCAGGACGGAGGCGCGACAGCGTTCGGCGACGCCTGCCGCGTTGTCGAGATCCGTATTCGGAAACACGATGGCGAAGGTCTCGCCGTCCAGACGGGCTACGACGTCGTACTGACGGATCGCCTGCTGAATCACACCGGCAACGCGCTCGACGATCTGATCGCAGACCTGCTTGCCATGCCTGTCTTGCACGAGACCGAAGCCGTCGATGTCAATCAGCGCGATGCTCACCGGATCACCATTCCGGACGGCGCGGGACAGCTCCTTCTCTCCACGGTTCACGAAGTAGCGGCGATTGGAGACGCCCGTCAGCGTATCCGTATCGGACAGGTCCTGGAGCCGTGCGTTCATGCGCTCGAGATCTCGCTTGGCGAGCTTGAGCTGAGCGTTGGCGCGCTCCAACTCGAAGGCGTGCTTCACCACTTCCGCTTCGGACAGGCGCTTGCCATAGGCCGCCAGAGAGCGCGCGATGGCATCCTTCAGCTTGTCCGAGTTGAGGTCGCTCTTGACGATGTAGTCGTCGGCACCGGCACGCGTCAGCTCCGCTGCGGCGTATTCATCACCGTGGCCCGTCAGGACAATGGCGGGGCGCAAGTCGCCGATGCGCCGCATCTGCTCGAGCACATCGATCGCCGTCATCTCGCCGAGCTGATAGTCGAGGAAGATGAGATCGGCGTCGTGGTTCAGGAATTCGATCAGCGCGAGATTTGGATCGGTATAGGCGTGGAGCTCGATCTCGATGGTCGACAACTCGTCGAGCGCTCGGCGCAGGAGCTCGAGTTCTCCCTCGTCATCATCGATGGCAAATGCCACCAGTGTTTTTGAGCTCATGCTGTCATCCCTTCATCGTCGCTGGGGGTGGTCCGGCGGTAGCGTCACCAGCTCGAACCAATAGTGCTGAAGTTCCCGAATGGTCTGAATGAATGTCTCGACCTCGATCGGCTTCTTGATGAACGACTTGCAGCCGAGGGCATAGGAACGCACGACATCTTCTTCTTCATCGGAGGTCGTGAGGGCAATGACCGGAATCCGCGAGATACTCGGATCCTCGCGCACACGCTCGAGCACCTGCCGGCCGTCGAGGCGCGGCATGTTCAAGTCGAGCAAGATCAGATCCGGCCTGGGTGAATCCTCGGGGTTCGTGAACGCGCCCTCACGCCGCAGGTAGTCCAAGGCCTCCTTGCCATCGGAGACGATGCGGAGATCGGTGCGAAGGACATCCTGTTGCAAGGCCCGTCGCGTGAGCTCCTGATCACCCGGATCGTCCTCGACCAGCAGAATCGTGGCCTGTTTTGCGGTACTGCGCAGACTCGACATCACGGATTCCCCCCCGGCTCGCCGATCGTGAATTTGAAATGCGAGCCCTTGGCGGGCTCTGATTCGACCCAGATTCGACCGTGATGACGTTCTGCCGCCTTCTGGCAGATGGCCAGGCCGATTCCGGTGCCCTCGTACTCGCTGCGCCCGTGGAGGCGCTTGAAGGGCTGAAAGATCTGCTTCGCGTACTCGGGCTCGATTCCGATGCCATTGTCTCGGACGCCCAGCACGAGGCCCTGCCCGTTACGCTCGACCGTGATGTGCACTCGGGGCTGCTCCGCGTTGCAGAACTTGAGCGCATTGGACAACAGGTTCTGGTAGAGCTGAGTGATCAGCGTCCGGTCGACCTCCACCTCGGGAAGTGGATCGCGGAAGATCTCCGCGCCGGCTTCCTCGATCTTGAGTGCCAGGGCTTCCAGAGCGGCATCCACACACTCGTCCAAACCCAGAGTTTCGGTGACCATCGCCGACCGACTCGTCCGTGAGAGCGCCAGCAGGTCATGGACGAGTTGTTCCATGCGGCGAGCCGCGTCCATGATGAAGTGGAGGTCCTTGCGGGCAGCCTCGGGCAGATCGCCACCGAGGTCCGTCTGGAGCAGTGCCGAAAACGAGACGATCTTGCGGGTCGGTTCCCGTAGATCGTGGGCGGCGATGTAGGCGAACTGCTCCAGCTCGCTGTTGAGTCGAACCAGCTCATGGCTCTTGCGCGCGAGAGCGGCCTCGATCTCCTGGGATTCAGCGAGATCCTCGAGAAACAAGAAGAAGCCGGGCCGGGCGTTCTCATTCAAGGGCTTCGCCAGCTCCATGCGGGTGAACAGATAGGAATCGTCCTTGCGGATGGTGGTGACGTCGGCGGATGCGCGACCGGTCTCCTCCATCTGCTGGTAGGTCTCCTTGACCCGGGGCACGTCGTCCGGATGCACGCGAGGCCGGCCCGGCATGCCCTTCATTTCCTCGGGCGTGAAGCCGAGCATCTTCGCGTAGCTGGGATTCACCCAGAGGTAGTTGCCCTTGTCATCGAGACGGGCGATGCCCTCGACCGAACCCCACACGGCGCTCACCATGTCGCCCAGCACTTCGCGTACCTCTTCCTCGTCGCTGGAAAGGCTCAGGTAGCGATCGCGGAGCTGACGAAACAACGGGTGCAGCCACGCGAGCCCAGCTGCTACGGCCGCGACCAGCACCGGCAGCGTCAGATCGGCGTGGATCAGGCGCGCCAGCCCGGTAGACGCCAGCACGGCTCCGAGAGCCACAGCTCCCCGGACCTGCAGGCGACCGAGAATATCGATGGAGCGGGTCGGGTCCATCGGACTGGCGAGCACCTCCTCGGGGGTGCGCCACCCGCCCACGCTGCCGGTAGTCTGAATGCAGGTTCGCGGGTGACACCGTTTCCATCCGTTTCGGAGGTTCTGCGGTATGGATAAAGCTCAATCCCCTTGTTCCCCACGGCCCAATCCAAACGCACCTCCCACCCGTCAAATCCGACCGACTTGCAGGCGCAACTGCGTGACCGTTGCCGGGCGCTGCTGCAATCGATTCGGAGACCGGCAATCCACTGGCAACTGTATGATCGGGGGCACGTGGGAGCTGGGACGAATTGGCAGTTTCAAGCTGCCCGGCAGGCCCAATGAAACATCGCCCGCCACCCACCCCCATCGCGCGGTCCCAGCCAAGCGGGAGCCGGTAGCCTGACGCGGTTGCCGAAGACACTCCGGACGTTCCCCGTCTTCGGGTCGTGGATCAGAGAGGCCCACCCGCCTTTGCGGACGGTTTCTCCGGGTCGATGGCGCCCCGTCGCGCGCCGCTGGGGCAGGGCCGGGGGTTCTGCTGGTGGGAGAACCAGCCACAGCCGCACTCGCAGATCAGGTTGGTGCCCCGAAAGACATGGCCCATCGCGGAAGGGTGGCATTCGCAGTAGCGGCGCACGCAGGCGACGTCGGACTTCGCGTGGGTGACTGCGCTGACGAAGACTCGGCCCATGGACCAG
>SMWR01000031.1 GCA_004356735.1 Deltaproteobacteria bacterium
ACGTACGGGGGAGGTCCGGGGATCTCCAGCTTGCGATTCATGAAGGTCCAGCCGAACGTCTTCATCCCGAGGGTGGCGATGTTCTTGATCCGATCCGTGTGGGTGCGTGACGCACCGACGAGGTCGTAGACTTCCTGGCTGTGGGCCCAGGTCTCCATATAGCGAGCCGTCGTGAACATCTGCACGCCCATGTCCGGCCCGAACCAGGGCAGGCGGCGTTTCGGGTCCGATTGGCCCAGGGCTTCGGCGAGGGCGGGAGCCGTGCCATGCCACTCGACCAGCAGCGCAGCCGCATCGAGATGGGCGAAGCGTTCGCGTGCCAACTCCTGGCCCGTGCGCCCCTGCCCGATGGCCGTGACGAACGCCTTGCGCTCCGGCGCGAACACCTCCGCGCCCTCGAGTGCCGCCATCGACACGAGGTCGAAGTAGTGGAGATGGGCGACCACGTCCCAGCTCGTCCACTGCATGAAGCCGGTCTCGCGCTCCCAGTCCTGTGACTTCAGGGTCTGGAGAAAGCCATGGAACTCGTCCACTTCCTCGCGGAAAACCACGCTCACTTGCAGCACGTTGCTGGCTCCTGGTTCGATGCGTCGGCGGCCGTGCTCACCGGGTCGGTCCTCAGTCGTGGCCCGCCGCCCAGGGCGCCTTCCTACGCTTCAGGAAGGCCTCCATCCCAGCAGCCGCTTCTTCGCCCTTGAAGAGCCGCTGCGAGAGGTCGGCCGTCCACGCGAAAGCCTCCTTCTGCTCCATCGCCGGCACGTCGTAGACGAGACGCTTCGCAAATCCGAGCGCGGCAGGACCGCCGAGGCGCAGGTCGGCGATGACTTCGTCGACCGCGGCGTCAAGTTCCTCCGCCGGAACGGCGCGACTGATCAGGCCGATCTCCGCCGCCCGCGAGGCGGGGAAGCGGTTGCCACGCAGGAACAACTCGAGCGCGTCGCCGCGCCGCATCTTTGGCAGACACACGACGGAGATGATGGCCGGGGCCACTCCGAGGCGGACCTCGGTGAAGCCAAACTTGACATCGTCCTGGGCGATCGCGATGTCGAACGCGGCGGCCAAACCGTTGCCACCGCCGACGACGTGGCCCTTGATCTTGCCGACAATGGGCGTGGGCGAGCTCTGGATCTCAACGAGCAGCTCTTCGAAGCCCAGCTTGGGTCGGACGCCCCGGGCAGCACCGGACTGCTCCTTCAAATTTGCACCGGCGCAGAAGGTCGTGCCCTCGTTGGTGACGACGACGACTCGAACCGTGGGATCCGCATTGGCCCCGCTGATGGCATCGTGCAGCCCGTTCAGCAGCGTAGCGCCGAGGGCGTTGCGATTTTCCACGTCGGCGAGGGTGACGGTCAGGATCCCGTCGACGGTCTCGAGCCGGACTTCGCCCATTCGCTTTCTCCTGCGGCGCGCACGTGAAAATATTGGTTGCTCATTATTACCGTGTCTGTTACCTGTGTGTCAATACCCTTCGGCGGGCCCCGATCCGGGCGCTCCAGGCAGATGGGAACGCCATGCAACCTTCGCTGCTCGCACCGCCCCTGCGCTCCAGCCTCGATGCGCGCACGCCCGAGTTCCAGCAGAACCGGGATGCCATGCTCGAGAAACTCCAGGAGATCGAGGCCCTGCTCGACGAAGCCGAGCTCGGTGGAGGTCCTCACCACCACGAGCGACTCGCCAAGCGCGGCAAGCTACCGGTCCGGGAGCGCATCGCGTTGGCCCTCGATCCCGACAGCCCCTTCCTCGAGATCAGCTCGCTTGCCGGATACAACTCCGACTACGTCGTGGGCGGCGGTGCGGTGCTGGGCATCGGTGTCATCGCCGGGGTCGAGTGCGTGATCTTCGCCAATGACCCGACGGTGCTGGGCGGAGCCCTCACCCCCTACGTCTCCAAGAAGTGGATGCGCGCGCTCGAGATCGCCCGCGACAACCACATTCCCTACGTGAGCTTCGTCGAGTCCGCCGGCGCCGACCTGCGCATGGAGCCCAGGGACGACGACGGCAAGAAACGACGCCGGCCGGCCAAGGTCAACCACTTCGCCGAGTCGGGGCGCTTCTTCTATGAAATGATCGAACTCTCGAAGCTCGAAATCCCGACAGTCTGCGTCGTGTTCGGGTCGTCGACGGCAGGCGGTGCCTACCAGCCCGGCATGTCGGATTACAACGTCGTAATCAAGCAGCAGTCGAAAATCTTTCTCGCAGGTCCGCCGCTCGTGAAGATGGCGACCGGCGAAGAATCGGACGACGAGTCGCTGGGCGGCGCGCAGATGCACGCGGAGGTCTCAGGCCTCGGCGAATACCTGGCCGAGGACGAACCCGACGCGTTGCGCCTCTGCCGCGCGATCGTCTCGCACCTGAACTGGCGCAAGCCAGGCCCCGAGCCCTCGCTGCGGGCTGATCCGCCGGAGCTCGACCCCGAGGAGCTGCTCGGCATCATGGATCCCGAACTGCGTCGCCCCGTCGAAATCCGTGACGTCATCGGGCGCATCGTCGACGGCTCGCGCTTCGAGGAGTTCAAGCCGCGCTATGGGCCAACGTTGGTCTGCGGCTTCGCGTCCATCCACGGCTACCCGGTGGGCGTCCTTGGCAACAACGGGGTGATCTACCCCGAGTCGGCCGAGAAGGCCGGACACTTCGTCCAGCTCTGCAACCAGATTGACGTACCGCTGATCTTTTTGCAGAACCTGACGGGTTTCATCGTGGGCCGCGACTTCGAGCAGGCGGGCATGATCAAGAAGGGCTCGCAACTCATCAACGCGGTCACCAACTCGGAGGTCCCGCACCTGACGGTCATCGTGGGCGCCTCGTACGGCGCCGGGACCTACGCCATGTCGGGACGCGCCTTCAACAACCGCTTCACCTTCCTCTGGCCCAGCGCCAAGATCGCGGTGATGGGCGGCAAGCAAATCGCCGGCGTGATGTCGATCGTGCGGCGCCGGCAGGCCGCACGGAAGGGCGAACCCTTCGACGAGGAGGCGGACGCAAAAATGGTCGCCGCCGTCGAAGCGGCACAGGAGAAGGGCTCGACCGCGCTCGAAGCCAGCGGAGCGATCAGCGACGACGGAATCCTCGACCCGCGCGACACGCGGACGGCACTGGGCATCTGCCTTTCGGTAGTACGCAACAAGCCCATTGAAGGCGCCAACGGCTATGGAGTGTTCCGCCTGTGAGCTTCACAACCCTGCTCGTCGCGAACCGTGGGGAGATTGCCCGACGGGTCATTCGCAGCGCCCACGACATGGGGATCCGCTGCGTGGCCGTGTACGTCGATGCCGACGCAGATTCCCCGTTCGTCCGGGAGGCCGACGAGGCCGTGCGCCTGGAGTCCTCCTACCTCGATTCCGCCGCCATCCTGGACGCGGCCCGGGCCACTGGCGCGGGCGCGATCCATCCCGGCTACGGCTTCCTATCCGAGAACGCAGGCTTCGCGTCCGACGTGATCGAAGCAGGCATCGCCTGGGTCGGCCCTTCGCCAGACGCCATCCGTCAGATGGGCGACAAGATCGCCGCCAAATTGCTCGCCGAGAAGGCACAGCTACCCACCTTGCCTGGATCCCAGGACACCCGAACCGCGGATGGGGTCGGCTACCCGCTACTGGTGAAGGCTGCTGCGGGCGGCGGCGGCAAGGGCATGCGCCTCGCCCGGTCGGCGGACGCCCTGGAAGAGTCGGTGGCCGCTGCCAGGCGGGAAGCAAAGAGCAGCTTTGGCGACGACCGCGTCTTCCTCGAGCGCTACGTCGCACACGCGCACCACATCGAAATCCAGATCCTGGGCGACAGCCACGGCAACATCGTGCATCTCGGCGAGCGCGAGTGTTCGATCCAGCGTCGCCACCAGAAAATCCTCGAAGAGTCGCCAGCCCCGTGCGTCGACGCCGAGCTGCGCGAGGCGATGGGCGAGGCTGCGTTGCGACTCGCCCGCGAGATCGGCTACCAGTCGGCGGGCACCGTCGAGTTCCTGCTCGACGAGGACTCAGGCGAGTTCTTCTTCCTCGAGGTGAACACGCGCCTCCAAGTGGAGCATCCGGTCACGGAAATGGTGACGGGCATCGATCTGGTTCGCGAACAGCTGCGCATCGCCGCTGGCGAGCCGCTCGGTCGTGAGCAGAGCGACATCACCTTCACTGGCTCGGCGATCGAGGCCCGGCTCTACGCCGAGGATCCGACCAACGAGTTCCTTCCCGCCACGGGCACGCTTGCCGCCTTCGCGCCCTCGCCGACGCCGGAGGTGCGGTGGGACTCGGGTGTCGTGGCGGGCTCGGTCATCGGGACCGACTTCGACCCCCTGCTCGCCAAGGTGATCGCGCATGCGCCGACGCGGCGCGAGGCCGCAGGCCGGCTCGCCCTGGCCCTCGTGCGCACCCACCTCGCCGGTGTCGTCACCAATCGTGACTTCCTCGTCAACACGCTGCGCACTCCAGAATTTCTTGCCGGCAATACGACGACGGACTTCATCGATCGCGTCAAACCGGCGCGCAGCCGCCAGCCGAGCGAGGAGGAGCGGACGCTGATGGCGCGGCTGGCCGCCCTCTGGGTGCAGGGCAGCAACCGCGCCAGCGCTATGGTGCTCGGCATGGCGCCGTCGGGCTGGCGCAACGGGCGCCTCTTCGACCAGAAGCTCGTCCTCGATCAGGGTGAGACGAGCATCACGCTGCTCTACCGCTCACTCCGCGACGGGCGCTTCCGCTTTGCGGATGGCGCGGACGGCGCGACCGCCCGCATCCACGCCTGGCGCCAGGACGAGATCGACGTCGAAATCGGCGGACGACGCATTCGGTCGCGCGTCACGCGTGCCGGAGACCAGTTGATCGTCCACGGACCGAACGGAGACCTGGTCTTCACCGAACGGCCTCGCTTCAGGTTGCCGGGCGGCGACGAGACCGCGGACGGATTCGTGGCGCAGATGCCGGGCAAGGTGATCGAGCTTCGCGTCAAGGTGGGCGATCGTGTGACTGCTGGGGACACGCTACTCGTGCTCGAAGCGATGAAGATGGAACACCCGATGCGCGCTACGGAAGACGGCGTCGTCATCGACGTCCGAGTCGCCGAGGGAGAACAGGTGGAGTCGGGGACACTCCTCCTCGTGGTCGAGCCTGCGGAACAAGACAACGCGAAGAAAGACGGGGAATAGAGAGGATCCTGATGGCCGATCCGATCCGCATCGCGAACTGCTCGGGCTTCTTCGGAGACCGCCTCTCGGCGGCCCGCGAGATGGTGGAGGGGGGGCCGATCGACGTCCTGACCGGCGACTGGCTCGCCGAGCTCACCATGCTGATCCTCGCACGCACGCGCATGAAGCACCCGAATCGGGGCTTCGCGCGCACCTTCGTGACGCAGATGGAGCACGTCATGGGAAGCTGCCTCGACAAGGGCATCAAGGTGGTGAGCAACGCCGGCGGTCTCGACCCGGACGGTTGCGCCGACGCCGTGGCCGAGGTTGCCAGCCAACTCGGCCTTCACCCGAAGATCGCCTACGTGCGCGGCGACGACCTGCTGCCGCGCATGAATGAACTCATCGCGGCCGACCAGCTCATCCACTTCGAGACGGGTGAGCCGATCAAGGACGCCTCGGCGTTCCTCACCGCAAATGCGTACCTCGGCTGCTGGGGCATCGTCGAGGCGCTGAACGAGGGCGCCGACATCGTCATCACGGGCCGCACCACCGACGCGGCCATCGTGTGCGGTCCGGCGGCGTGGCATCACGGCTGGAACCGCACGGACTGGAACGCGCTGGCCGGTGCCGTGGTCGCAGGTCACGTCATCGAGTGCGGCACACAGGCAACCGGCGGGAACTACTCCTTCTTCACCGAGGTTCCCGGCATGGCGCGGGTCGGCTTCCCCTGGGCCGAGATCGCAGAGGATGGCTCGACGGTGATCGGCAAGCATGGCGGCAGCGGCGGCGAGGTGTCGATCGGCACCGTTACATCGCAGCTCCTCTACGAGATCGGCGGTCCGGAGTACTTCGGGCCGGATGTGACAGCGCGCTTCGACACCATCCGGCTCGAGGCTGTGGGCAAGGATCAGGTGCGCATGTTCGGCATCCAGGGTGAGCCCCCGCCGACAACACTCAAGGTCTGCATCAACCGCCACGGCGGCTTTCGACAAGACATGAACGTGTGCTTGACGGGTCTCGACATCGAGGCGAAGGCGAAGCTCGTCGAGCAGGCGTTCTGGGCCGCCTGCCCCTACAGCCCCGAGGACTTCGCCACGGTAGAGACCCAAATCGTCCGCACGGACAAGCTGGATCCGCGCTCGAACGAGGAGGCAACCGCCTTCTTCAAGATCTCGCTCAAGGATCCGGACGAAAAAAAGGTCGGACGCGCCGTCTCGAACGCGATGATCGAGCTGGCCCTCGCCTCGATTCCCGGCTTCACGAGCGTGGGTGGCGGACCCGGCGGCGGACGGCCCTTCGGCGTGTACGAGCCGGCACGCGTTCCGGCCGAGATCGTGCCCCAGCAGGTCGTGGTGCTCGGCAGCGAACCGTCCGAGGTCTCCTCGATCATCCCGCACCCAGAAGTCAACGTGACACCGACTCCCGGCCCGACGGCCGCGGCACCCGGGGGTCCGACCCGGCGCGTACCCCTCGGCACGATCTACGGCGCCCGCTCGGGCGACAAGGGCGGCAACGCAAACCTCGGCGTCTTCGCGCGGAGCGATGCAGCCTGGGCCTGGCTCGATCAGTTTCTCACCACGGAGAAGCTGAAGGAACTGCTGCCCGAGGCTGCGGAACTCGAGGTGGATCGGTACGCGCTGCCCGCGATCCGCTCGCTCAACTTCGTACTCCACGGGCTGCTCCAAGAAGGGGTCGCCGCCGCGACACGCCAGGATCCGCAGGCCAAGAGCCTCGGCGAATGGCTGCGCGCTCGCCTCACGGATCTTCCAGAGGCACTGCTGCCTTGACAGCGGCACCCACTGGCAAGGACGCCCGCGTGCGCTTTCCCGGTGTGCGCCCACTGAAGCCGCTGCTCTCGCGAGAGGCCGAGCGACAGCTCAGCGCTCGCCAACTCGAGCTGCTCGACGAACTGGAGGAGAAGTTCCTGCGCGAGGGCCTCGCAGATCTGACGATGGCGGAGATTGCGGCACTGCTGGGTTGCTCGCTGCGAACGCTCTACGGCATTGCGCCCAGCAAGGACGAGCTGTTGCTCACGGTCGTCGACCGTCGCCTGCACCGCATCGGACGCGCCGCGATCGAGGCCCTCGACGCGTCGATGCCGCCCCTGGATACGGTGCGCGCCTACCTGCGGGCCGCCAACGAAGCGGTCCAGCCGGAAGCGCTGGCCCTGTCGGCCGATCTCGCGAAGGTGGCGGGAGCCGGACGTCTGTTCGACGCCCACGAAGCCTACCTGATCACGGTGACGCAGAGCCTGCTCGACCGCGCCGTCGCCGAACGCCAGATCGCGCCGGTCGACACCGCGTCGGTCGCCCACGTGCTCGGGGGCCTCGGTCGCGAGTTCGCGCGACCCGATGTCGCCGAAGTCGCCCAGGCCTCTCCGAAAGCGACCGCGGACGCGATCTCCGAACTCATCTTGCAAGGACTGCTGGCAGAACGCTAGCCCTGGGACCTGAACGGCCAACACTCGAGTTGCCTCGAGACGAGCCGTTCTCCGATTGCCGAGCCTCGAAAACAGGCGCACCCTCTCCTTCACTTCCGCAGCGATCGCGATCGGTACCGCTGTCGGCGCCGACGATCTCTTCCAATCGAGGCCGTGGGCACACGACTGGGACGCCAGGCCGAGCGACTCATGGCTCCGGAGCGCCGCAGCCCAGCGGCGCTGGAATCTGGTGTAGGGTGGTCTTCCGATGCCCATGACCGTCCGCGCTGAAGCCATCGAAGCCCTGCTCGCCCGCGCTGAGAAGAGCGCCGGGACCGATCCTCTCTGCGCCACCCAGGTAGCGCTGGCCTGCAACGGCGAGCTGCTGGCCTTCGCGAGCTTCGGCCGTGCACGCTTCGGGGGCGAGGGCGGGAGCGAGCGAGCCGCCGATGGCGACACGCTCTTCTCGATCTACTCGGTCAGCAAGGCGATCGTGTCGGCCGCGAGCTGGATCCTGCTCCAGGAGGGAAAGCTCGCGCTTGCGGACCGGGTGGTGGATCACATCCCGGAGTTCGGCAGCCACGGCAAGCAGGCGGTGACCGTCGAGCAGCTCCTGACGCATACGGCGGGCTTCCCGTCGGCCGGCATGCCCACCCAAGACGGGTCCGATCCGGAGCGACGCCTGCGACATTTTTCCAGCTGGGAGCTCGAGTGGGAGCCCGGCAGCCGCTTCGTGTATCACGGCGGCTCCGGCATGTGGGTGCTCGCCGAGCTCATCAACCGGGTCGGCGGCGCGGACCATCGCGACTTCATCCGCAGCCGGATCTTCGAGCCGCTGGGGCTCGCCAATCTCCACATCGGCCTGCCCGCCCGCGAGAATGAACGTGTCGCCGACGTCATCTCGATCGGCGAGGCCATGACGAACGAGGAGAAAGCGGCCTCGCCGGTGGACGCTCCGGTGATCGGAGAAGAGGTCGTCGCTTGGGCCAACGATCCGGCAAACCGCGCGGTCGGCGCGCCGGGCGGTGGCTGCATCGGCACCGCCGCCGATGTGGCGATGTTCTACCAGGGACTCCTGGCCGACGCCGAGGGCAGGGGACCCGGCATCTGGCAGCCGCAAACGCTCCGCGACGCATGGACGGTGCGCAACCCCGGCCTGCTGGACGGCATGACCGGGCAGCCCGCCCTGCGCGGCCTCGGTGTCGTGATCGCAGGACCCGAGGGCAAGCTGTGGCGTGGCTTCAGCGAGGACTGTTCAGCCCGCGCCTTCGGTCACATGGGCGCCGGCGGCCAGATCTCCTGGGCCGACCCCGAGACCGGACTCTGCTTCGTTTTCCTGACCAACGGCGCCCAGAAGAACGCGGCGCGCCAGGGCGCCAACGGCTTCCGGCTGTCGACCCTGGCGGCGGCCTGCGCGCCGGACGAGTGACGAACCCGCCAGATCATGGCGCGTTCTCGCACCCCGCAAAGAATCGGAGACACGAGGCGGTGACTTGGATTTGTCCCTTCCCTCGCCCACTCTCCGACCTGTAGAAATCTAGAAAGACACACTCGGAGCTGCGGAAGAATTCAATCGACATGGTGAGAACCGCTCAAACGATTGCTGTTTTGGCGGTCCCTTCATCAACAGGAGATCCAATGACATCGCCCCACGTTCGAACCTACGCGAAGATCCGGAAGCTGTTGCGAGCGGCTCCGTACCTTGCCCTGGTCGCTTGTCTGGCGATGGGGTCGACGCTGGCCCGCGCCGAGACCAAGAGCGTGGCCGAGGAGATTCTCGATCTGTTGAAGGCCAATGGACAGATCGGTGAAGAGCAATATGAAGCCCTCACCCAGAAGGCCCGCGAGGAGAACGCAAGGCGCTCCGAACAGCCCCTCCCGGCCACCGCGCACGCCGCGTCCGCCGGACCCGAGGAGTACAAGGTCTACTGGGACAACTCGCTCCATATCAACCGGAACGACAAGCAGGTCCAGCTCCAGATCGGTGGCCGCATCCTGAATGACTGGGCCGTCTTCGACACCGACTCCCGGATCAAGAGCGGCTTCGGGAACCCGGATTCGGGAACCGAGATCCGCCGGGCGCGTCTCTACTTCTCCGGAACGCTCTATGAGCGCGTGATCTTCAAGGCTCAGTACGATTTCGTCGGCGGCGACGTCGACTTCAACGACGTCTACATCGGGCTCACGAATCTTCCCTACGTGGGAACATTCAAGGTCGGCCACTTCAAGGAGCCCTTCTCGCTGGACAACATGACCAGCAGCAAATACATCACCTTCATGGAGCGCTCGCTCTCGCACATCTTCATTCCCGGGCGCAACGTCGGCTTCGGGATCGGCAAGCCCGAGTTTGATAAGCGCATGACCTGGGCGGCCGCGGTCTTCAGGGAGACGGACGACTTCGGAAAGGGCATCGGCACCGATGGCTCCTGGCATCTGACCGGACGGGTGACGGGCCTTCCCGTCTACGAGGAGAACGGCAGCAGGCTGGTCCACCTGGGTGCCTCGTACAGCCACCAGTTCCGCCACGACTCGGACATCCGCTACCGCCAGCGCCCGGCGGCCCACCTGGCGCCCATCATCTGGGACACCCTGCCGCTCTCGGCCGACGACGTCGACTTGATTGGGACGGAGCTGGCGGTGATCCACGGCCCGTTCTCGTTCCAGTCCGAATACATGCATTCCTTCTCGGACACCAGCATGGGCGATCGCGACTTCTGGGGGATCTACGGCCAGGCCAGCTTCTTCTTGACGGGAGAACACCGCAACTACAGCACCAAGAGTGGCGCGTTCACGCGCCTGTCTCCCAGCAAGAACTTCAACCCGTCGGAAGGCACCTGGGGGGCCTTCGAATTGGCCGCACGCTATTCGCATCTCGACCTCACCGACGGCGCCGTCCGGGGTGGAGTCGGCAACGAGGTCACAGCCGGGCTCAACTGGTACCTGTTCCCGGCACTTCGCTGGACCGGGAACTACCTGTGGGCGCGCCGCGCCAACTTCGGAGACATCAACGGCTGGGAGATGCGCTTCCAGCTGGAGTTCTGACGCCCGACGGGGACATCGCAAGGACGCTGCAGCGGGGCCTCGGCTGCTACTCGACCTCGATCTTGACGGGAAACCGCTCGAGGTAGAAGTCGAAGGCGGCTCGCAGCGCGCTCGGCTCGGCACCGAAATCTGCGCGCAGGTCGTACACGACCTGTCCCTCCTTCCCGCGCTGATGGCCATCCCGGTAGGCCTGGATCTGGGCGCGGGCCTGCGGCGTCATCTC
>SMWR01000032.1 GCA_004356735.1 Deltaproteobacteria bacterium
GGCAGCGGAATCATCTCGCCCCGCAGTCGCCAGGGGTAGCCTCGGTCGCTGCCGTCGAACCACTCGTGATGGTGCCGGACGCACGGCGCCACATCGGCCAGGAAGTCGACGGGCTCCAGGATCTTGGCGCCGATCTCGGGATGGGCCTTGATCTCCTCGAACTCCTCCGGCGTGAGCCGGTCGGGCTTGGTGATGACGGCGTCGCGGACGCCGATCTTGCCCACGTCGTGGAGGAGTCCCACGATGTAGACGCGCTCGATGAACTCCTTGGTGAAGCCCATTTCGCGGGCGATCTTCGAGGCGTAGACGCCGACCCGCTCGGAGTGGCCGCGGGTGTAGGTGTCCTTGGCATCGACCGCATTGGCCAGGGCGCCGATCGTCTGCACGTAGGCGTTGCGAAGCTCGGTGTGCTTGTCGGCGAGCTGCTTGGTGCGCTCCCGGACCTTGCTTTCCAGGTTGTGGTTCATGTCCTGGAGCTTGAAGTTCTGCTCCCGCGTGACCTGGTTGAGGCGCCTGATCTCACCCTTCAGGTCGGCGTGGTCGAACGCCTGGCGGATCGTGGCGCGGAGCTCGTCGTCGTTCCACGGCTTGGTGATCAGGCGATAGATTTCGCCACGGTTGATAGCCTCGACGGCGATCTCCATCTCCGTGTAGCCGGTGAGCATCATGCGAACCACGTCGGGCCGGCGTTCCCGAACCTGGGAGAGGAAATCGACGCCCGACATCTCGGGCATGCGCTGGTCCGAGACGACGACCTGGGCGCCGCTCTTCTCGAGCAACTCGAGTGCTTCGGTGGCGCGCGACGAGCACACGACATTCACGGGCTCCGAGCGCATCAGGCGCTGCAAGGCTTTGAGAATGTTGACTTCGTCGTCGACGAAAAGAACGGTCTGTGTGTTCTGCATCCAACCCCACCCGCTTGGATCGTTCCAAGCGCGTCCTGCTCCTATTCCAAGGCTCGTGCCAACCCGTTCGAATCCCGGAATCTATAGGCGTTTCAGGTAGTTACGGATTTTCACCGAAATCGAATTCCAGTCCCCGATTCCCGCGTTTGGGAAGTCGGACCGGAAGCCAGTCGGTAGGCGACCGGCAGCTTGCCGACGGGCTGCCGCCAGATCGCAGCCTCCCGCGATGGCAGAAATCGGAGCAAGCGTCCACGGCAGGAACCGAATGCCTTGGCCGGCAACGCATGTGCAATGCCCCGCAGTCGTAGCGGGTTGCCCCCGTTCCCGATTTCGGGACGTCCCAGATCTGGGACGGGCCGCCCAAGGGGCGGGGCTGTCCAAGGGACAGGGCTGTCCAAGGGACAGCTTGCAGTTCGCGGCCGCCCGCGGACGGGCGACCGCGAACTGCTGGAGGGGGTTGACCGTCGGGGTGGCCGGTTGGGTCAGTCTTCGTCGAGACCGAGGCGTTCTCGAGCGTCGCCGCCTTGTTGGACCGAGGCGCACCAGTCGAGGTGGTCGAGATACCAGCGCACGGTGGCGCCCAGGCCACTCGCCAGGTCGTGGCAGGGGCTCCACCCGAGCTCACGCTGGATCTTGGCGGCGTCGATGGCGTATCGCCGGTCGTGACCGGGACGATCCTGCACGAATCTCTTGAGCTCGGTGTACGAGGACACGCCCGCGCTTCGCAAGGCCGCATTCTCGGCGGCCGGCCGGATGGCTTCGAGCTGTTCGCAGAGGGTGTCGACGATCTCGAGGTTGGTTCGCTCGGAGTTTCCCCCGATGTTGTATTTCTCGCCGGGGCGACCCCGTTCGAGCACGCGGAGGATTCCGGCACAGTGGTCTTCCACGTACAGCCAGTCGCGGATGTTTCCGCCGTCGCCGTAGATCGGGAGTGTCTTGGCCTCGAGGGCATTCAGGATCATCAGCGGGATCAACTTCTCGGGATACTGGTACGGTCCGTAGTTGTTGGAACAGTTCGTGATCAGGGTGGGCAGGCCATAGGTCGCGAAGTAGGCATGGACCAGGTGGTCTGCGCCCGCCTTGGTCGCGGCATAAGGTGAGTTCGGGTCGTAGCTCGTCGTCTCGGAGAACGCGCCTTCGGTCCCCAGAGATCCGTACACTTCGTCGGTGGAGACGTGGAGGAAGCGAAAGGAGTCTCGCTTGCCGGGCTCGAGGCGGGTGAGGTGTCGCCGGGCCTCTTCGAGCAGTGTGAAGGCGCCGACCATGTTGGTCTGGACGAAGGCGCCGGGGCCATCGATGGAGCGGTCGACGTGGGTCTCGGCTGCGAAATTCAGCACGGCGGTGGGCCGCTGCTGCTTGAAGATCTGTTCGACGGCCGCAGCATCGGCGATGTCGGCCTTGGTGAACTCGAAACGGGTGTCGTCAGCGACGCCGTCGAGGCTCTGGAGATGTCCGGCGTAGGTCAGCTTGTCCACGACGACGATGCGCGCGTTGCTTTCGCGCAGTGCGAGGCGCACGAAGTTGGAGCCGATGAAACCGGCTCCGCCCGTGACGATCCAACAGTCGGACACGATTCAGAGGTAGTTTCCAGACGGCACCGTCAGTCGGTGGGCAGCCTGGGTGAAGCGACGGGTTTCTTCCATCAGGTCCGAGGTCGTGATGAGGTGGGGCGACTCTCCGGCTGCCTCGCGGCGTGCGTTTCGACGCAGCACGGCGTGCATGCCGTGAATCCAATCCCCCGTCGAGGGTTCCCGGTGTTGGGCCACCACCAGCGACCAGTCGATGGATTCGAACAGCGGGTGGCCGGCGCGCTTCTCCGCCTGAGCGGTGTGGATTTCCAGTGCAGCGATCACGTCTTTGGGAAACTCGGGCGTGACTTCGACCACGCGTTCGAAGCGGTGGGGCATCACGAATGCGTGTCGGAGCGTGTCGGGATGACTGGTCGAGCCGAGCACGAGTGTTGCGTCGATGGCGATCGTGCGGTCGACCAGGTCGAGGAGCAGGTCCATCACGGGGCCGACCGGAAGGTCCGAGCGGTGATCCCCGATTTCGCGTGCCTGCGAGAACTCGAGTTCCTCGAAGAGCACCGTCAGCGGCGGCATCTCCGCCAGGGTCTGGGACCAGCCAGCGAGCAGCTCGCCGACGTTGCCGCTTTGATGGATCACCTCGACCACCAGCCGTGGGACGTCGACGCGAAGGAACGAGGTCTGGGTCAGGTTTGCCAGGGCCCGTACCAGCAGCGTCTTGCCCACGCCCTGCTTGCCGATCAGCAACAGGCCCGACGGCGGGTACGTGCCCCAATGGGCGTAGACCTGGGGACTGGTGGCTGCGCAGGCGTAGGTCTGGATCTCGTCCTTGGGGCCCTCGAGCCCGCCGATCTCGGCGAGGTCGAAGTCGGGGATCGGTTCGATGGTGGTCGACGGACCGATCGCATCGACCTTGCGGGCGAAGCTCCCCCAGAGGTTCTGGGCGCGCTCCTTGAGGATCGCGCGGTTTTCCATTGGGTAGAGTCTACCCTCCGGTGAAGAGATCGACCATCTTGGCGTCGACCGAGGCCGGGCGCGCGCGATGGCGGGCCCAGTCACGGAGCTCCTTGATTCGCTCCTCGAAGGTGTCATAGATCGGAACGGTTTCGGTAAGCGCGTTGATGATGTCATCGTCCTCGAGATCGCGGTTTTCGGCGAAGGCGATGTAGAGGGCGGCCGTGACCGCCTGTTCGATCTCCGCACCCGTGAAGCGCTCCGCTTCCTCGGCCAGCTCGGCGACCCGGTAGTGGGACGGGTCGCGTCCCCGCTTTCGGAGATGGATCGAGAAGATCTCGTGCCGTTCGCCCACGGACGGGAGGTCGACGAAGAAGAGGTCGTCGAAGCGGCCGCGGCGCAGCAGCTCCGGGGGAAGCTTCGTCACGTCGTTGGCCGTAGCCACCACGAAGACGGGCGTCTCCTTTTCCGACAGCCAGGTCAGGAAGGCCCCGAAGACGCGACTTGCGCTGGGATCGGACTCGGAGGCCATGAATCCCTTTTCGATCTCGTCGAGCCAGAGGACGGCAGGAGCCAGGGATTCGGCAACCTGGATGGCTTCGCGCACGGCGAACTCGGGACTGCGTTCGCGGCTGGCGAAGGCAGCCGCCAGGTCGAGACGCAGCAGCGGAAACTGCCACTCGCGCGCCACGGCCTTGGCGCAGAGCGACTTGCCGCAGCCCTGGATCCCCAGCAGCAGCAATCCCTTCGGGAGCGGCAGCCCAAATTCTCGAGCCTCCTCACTGAAGGCGCGACGTCGTTCCGACAGCCAGCGCTTGAGCTCACCGACTCCGCCGATGCTGTCGAGTCCTTCGCTGGACTCGTGGAAGGTCAGCGCCGGCGTGCGCCGCAGGGCCCGGCGTTTGTCGCGCACGATCTCGGCGACGGCTTCGGCGTTCAGCCCGTTGGCGAGACGACAAGCGCGCCGGAAGACGCGCAGGGCCTCGGCCGAGGTGAGCCCGAGGGCTCCGCGCGAGGCCTGGTCCAACTGGGTCGAGTCGGACTCGCCCCCGCTCGACTTCTCCAGCAGGCGCTCGAAGAGGGCGCGCAGCTCGGACCAGGTCGGCAGCGGCAGCTCGACCCGGGCCGCTTCGCGCAGCAGTTCCATCGGGAGATCGAGGACCGGCCCCAGCAAGATCACGGTCTGCTGGCGGGCGCCCAGGATCGACAAGTGATCGCGCAGGCGACGAATGCCGCTCGCGGAGTCCAGCACCCGGTGGGCATCGAGGATCACGAACACGGCAGCGCCCTCGTGGGCGGCGATCGCGTTGATCCCGGCCTCCAAGCTGCCGCTGCCCTCACCGGATCGGTCGAGTCCGCTGGTGAGCGACCACGGGATGCACTCGCGCTCTTCGGCCTTGGCGACGCGTTCGATCAGCTGGAGCGAGCGCTCCTCCTCGAAGGATTCGAGGGCGATCAGGCGCCAGCCGGCCCGCAGCAACACCTTGAGGTCCTCGGTGAACTGGGTGCTCACTCGGAGTCCGCCGTCAGTCGCACGATCTCTTCGTAGGTGGTGAGGCCGTCGGCCAGGCGCCGCAGCGCGGCCTCACGCAGCGACTCCATGCCCTCGATGCGGGCGGCGCGTGCGATCTCGTTGGCGTCCTTGCCTTCGTTGATGAGGCCCCGGATGCGCCGGCCCACATCCAGCATCTCGAAGACGCCGGTTCGACCGTGCAAGCCCGTGTGACGGCAATCGATGCAGCCTTCGCCCCAACGCACCTGCAGGCTCTCTCGCTGCTCGACGGGCACCTTCAGGCCGAGCGCATGGATCTGGTCGATGTTGAGCGTTCCCTCCACGGCGCAGCGCTCGCAGATCCTGCGGATCAGGCGCTGGGCAACCACACCCCGCAGGACGCTCGACAGGAGGAAGGGTTCGACGCCGAGCTCGGTCAGACGGGAGACGGCGCTGGCCGCGTTGCGCGTGTGCAGGGTCGAGAAGACCAGGTGGCCGGTCAGCGCCGACTGCACCGCCATCTTGGCCGTTTCGCTGTCGCGGATCTCTCCGACCATGATGATGTCGGGGTCCTGGCGCAGGATCGTGCGCAGGGCGTTGGCGAACGTGATGTCGATCTGGGGATTCACCTGCACCTGGCAGAACCGGGGATCCACCAGCTCGATCGGTTCCTCGATGGTGGTGATGTTGATCTCGGGCCCCGACAGGTAGCGGAGCGTCGAATAGAGGGTCGTGGTCTTGCCCGAGCCGGTCGGGCCCGTCACCAGGATCAAACCGTTGGGGCTGGTGATCCATCTCTCGTACAGCTCGCGCTCGTCGTCCCCGAGACCCAGTTCGTGAACGTCGGCCATCAGCACCGTGGGGTCGAAGATGCGGACCACGATCTTCTCGCCGAAAGCGGTGGCCATGCTCGAGACGCGCAGCTCGACCTCACGCTCGGCGCGCTGGGTCTTGATGCGTCCGTCCTGGGGCCGGCGACGTTCGGCGATGTTCATGCCGGCCATGACCTTGATGCGCGAGGTGATGGCGCCGTGAACGACGTAGGGCACCGTCTCGATGTCGTGGAGGATTCCGTCGATGCGAAAGCGGATCACGCCGTCGTCGGTGCGCGGCTCGAGGTGGATGTCCGAGGCGCGTTGTTCGTAGGCGTAGTTCAGCAGGTAGTCGACGGCCGCGATCACGTGCTCGTCGTTGGTGGCGGCGAGCTCGTCGTTGGAGCGCACCTCGACCATCTGTACGACGCGACCGACGCGACTGGCCGGGCCCATCTCCTGTTCGGCTTCCTTGACCTTGGAGCGGAAGCCGTAGACACGATCGATGATGGCCAGGATGTCCCGCTTGGCAGAAACCACGTACTGGAGCGGTTCCGGAATCAAGCTCTCGAGCTGGTCTCGGAGTGCGGTGTCGAAGGGGTCGACCAGGGTGATGCACAGGCCTTCGGCGTCGCGCCAGATCGGAATGACGGCGTGATGCCGTGCAAAGGGGCGCGAAAGCGTCTTGGAAACCAGATCGTTGTCGATCCGTAGCGGGTCGATCTTGTGATAGGCAACGCCCGATTCCTGGGCCATCACCTCGGCCACGGTGTCTTCGTCAACCAGGGAATTGGGCCGGGACGGATGGGCCAGCTTCGAGATGGCAACGATCTCGGCCGGAGAAACGGCGTAGCGGGCGGCCGCCTGGGAGCGGATCGAACCGACCTTCTCCTTCAGGACGCGACTGCGAAGCGTCGTGGCATGCTTCTCGATGGCCGTGGCCGCCTCGGGCCGGATCACCTTCTCGCGCAGCAGCAGCTCGAGCAGCTCTTCCAGCGAGAAGGCGGGGCGCATCCCGACCCGGCTGACTTCGGGGCTGCGGCGGGTCTTTTTCTGCTGGGGACTCATCCCGTGCGGTTCCCTCCGCTGGTCCTATCGGCAGGTTGAGCGGCGAAATCCACTCGATCCCCCCGATCGGCGCGGCGGACCGAGCGCGACGTGGGAAAGGTCACAGGACTCGCGTTACCCCCGGGGAAGGCGCTGCCCAACGGCCCCCCAAGGCTCGCGGCGCCGCCCCGGTTGCGCGATATTCCGGCCCGGCCTCCGCGTCCCCATCGTCTAGTGGCCTAGGACTCCGCCCTTTCAAGGCGGCAACACGGGTTCGAGTCCCGTTGGGGACACCA
>SMWR01000033.1 GCA_004356735.1 Deltaproteobacteria bacterium
GAGCTACCGGAGTTGCTCCAAGTCCGTGAAGAGACGGTAGAATCAAAGGTTGGAAGTGTTTGCCAGGCTGGTGCCGGCCTCGGACTTCAAATCCGATGGGGGGTGCGGCGACGCGCTCCCGGCGGGTTCGATTCCCGTCCACTTCCGCCATTTCCCCGCGACCTCGGCGACCAACCCTTGCACCAGCAGTTCGCCGCTGCGGTGAACTGCAAGCCACCCGCAGGGTGGCCGGCGCCCGCAGGGTGGCCGGCGGCCGCGTCCGAGATTCCACTTGAGGGTTTCGCTGCAAGTGCTTGAAATTGTCAAGTTCCTCGCGGTCGCTGGGTTTTCCCCGTAGCGGATCTCACCGAGCGACGTCGCGCGATTGCGGCATACTGAAGGGACAGCAACCAACGATTGGAGGAGTTCATGACCGACCGTCCCACCGTGGTCACGACCTTCAAGGATCTCGAGTCGGACGAAAGACTGCGAGAGACGATCGAGCGGCGCTGCGCCCAGCTGGCCGACGAATTCCAGGAAGTGACGCGCTTCGAGATCACACTGACGGAGGATGGTTCAGGCTTCTCGGTTCATGGCCACGTCACCGGCAAGGGCCGGAACGTCGGCGCCCAGGCCGAGGCCAGCGAGCTCGCCCCCGCCGCCGATCGGCTGCTCGACAAGGTCGAGCGGCAGTTGCGCAAGGTTCACGATAAGCAGATCTTCAGCCAGCGTCGCGACGCCCAGCGGCATCCGGCCAAGAAAAGCAACGCAAGCTAGTGCTCCGCAGCGGACGTGGGTGACCGTTCCTCCAGGACCGAGTCGGTGCGAGCCAACGACACGAAGGAGTGAGCGTTCGCCCAGGTTGCCGAGATCGCGGCCGCGCCGCGCGCGCCTGCTGGGCGCAGCGGTCAGCCCAGGATGAGGTGGAGCTTGACGGCGAGCATCAGGTTGCCGTGGAGCTTGATGCGTCGCCGGAGTGCGGCTTCGGGCGCAGAGATGTCGCCACGGTTCAGTTCACGCCAGGTCTCGACGTCGACCTCGATGTTCAGGTCGGGAGATTCCGCCGCTCCCACGACCCCGCGCACACCCCCCGGCTCGATGTACACCGTGAACGTCCCGCCGGCGTCTCCGGTCAGCTCGAACACCAGGGCCACCTCGGTGTGACCGAGTCGGCTGCGACGAGTCTCGTCGCCGGCCACCCTCTCGGGCAGCCAACGCGTAAAGAACTCTTCGGGTGAAATATCGTCCGGCGGGATCGAGCGATCACGCATGCAGCGATGCTATCGGAGACGCGCTGCAGCAGCGCGCAACGCGGCACCGGTGTGTGAGGTCTTCGAACGCGCGATCTCGTCGGGCGTCCCTTCCGCAACCCGATGCCCCCCACCGGGTCCTGCCTCGGGTCCGAGATCGATGACGTGATCGGCAGCCCGGATGATATCCAGGTTGTGCTCGATGACGATCACGCTCGATCCCGCCTCGATGACCCGGTCGAAGCAGCCGATGAGCAACTGGATGTCGGCCGCGTGCAGGCCCGTGGTGGGTTCGTCGAGCAGATACAGTCCGCCCGACTTGCGCTCGGCCAGGGCCTGGGCGAGTCGCAGTCGCTGGGTCTCGCCCCCGGAAAGCGTCGACAGCGGCTGCCCGAGGCTGAGGTAGCCGAGTCCGACCTCGGTCAGCGGCCGAAGCTTCCGGCCGATCCTGGCGTCGTCGCCAAAGCGATCGAGGGCCGCCTCGACGGACAGCTCGAGCACGTCCGCAATGTTGAGGCCGTCGACGCGGATGTCCAGCACCTCGGGCCGGTAGCGCACGCCGTCGCAGACCTCGCACGGCATGCGAACGTCGTCCAGGAACTGCATGTCGACGACGACTTCGCCCGCCCCTTCGCAGGCCTCGCAGCGTCCGCCGGGAACGTTGAACGAGAACCAACCCGCCGTGATGCCCCGGGCCCGGGCCTCTCGGGACGACGCGAAGCGCGCGCGAATGCCGTCGAACGCCTTGGACACCGTGGCCGGATTCGAGCGCGGGCTCCGGGCCGGGGGGGCCGGATCGACCCAGATCACCTCGCCAATCTGCCCTGTTCCTTCGAGGCTTCGGCACGCGCCCCGCCCGGGCTCACGCAAGAGTCCCCCCAGCAGCACCGAACGCACCAACGTCGTTTTGCCCGCACCCGACACACCGCTCACCACCACCAGCTGACCCAGCGGAAACTCCACGTCCAGGTTCTGCAGATTGTTCTCACAGGCCCCGACCACGCGCACGGCTCCCCACGACTTGCGTCGCTTCCGGGCAACGACCGCAAGCTCGCCCCGCAGCATCTGTCCGGTGAGCGAATCCGGATGGGATCGAATCTGCTCGACACTGCCCTCGGCTACGAGCCTTCCGCCGAGTCGGCCGCCGCCGGGACCGAGATCGATCACGTGGTCGGCCGCAGCCACGATCTCCGGATCGTGCTCCACCACAACCACCGTGTTTCCCTGGTCGCGAATGCTCTTGAGGGTCTCCACGAGCCTGCGCGCATCCCGGGCATGCAGACCGATCGACGGCTCGTCCAACACGTAGAGCGAAGCGGTGAGCGTTCCGCCGAGAGCGGCCGCCAGCTGGATCCGCTGGGCCTCGCCCCCCGACAGGGTGCGCAGGGTCCGGTCGAGGGTCACATAATCGAGACCGACCCGGACACTGGTCTCGACACGGGTCCGAAGCTCGTGGAGCAGACGTTCGGCTCGCTCCTGCTGGGCCTCGCCCAGCTCCAGGGCCTGAAGCCACGCGGCCAACTCCGACAGGGTGAGTCGCGTCAGATCGGTGATGGGGCGGCCCCCGACACGTACGTGAGCGGCTTCAGGTCGGAGCCGCGTGCCCCGACAGTCTTGGCACGGCTCGAAGGTCCGGTAGCGGGCGATCATCACCCGCGCGCTGACCCGGTAGCGTTTGCGCTCGAGACGCTCGAAATAGCCGCGGATGCCACGCCACTCCGAGTCGCCCTGGAAGAGCCACGACTGCTGGGTCGCGCTCAGCGCTTCGACAGGAACGTCCACTGGAACGTCGGCCTCACGACACGCGCGAATCAGTCTTGTCTGCCAACGCCGCCCCCGCGGTGTCTGGAAGGGAGCTACCGCGCCTTCGGCCAGGGACTTGCCACGGTCGGGAATCACACGCTCGGCATCCAGCGCTGGAACCCGTCCGAAGCCCTGGCAGGTCTCACAGGCTCCCAGCGGACTGTTGAAGGAGAAGAGTGCAGGCTCGGGCCGGGCGAACTGGCGTCCGCAGCCGTCGCACGCAAAGCCTTCGCGAAAGCGCGCCGGTTCCCCATCGACTGGAATCACCTCGCAGATCCCAGCGCCGCGCGCAAATGCCGTCGCCACCGCCTCGGTCAGCCGCGCGCGGCTGCCCTTGCTCTTGAGCGCCAGGCGATCGATCAACAGCAGTCCGTCGCGACGCAGGGCGTCCATCTGCCGCCCGCTGAGTTCGCTCAGGTCGACGGGCTGACGCTTCGCATCGAGTCCCCGCCCGAACCCCTCGCGGACCAGCCGATCCCGCTGCTGGGCCGAGGTCTCGCGCCGCTGTCGCTCGAGCGGGGCGCCCACCGAGATCCGACCGCCACGGAAACGCTCCTCGATCCGCTCCGCCACCGCCTCCACGGTTCCAGCGGCAACACCGAGCCCACAATCCGGACACGAGGTCTCGCCGATCTTCGCGTAGAGCAGGCGCAGGTAGTCGAGAATCTCGGTCGCCGTCCCCACCGTGGAGCGCGCGTTGGTGACCCGGTTGCGGCGTTCGATGGCAATGGCAGGTGGCAGATGGGAGATGAAGTCGACCTCCGGGCGGGGAAGCCTCTCCAGGAACTGGCGCGCGTAGGTCGAGAGCGACATCACGTAGCGGCGCTGGCCCTCGGCGTAAAGCGTGTCGAAGGCCAGCGTGGACTTGCCCGAGCCCGAGACTCCGGTCACCACCGTCAGCGAGCCCAGCGGGAACCGGCAGCTGACGTTCTGCAGATTGTGGGAGCGAGCGTTCTGGACGACGATCGCGTTCTGAACGTCGACTTCGTTCTGAACGCCGACCTCGTTCTGAACGCTGACCTCGTTGGTGCCGTTCACCCGTGGTCAGGCTCGCGCGCCGAAGACGCGGCGCGTCTCGAGAGCCAGGGACCGCTCGAGCATGTGTTCCGCTACAGCAGGCGGGGGGAACATGGTGCAAGTGTAAGGCGGGCACGGCGCGCCCGTCAATTTGGGCGCCGATGCTGGAGAATCCCGCGCTCGGACAGCGCGCGCAGCAACAGCGAGACCAGCCGGCCGTCTAATCGCTGGTGCTTTCCGCCAGCCGACGCGCGTCGGCGGCGTAATGCAGCTTTCCGCTGGCCTCGGCGGCATCGGCCGTAGCCTGCCACTGCTCGGTCTCGACCGCGACGCCGGTTGCCCGAACCAGGGCGCGCAGCAGGAAGACGTCTCCGGACGAGATCGCCTGCTGGCGCACGGCCTCGAGCTTTTCGGTGTCATCGGCCAGCACCAGGAACCCGATCGCATCGATCGTTTGCCCGGCCGCCAGACAGGCCTCGGCAGTGCGCGCGGCCGCGGCGCCACTCTGGGACCCGAGCAGCTGCTGAAGTTTCAGGGGATCGGGAACCTTGGTCTGCGCCATCTGACCTCCGGACCTCGAAAGCCTAGCGCGATGCTGCCAGCGTCAATACCGCGGGACGTCCGGGTCCACCGTCAGCGACCAGGCTTCGATTCCGCCGGCCAGATTGGCGACGTTGCGAAAACCCGCGGCCCGCAGCGCCTGGCAGGCGCGGGCGCTGCGCGCTCCAGTGTGGCAGTGGACGACGATACGCCGTTGGCGCCAGGACGCGAGTTCATCCATCCGGGCCTCGAGTTCGCCCAGGGGCAGCCCGCGGCTGCCTTCGATCTGGGCGGTCGCCACCTCGTCGGGCTCGCGGACGTCCAGCAGCAGGAACTCGTCACCGCGATCCAGGGCGTCGCGCACTTCGGCCGCCGCCACCTCGGGAACCTCGAGCCCTTCAATGGCCGGCACGCCGCAGAAGCCCACGTAGTCGATCAGCTCGGTCACCGTGGGCTGGCTGCCGCAGACCGGACACTGGGAGTCCTTCTTCAGCTTGAACTCGTCGAATTTCATCCGAAGCGCGTCGTAACGCAGCAGTCGGCCGTAGAGGGGATCGCCGATGCCAGTCAGGAGCTTGATCGTTTCCGTGGCCTGGATCGTGGCCACCAGACCCGGCAGCACGCCGAGCACGCCGCCCTCGGCACAGGAAGGAACGGCACCCGGCGGCGGCGGCTCAGGATACAGGCAGCGATAACAGGGGCCGTGTCGCGCATCGAAGACGGTCGCCTGGCCTTCGAACTGGAAGATCGATCCGTGCACGTTCGGCTTGCCGAGCAGCACGCAGGCGTCGTTGATGAGATATCGGGTGGGAAAATTGTCGGTGCCGTCCACGATCACGTCGTAGGCCGCCAGGATCTCCATGGCATTGCCCGAGTCCAGCTGGAGCCGGTGGACGTCCACCTGCACGTCCGGGTTGAGCGCATGGATGCGCTCGACAGCCACGTCCAGCTTGGGGCGTCCGATGTCGGCCACGCCGTAGAGCAGCTGGCGCTGAAGATTGGACGCGTCGACCACATCGAAGTCGACCAGACCCAGCGTCCCCACGCCGGCCGCCGCCAGGTACTGGGCCAGTGGGCAGCCCAATCCACCCATTCCGATCAGCAGGACCCGGGCGTCCAGCAGCGCCTGCTGCCCTTCGAGACCGAACTCCGGCAGCGTCAGGTGCCGCCGGTAGCGGTCGTACTGGTCGGGGCGAAGCGGCGGTGCGTCGGTCATCTCCGAAGACGCTATCCGACGGTGACGAACCCAACAAACAGGGTCCGGCGGCTAGCCGGCAGCCGCGGCTGCCGGCTAGCCGCCGGACCCTGTTGAAGATCGTTTTGCGGCGAGGGCCCTAATTGACGTCGTCTGCCGCTTCCTCGACCTCGGGAATCACATTGATCTTGTAGGCGATGCGGGGGTTGTCCATCATCTTCCAGGAGACGATGACCCAGTCGCCCTTGCGCAGGCGCTTGACGCTGTCCTTCTCGCCGGTGACTTCCGACTCC